>DASUTF010000033.1:0-14721 GCA_036374695.1 Pyrinomonadaceae bacterium
AGTCTGTGCCACGGCTCGCGGTCCTGACACGAACGCCGTGGCGCGGCGTTCGTTGACCAGTTCATCAAACAACGCCTGCCAATTACTCTTACGACCTTCCGCAACCGTGATGAACCCGAGCTGCATCAGGGCATCGTGCAACTCGTCCGCGTTCTCAGCCGACGGCCACGCCTCTTCGCGCACGCGATCGATGGCCGCCTGATCGAGCCGGCCCAGATCGGCCGCAGTTTCCGCGTCGAGAAACCTCCGATTCATTACTGCCAGTGTGCGGCGCTCTTCCGCCGGCGCATCATCAAGAAATGCATAAGGCTTCGCGGTCAGAATTTCCTGAGCGAGTGGTGAAGGCTCGTTCATCTCCCTTGCGATCAGGGTTCGCTCGCCGCGCTCGATCGATTGCAGCAGACGCTCAAGGCCGCGAATGTCCATCGCCTCTTCCAGACAATCGCGAACAGTTTGCTCGACCAGGGGGTGCGCCGGGACTTCAATCGGTCCGGTCAGGTTTTCGGCGCAGGCAAGTTGATCAGGGAAGACCAGTGCCAGCAAGTCTTCAGCGGCCATCCTTTGAAGTTGCGGCGCGACTTTGCCGCCACTGCGCCAGCGCGGAATTGCCAGCGCGCGGGTCGCGTTCCAGCGCCAACGAATATTGAACATCGGCGCGTCCAGCAGCGCCTGGGTCAGCACGTCGCAGACGCCTTTCGAGTTGAGGAACTTGAAAATTGTCTCGAGTGGAAAACTGTGAGTCGGTCCGAGCGAAAGAACAATCGAATCTTCAGTCGCTGCCGCCTGCAGCTCAAAATTGAAGCTGCGGCAGAATCGTTTGCGGAGCGCGAGCCCCCAGGCACGATTTAGCCGGCTGCCGAATGGCGCATGAATAACGACGTGCGTGCTGCCATTCTCGTCAAAGAATCGTTCGGCGACGATTTGCTCCTGCGTCGGCATCGTGCCCAGCGCGATTTTCGTCAGTGCGAGGTATTCAACGATTTGTTCCGCGGCGCTCTGCGTCAGCCCAACCTGATTCACCAGCCAATCCATCGCAGGGCCATAAGCATTGAGAGCGCGGGCGCCCTCAACGCTGGGATCGCGGACGTCCTCGTCCGCATCTTCGCTTTGCTCCAGTCGACTAGCGATTTCTCCTCGCAGTCGCGAGACTGAGACAGACAACTCTTCCGATCGCCCCGGCGCTTCACCCAGCCAGAAGGGAATTGATGGCGGCTGTCCGTGTGCATCAAGCACGCGCACTTCGCCGGCGCCGACGCGTTTGATTTCGTACGAGCTATTGCCGAGCTGAAAGATGTCGCCGGCGAGACTTTCAATCGCAAAGTCTTCGTTCAGCGTGCCCACGAATGTCTCGGATGGTTCAAGGATGACACGATAGTCAGACGTATCGGGAATCGCCCCGCCGTTGGTGATAGCCGAGAGTCGCGCGCCGCGCCGGCCGCGGATGCGTTGATTCACTGCGTCGTGATGCAGGTAAGTGCCACGGCGGCCGCGTCGCGTGGTGAAGCCTTCCGAAAGCATGCGAATGACTTCGTCGAATTTCGCGCGCTTGAGATTGCGGAACGGATACGCGCGCGTGACCATCTCGAACAAAGCGTCTTCGGTCCATTCTTCCGGCGCGGCCGCCGCCACGATTTGCTGCGCGAGGATGTCCAGCGGTTGCTCGGGAATCTCGAGATGATCGAGTTCACCGCGACGAACCGAGTCAATCAGCGCGGCGCACTCAACGAGTTCATCGCGCGACAAGGGAAAGACGCGCCCTTTCGGAAAGCCGCTGACGGTGTGATTCGAACGCCCGATGCGTTGGAGCAGCGTCGAGATGGCGCGCGTCGAACCAATCTGAATCACCAGATCGACCGCGCCTATGTCGATGCCGAGTTCGAGCGAGGCAGTCGCGACCAGCGCGCTCAACTCGCCTGATTTCAAACGCTGTTCGGCGGCCAGACGAATCTCACGCGCGAGGCTGCCGTGATGAGAAGTGACGTTTTCGTCGCCGAGCCGTTCGCCCAGATGCCGCGCCACGCGTTCCGCCATACGTCGCGTATTCACAAACACCAGCGTCGTCTTGTGCTGCCGGATCAGTTGCGCGATGCGATCGTAAATTTCTTCCCAGACTTCGTTGGACATCAACGACTCGAGCGGCGAATTCGGAACTTCGATCGCCAGGTCAAGCTTGCGCACGTGACCAGAGTCGATGATGGTGCAGCGCGGCGTGCCGTCGGCTGCGATGTTTCGTGAGCCGACCAGAAAGCGTGCCACTTCTTCGATTGGTTTTTGGGTGGCGGACAGGCCAATGCGGACGAGCCCTGGGAGCGCAGGCATCCTGCCTGCTTCTTTATGGAAGACCACGCCCTCCCTTACGGTCGGGCTACTGCCCCGTATCTCCGAGGCGGCGTTATGTTCTTCAACCAAGGCTTGCAGCCGCTCCACCGACAACGCGAGATGCGACCCACGCTTGTCGTCCACCATCGCGTGAATCTCATCGACGATCAGCGTGCGCACGGTGCTCAACATTCGGCGCCCGCCGTCGCTTGTCAGCAGGATGTAGAGGGATTCAGGCGTGGTGACGATGATGTGCGGCGGCTTCTTCGTCATGGCCGTGCGATCTTTCGCCGGCGTGTCGCCGGTGCGCACGAACGTGCGAATTTCCACGCCGGTGATGCCCGCGGCTTCCAGGTTCTGCTGAATTCCGTTCAGCGGCTCCTGCAAATTAATCTTGATGTCATTACTGAGCGCTTTCAGCGGCGACACGTAAACAACTTGAGTTTCATCGCTCAGTGTTCCGGCCACCGCTTGCCAAACCAGGTCGTCGATCGCCGAAAGAAACGCCGCGAGAGTTTTTCCCGACCCGGTCGGGGCGGCGATCAGCGTGTGTTTACCGGATTTGATGGCCGGCCAGGCCTCGGCCTGCGGTTCTGTCGGAGCAGGGAACTGCTTCAGGAACCAGTCACGAACAGCTGGATGAAATGACTCAAGCGCTTTCATGGGGCGGCCAGTGTACCATGAATGAAACAAGGCGTTAAGTGGAGAAAGAGGAAGAAGCCACAGATTACACGGATGAACACAGATTAGAAAAAGGAGCTGAAGATTGCCGTTTCTTATCTGTGCAAATCTGTGTAAATCTGTGGCTTCAGATGGCTATTAAAGCTACTCGCGATTATCATCCCGCCAAACACACCCGCACACCGGGCGCGAAGGCTGTGCGCCGGCGCATTGAGATACCGAAGAACGCAGAGCACTTTGAAGTTACGCTTTCCGGTCGCACCGTCAAACTCACGAACCTGAAAAAGCTTTTCTGGCCGGAGCTGAAGATCACGAAGCGCGATCTAATCCAGTACTACGCAGATGTATCTCATGTTTTGCTGCCTCATCTCCAGGACCGCGCGATGGTGATGAAGCGTTATCCGAACGGCGCAGCCGGCGAATTCTTTTTCATGAAGCGCGCGCCTTCACCGCGACCCGAATGGATCGAACTTTGTTCGATTTCGCATGGGTCCGGAAACATTATCGACTTTCCGATTATTCAGGATTTGCCGGCGCTGCTCTGGGTGATCAATCTCGGCTGCATCGATCTGAACCAATGGTACGCGCGCTGTGACGATGTCGATCGGCCTGACTACATGCATTTCGATCTCGATCCGGTGCCGGGCGCGACCTGGGAAAATGTCTTGGAGACGGCGCTGGTTGTCCGGCAAGCGCTGGACGGTCTAAAGATGCCTTCGTATGCCAAGACGACTGGCTCCAGGGGTATTCACATCTACGTTCCCATTGTGCGTGGGCCGACGCAGAAGCAGGTCTGGACACTCGCGAAAGAGATCGGTCACGTCCTGGCTTCCGCAAATCCGGAATTGATCACGGCGATTTACAAAGTTGCCAAGCGTCCCAAGGGGCGGGTGCTGGTCGATTATAATCAGAACGCATGGGGCCGAACGCTGGCCTCGATTTACTCAGTGCGCCCGACGCCGAAAGCCGCGGTCTCGACGCCGGTGACGTGGAAAGAGATCGAAAAGGGAGTTCGCATCGAAGATTTTCATATCGGCAACGTGCGAAAGAGACTTGAGAAGCTCGGTGATCTCTGGAAACCTTTGTTGGATAAACGAAAGCGGTTTGATTTGAAGCCGTATTTGAAGTGAATTCCTGGGAGCGCGGACGTCCCCGTCCGCAATGAGACGCGAAGCGGGCAATTTTTAGCCGTATACGCAGGTAATATTGCGCTTCTTAAGCGGCCGAGGACGTCCGCGCTCCCAGCTAAAAGCATGACTCTACCTCTCAAGCAATCTTATCCACCCATGGAAGCGAAGTCAGTCGCGCAGCTTCCCGCCGGCGACGCCTGGCAATACGAGCCGAAGTGGGACGGGTTTCGGTGCATCGCGTTTCGCGACGGTGACAACGTCGATCTGCAATCGAAGAGTGGACAGCCGCTCGGCCGCTACTTTCCCGAACTGGTCGAGGCGCTCGGAAAACTGAAGGCGAAGCAATTCGTGATCGACGGCGAGATTGTCGTGCCGGTGAAGGGGAAATTCTCGTTCGATGATCTGTTGATGCGCATTCATCCGGCCGCGAGTCGCATCAAGAAGCTTGCGGAGGAAACTCCGTCCAAGCTGATCGTGTTCGATCTCCTGGTCGATGACCGCGCCAAATCGCTTGTGGATTTGACTCTGCAAGAGCGAAGAAAAAAGCTCGACGCCTTCGCGAAGAAGTTTTTTGCGAAAAACCGGCTCGTCGAACTATCGCCGTGCACGTCGGACTTAAAGATCGCGAAGGATTGGCTGCGCGGCGCGGGCGTCGATCTCGACGGCGTAATCGCCAAACGCGCAGACATGCCGTACCAGAGCGGCAACCGCCACGGCATGGTCAAGGTCAAGCGTCTGCGCACGGCAGACTGCGTCGTCGGCGGATTTCGGTATGCATCCGAAGGCAAGGTTATGGGTTCACTGCTGCTCGGCTTGTACGACGAAAACGGCCTCCTGCATCACTGCGGGTTCAGCTCGAGTTTCAAAGCAGCCGAAAAGCCCGCGCTTACCAAGAAACTGGAAAAGCTGGTTAAGCCGCCCGGCTTCACCGGCAATGCTCCCGGGGGCCCCAGTCGCTGGGCCACCGAGCGATCGGCTGAATGGCATCCGCTCGCTCCCAAACTTGTCGTAGAGGTCCAGTACGACCACTTCACCGGTGGCCGCTTTCGCCACGGCACCCGGTTCCTTCGCTGGCGGCCCGACAAGGATCCTCGGCAATGCACTTTCGATCAGGTGAAGTGAAAATAGAATTTGCTTTCGGCTCGGCCGTCTGATGTGCGGTAAGGCTTTGCCTTACCGGATCCCGACCCCAATTATTTCCAGTTCGCTTTGAGGCTGCGCCTCAAAGCGAACCAGCGTCAGAGCGGGGACTTGCCGGAAGGCCAAAGGCCATCCGCACATCGCGCCGGCAAAGCCGCATACACAGGACTCCAACTCAAAACATTTGACAGCCTTCCGGTCTTGAGATATTTAGACCGCGCGTTTCGGCAAGTTTTTTGGCTGGCCCTCTCAAGCGCCTGCGCTGGTTATTCCTTCGCATCCGGCCGTCCCGCAAAAACAAAGCATCAATCAAACACATGCCAAAGAAAACACCCAGGAAGACCGACGCCAAGAAGAAAGCATCGCCGCAGAACGGAACTGCGAAAGAGTCTTCGCAGAAACGTCGCAAAGGACCGAACGTCCGTCTGACAAGTCACAAGTCACGCAGCAAATGGTTTCAGGCGCGTTCGTCCTGGCCCGTCAGGGAAGCGCCGGTCAACCGGCTGGTGCGCGAACGTGCGCGGGCGAAAAAGCGTCTGGCCGCCGCGAACGATGTCGACGTCAAATGGGAATGTGTCGGTCCTTACAACATTGGCGGCAGAGCTACGAGCGTCGTGTGTCATCCAAAGCATCCGGAACGTCTGTGGCTGGGCGCGGCCGGAGGCGGCGTCTGGCACAGTCCCGACGGTGGCCGCATCTGGAAATCATGTTGGAACGATCAGGACGTGCTGAACATTGGCGCGCTCGCCATCGACCAGCGCCATCCCGAAATCATTTACTGTGGTACCGGCGAAGCCAACCTTTCTTCCGACTGTTATCCCGGCGTCGGGCTTTATCGCAGCACGGACTCGGGACGTAATTGGCAGTTGCTTGCTTCGTCAAATCGCACCGGAATCCCGCGCGGCATCGGGGTCATCGCAATCGATCCCTTCGATTCGAAACATCTTTTGCTTGGCGGTGTTGGTTTCGCCGAAGTTAGCGCTGAGGCAGATAGCCTGGGCGGCATGTACGCTTCGTTCGATGGCGGCGTGAGCTGGCAACGGGAAACGTTTATCTCAACGCAGAACTACTGGTGTCATTCGATTGTGTTCCATCCGGTGAAGCGGGGCGTCGTGTTTGCGACCTTCACAGAACAAGGATCGCGCAGCGGCATCTGGCGATCAGTTAACGGCGGCAAGGACTGGCATCAATTGACGAACGGCCTTCCCGATCCCGCACTGTTCGGGCGCACAAGTTTGGCGATCAGCCGCTCAAAGCCCGACGTGATGTACGCGTTTGCTGCAGACGAGAACAGCGAAAGCAGCGACCTGATCCTGGGCGTATTTCGCACCACTGACCGGGGCGAGAGTTGGACGAAAATCAGCAAGAAACACTTCGCCGATGAGGGTCAGATTTCCTACAACAACACGATCGCGGTTCATCCCACCGATCACAATTACGTGATCTGCGGCGGCGTCGATCTGCACCTGACCAAAGACGGCGGAGACACCTGGCGGCGCGTTACTCACTGGGACGCATTTCGCGGTGACTCGAATTACGCCCACTCTGACCATCATGCGGTCCTGATGCCGGCGGCGGCGCCCGGCCTGGTTTACGATGCGAATGACGGCGGATTGGACGTCAGCGAAGACGGCGGGCGCAAGTGGAATAATCGCAGCGAAGGTCTGGCGATTACGATGTTCTATGACCTGGATGTCGCGCCGAGTGATGGGCGCTTCTATGGCGGCGGCGCCCAGGACAATGGAACGGTGATCACCAAAACTGGCGACCGGTCGGCGTTCACTCAGATTTACGAAGGCGACGGCGGCTGGCTGGTGTTCGACCCGAAGGATGCGAGTCATCTCTACTGCTCGTGCTACAACCTGGATATTCGTGCCTATCGCGGCGCGCGGCACAAGAATGTCTCGCCGCCGGCGACTGAGAGTGAGCAGAATTCGATTTGGATGTGCTACATCACCGTCGATCCTTCCCGTCCGAAACGGGTCTTCACCGGATCGCATCGCGTGTGGCGCTCTGATGACGATGCCGAGACCTGGCGCGCCGTCTCGCCGAAGCTGGACGGCAGTTCAATTACCGCAATCGAAGTCGCGCCCGCGAATTCGCGTCACGTTTACATCGGCACTGAAAACGGCGGCTTCTTTCGCAGTTTGAACGGCGGAACGAAATGGAGCCCGAATCTGTCCGGCTCGATCCTACCCGGCCACACTATCACGCGCCTCGAGAGTCATCCGACTGATGAAAACATTGTCGTGGCGACGGTCGCGAACTTTGGTCACTCGCATGTGTTTCGCACCCGCGACGGCGGGCGGACCTGGGAAGACATCGACAAAGGACAGCTTCCCGACGTCCCTCACCACGTGGCCATCATGCGCCAGGACGATCCCGAAAAGATCTACGTTGGGAATGACGCCGGAGTCTATATGCTGGATCTAAAGGAAGGATCTTGGAGCAACCTAAGTAAGAATCTGCCGAATGCGATGATCGTTGATCTCGTCTATCACGAAAAGGACGGGACGTTGAGTGCGGCGACTTACGGAAGAAGTATCTGGAGATTGAAGATTAAGTAGGGTCGGTGCGCACGCCTCCGGCATGCCTGAGACGCAGCACGCCGGAGGCGTGCGCACCAGGCTCAGTGGCGCTTCTTGAACCATTCCGCGCGCCGGCGCAAATTTCCGGGAGGTTCAGGAAGCTTTCTCTTTTCTCGATCTTCTGCAGAGGTGCTCTGCTGCTCCTTCGATTTCTCCTCGTGCTCACCGCGTTCCGGATCGCGGTCCTTTGCATCGGCGTCTTTGTTTGGCATGTGAAGATTGTAACAGCGGCGATGGCCGAAAACGACTGACAGCCTCGGCCGAGTCGGGGCACTAGCCTGACTGGGAGGGAGGGCTCTGATGAGATCCAGATTTGAAATTTGAGATCTCAGAACGCCCTCCCTATCAGGCACCCCACGCGGGCTGCCCGCGCCGCAACCCGCTGTGTGTGGCTAATGCCCTGCGTTGAGACGAGCTAATCTCCACAGAATTGCCGCAACACTTTACTGCTGCAGCACAAAATTGTAGGTAATGACTCCCTGCACCTTTACGGGTTGATCGCCCAGCTTTGTCGGAGTGAATCGCGCGCGCCGCGCCGCGTCCTCTGCCGCTTTGGTCAACATCGCATTGCCCTTCACAGCCTGGGCTGAGATGACCTTGCCCGTTTCGTCAACCAGGATTTGAACATTCACGGACCCTTGAGTCCGAGTTTGGATCGCGAGAACCGGATAGATTGGTTTAGGCATGACAATTACATTCGCGAGAATAACTGGCGCACTTACGCGAAGAGTCGTTGGCTTCGGCTTCGGCGGAAGGGGTGGGGTTACAGTCTCGACAACGGTCGGAGGGTCGGCGCCGCAGTTTACGCATCCGTGCGTATCAGGAATGACTGAGGGCGGATCGACATTCCGATTACTGAGCCGGTAACTACCGGTTACCGGCGGCACGTTCGATGGTTTGGTGCCGACGTTTTCAGGTACCCGCGTCGGATCATTTGTTGTGGACACTCCCTCCGTTCTTTCAGATTGGGTGATATTTCGGTCAACCGGAGCGTTGGCCGGTCTAGTTCGTCGAGGTGAAGATTCGCGAGGCGGCTTGGGCTCTTCGGCGCTACTCACCGGCGGAATCCACATTTCCACCAGCATGTGGGTGGTTTGCGCTTCTACTTGCGCATCGTAGGTCAGCACACTAACGATGCCCGCGGCGAACAGAAACAATGCGTAGCCGGCCACCGTGGCGAGAAAGAACGAGCTGCGGCGTTTGAATGCCGATTTGTCGGCACTCGACTCAACTAGATTGGTGAACATTCTGGCTTCCTCCTGTCTTGCCGGTGCCGTTCTCGGGTCGAAGAAGCTGCAAACTTAGACACCGCGATTCTTGTCCGGTTCCATGAGGCCGCAGATTCCGGCGCGCCAGCCCAGAAAATTCTTTGACATTGCGCTGAATGCTTGTAGGATTACCGCCGTTTCAGCCCCATTACGTTGCGGACAAGGAGAGCTATCATGTCGGCAGTCGCCCCTTCTGAAGAACTAAATCCCTTTGAGATCGCCAAGCAGCAGTTCGACCGCGCGGCGGACTATCTCGAGTTGGAAGATTCGATGCGCAACGTTCTGCGCAGCGCGAAGCGACAACTGGTCGTTTCCATCCCGGTGAAGATGGACGGCGGCGAGACGAAAGTCTTCGAAGGCTATCGCGTGCAGCACAACATCGCCCGCGGTCCCGCCAAGGGCGGCATCCGGTATCACCCAAATGTCACGCTCGATGAAGTCAAAGCGTTGGCGTCGTGGATGACCTGGAAGTGCGCGACGGTGAACATCCCTTACGGCGGCGGGAAGGGCGGCGTCGTTTGCGACCCCAAGAGTCTTTCGATTAGCGAATTGGAACGTTTGACGCGCCGCTACGCTTTCGAAATTGCACCGATTATCGGGCCGGATCGAGATATTCCCGCGCCGGATGTTTATACCGACTCGCAGACCATGGCCTGGATCATGGACACGATCTCGATGGTGCACGGCCATACGGAATTAGGCGTCGTTACGGGCAAGCCACTTTCGCTGGGCGGTTCGCAGGGACGTCATGAAGCGACTGCGCGTGGCGCACTGTATGCGCTGCGCGAGGCCTGCAAGGTGCGCGGCGCGCGCATCAAGGACGCGCGAGTTGCGGTGCAGGGCTTTGGTAATGCCGGCTCGATCATTGCCCGGCTGGTGGCCGAGGACGGTGCGCGCGTAGTCGCGGCGTGCGATTCAAAGTGCGGCCTGTACGCCGAAAACGGATTGGACATTCACGCCGTCTTGAAACACAAAGAAGAGACGGGTTCGTTGCAAGGCATGCCGGGCGTGAAAGAAATCGAGCCTAACGAGGTGCTCGAAGTAGAGTGCGATATTCTTTGTCCTTCGGCGCTCGAGAATAGTATTACTTCGGCGAATGTAGGCAAGGTGAAGACGAAGATCATTGCCGAGCTGGCGAATGGCCCAACCACCCCGGCGGCCGACCGCGTTTTGGAAGAGCAGAAAGTTACGGTTATCCCGGATATTCTGGCGAACGCGGGCGGCGTCACCGTCAGTTATTACGAGTGGGTCCAGGATCAGTATTCGTTCTTCTGGAGCGAGAAGCGCATTAACCAGACGCTGGAAGATACGATGAGTGATGCTTTTCTGAAAGTGCACACCACCGCCCATCGATACGGCACCGATCTGCGCACCGGAGCTTACATTCTGGCGATTGATCGGGTGGCCGAAGCGACGCGGGTGCGGGGAATATTCCCGTAGAAACGACTTACCACAAAGACACGAAGCCTAACCCCGGACTTGATTATCTTTCTTTGTGTTTTTGTGGCTTAGTGGTTTATTGATTGAGATGTCCGACAGAATCACTGTTTACGAAAAACCCACTTGAACCAAGTGTCGCGAGCTGGACAAGCTGCTCCGTGAGAGTGGCGTGGATTTCGAAAAAGTTAACTATTACATCGAGCCGCTGAGCGACAAGAAACTTCGCGAGTTGCTTAAAAAGATGGGCCTCAAGCCGCGCGAGCTTCTGCGCACCAGCGAATCGGTCTATCGCGAACTCGAACTTGGTAAAAAGGATTTCAGCGACGACGAGATCATCGCGCTGATGATCAAGCACCCTGACTTGATTCAGCGGCCGATAGTTGAGCGCGGGAATCGAGCCGTCCTCGGACGGCCGGTAGAGAATGTGAAACCATTCCTCAGATGAATAGGCTGTTTCTTCTCACTTTGATCGTCATCCTGGGCGGGCTCGCGGTGTCAGCCTCGGCTCAAAAAGTTTCCAAACAGACAATCGAATCGGGTGGCAAGAAGCGCACGTACCTCTTACTGGTTCCAGAGGCCGCGAAGGCTGAGCATCCCGCGCCGTTGGTCGTTCTGTTGCACGGCTCGGGGCGCAATGGACAGTCGCTAATGGATAAATGGAAGGAATTGGGTTTGAAGGAGGGAATTGTCCTCGTGGCGCCTGATGCGATTTCGACACAAGGATGGAGAAGTCCCGATGATGGACCTGATTTTCTGCACGACCTGGTTTCAGAAGTGAAAGCACAACATCCGGTTGATCCACGTCGGATGTATGTGTGGGGTCATTCGGCGGGCGCCACCTTCGCGCTCTACATGGGGTTGTTTGAATCGGAGTACTTTGCCGCCGTGGCCATTCACGCCGGGGCATTGCGGCCCGATGACGCCCAAATCGTCGAACGAGCATCGCGAAAGATTCCATTTCACATTGCCGTCGGAACCGTGGATCGCTTCTTTCCCTTGGAAGCGGTGCGGGCCACGCGCGAGATGTTGGTCAAGAGCGGATTTAGCGTCGACTTAGTCGAGATGAAGGGGCACGACCACTGGTATTACGATCTGGCGCCGAAGATCAACGCGACCGCCTGGACTTTCCTGAAAGACAAAAAGCTCGTTGAAGATCCTCGCTACACGCGATACACCTTCAAATGACCAGGGCCTCGAACTCAATATTTATTTGTCAGTCCTGCGGCTACGAGTCGCGCAAGTGGCTGGGGAAATGTCCCGAATGCGGCGAGTGGAATTCGCTGGTCGAAGAGCGCGTCGTCAAAACGAAAAAGGGCGCGGGCCGCGAGGGCTTTCGTCTGCGCGAAGCGAAAGCCATCTCATATGCCGAGATCGAATCGCAGGACGACACACGCGTTTCCTCCGGCGTCACGGAATTCGATCGCGTACTGGGCGGCGGCATTGTGCCGGGAACGCTCGTATTGCTTGGCGGCGACCCGGGAATCGGTAAGAGCACCCTGTTGCTGCAAGTCGCGGACAAACTGAGCGCAGGCGGCGCAAATGTCCTTTATGTCTCGGGCGAAGAGTCTGAACGCCAGATCAAGTTGCGCGGCGAACGTCTGCGGATCGCAGCGCCCAACCTGCTGCTCTTGCCGGAAACAAATCTCGAGAACATCCTGCGCGAAATCGATCGCGTAAAACCATCGGCAGTTGTCATCGATTCCATTCAAACGACCTTCTCTTCGGAAATAGAATCAGCGCCCGGTTCGATTTCGCAGATTCGCGAAGTTGCCGCACAACTGCTTTTGCTCGCGAAGACCCGTGGCGTCCCAATCTTTCTAATTGGTCACGTGACAAAGGAAGGGTCAATCGCCGGCCCTCGTGCTCTCGAACATATCGTAGATACGGTTCTGTATTTCGAAGGCGAGCGTCATCACAACCACCGTATCGTGCGCGCGACCAAGAACCGTTTCGGGGCTGCGAACGAGGTGGGCGTGTTTGAAATGACGAGCACCGGTCTGGCGCCGGTCGCGAATCCTTCGCAGATGTTTTTGGCTGAGCGGCCGGCGGACGCGGCCGGCTCGGTCGTCACCGCTTGCATGGAAGGCACGCGGCCGATGCTCGTCGAGATTCAGGCGCTTGTTTCCAGTTCGAAATACGGCACCGGCCGCCGCATGACGCAGGGCGTCGATCAGAACCGCGTCGCGTTGATGATTGCGATGCTGGAAAAGCGCGCCGGCATGCAGTTGCTCGGCGACGACGTGTTCGTCAACATCGCCGGTGGATTGGACGTTGACGAACCCGCGGTCGATCTGGGGTTGGTGACGGCGATCGCTTCCAGCTTTCGCAATCAGCCAATCGACGCGCATACGGCGGTGTTTGGCGAAGTCGGCTTGACCGGCGAAGTTCGCGGAGCGTCGCAAGCATCTGTCCGCGCGCGCGAAGCTCAGGCGCTCGGCTTCAAAAAAATCATCATGCCGTCGTCGAATACCTCGGGTCTGGAGAAGCTGCTCGGGCTGCGCGTGATTGGCGTGCGATCGGTTGAAGAAGCGTTGGGTGAGTTGTTCTGACCCCGCGTTCTCCGAGTTGGTCTCGGTGTCTCCGTGAAGTCTCTGTGACTCTGTGGTGAATCTGCCTTACCAATAACTCACCACAGAGACACTGAGAACGCACGGAGACACAAAGGGAATCCACCGCACGCGATTTGGCAACTGAGTTCAAAATCGAGTATCTTCCGCGCCGTTCACCGCACCACGCTTGAAACAATTAAGGAGTCCCCGCCATGTTTAGAAAGTCCTTCGTGACTTTTTGTTCTGCTGCCCTGCTTTTCACAGCGCTGGCCTGTTTCGGAGTTTCCGTCGAAGCGCAGAGGCGACCGGCGGCCACAGCGCCCGCGACGCAAGCTCCGACTGATGCGCTTAAGCCTCTTCAGTGGCGTTCGATCGGGCCGTTTCGCGGTGGCCGCGTGACGGCGGTTGCGGGCGTCGCTTCGCAGCCGATGGTCTATTACTTCGGCGCGACGGGCGGTGGCGTCTGGAAGACGACGGACGGCGGCATCAACTGGGAGCCGATCAGCGATGGCTCAGTGTTCGGCACCGGTTCGGTCGGCGCGATCGGAATTTCCGATTCCGATCCGAACACAATTTACGTGGGCATGGGCGAGTCGCCGATTCGCGGCAACGTCTCGCATGGCGACGGCGTTTACAAATCGACGGACGCCGGGAAGACATGGAAGCGCGTCGGGCTCGAAGACACGCGCCAGATAGGCCGCGTGCGGGTGCATCCGAAAAATCCGGACATTGTTTACGTGGCGGCGCTTGGCCACACGTTTGGTCCAAACGATCAACGTGGCGTTTTCCGGTCGAAAGATGGCGGGAAGACCTGGGACCGAGTCCTTTCACGCGGCAACAAAGCCGGCGCTATCGATCTAATCATCGACCCGTCGAATGCGAATGTTCTGTACGCGGGATTCTGGGAAGTCTATCGGAAGCCCTGGACGTTAGAGAGCGGCGGCCCCGGCGGCGGTATCTTCAAATCCACTGACGGCGGCGACACCTGGACCGAGCTCACCCGCAATCAGGGATTGCCGCGGGGGATGGTTGGCAAAGTCGGCATCACGGTTTCGCCCGCGAATCCGGAACGGGTCTGGGCCATCGTCGAAGCCGAAGACGGCGGCGTGTTTCGCTCAGACAACGGCGGCCGCACCTGGACGAAGACAAACGAGCAACGCAACCTGCGCCAGCGCGCGTGGTACTACACGCGCATCTACGCCGATCCGAAAAGTGCCGACACCGTTTATGTTTTGAATACAGGCTTCTACAGATCGAATGACGGCGGACGGACGTTTTCGGGCATCGGCGTGCCGCACGGTGACAATCATGATCTTTGGATTGCTCCGGACGACCCCAATCGAATGATCAACAGCAACGACGGTGGCGCGAACGTCTCGTTCAATGGCGGCCGCAGTTGGACTGAACAGGATCAAGCGACCGCCCAGTTTTATCGCGTCACGACCGACAACGATTTTCCTTACAACATCTATGGCGCGCAGCAGGACAACTCGACCATCCGCATCGCGAGTCGCACGAGTGAGGGCGGGATCACTGAACGCGATTGGTGGGACGTGGGTGGCGGCGAGTCAGGCTGGATTGCGCCTTCGCCGAAAGATTCCAACAT
>DASUTF010000034.1:0-23313 GCA_036374695.1 Pyrinomonadaceae bacterium
GCATGCCTTCAATGAACGCGGGCCGCGTGACGCGCAGTTGCATCGTTTGCGAGTCATGACAATCGATGCACGCGACCGGGTGCGTGACCGTCTTGCGCGCGTCGAAGTAGGACATCTTATTCAGCTCTTCAAAGCCTTTGACGATGTCGCCGCCGCCCAGTTGCTTGTAAATGGCGTAGGTGGAGGCGTGGCAGTTCAGACACGTGCCGGGCTGTCGCGCAACCTGCTGGCGCTCAGTGAAAGTTTGATCGTCCAGCATGTAAGCGTGGCCGCGCTCTTCGCGGAAATCTTTTGCAAAAGCATAACCGGCCCACATCGTCTTCAACCGCGGATCTTCTTCCAGGCGTGATTGGGCAACGACCGAACGCGGATCAGCCTGCGTGGGCGTGCGCGGCAAAGCGTCGCTCCCGCCAAAGCGCGTGCGGACCTGATCGACCGTCTTCAGGTAATCGTCGTATTGCAGCGGGAAGTTCTTCCCCCAGAGGGCCGGGTCGACTGTGTCATCGGTCAACTCAACGACGCGGAAAAACGGATTGCGGGCTTCCTGCTTGCGCTGAAAGATGTTAATCAGCAGCGCCAGTCCAAACGCGGTCGCGAGCACGGCAATCACAACTACGCCGACGAACTTGAGCCGGCTTTTCTTTTGCGGTTTGTCCGTAGTTTTTTTCACTTCGTTCTTATTCTCTTCGTCCATTGCCCGTTTTCCTTCAGGGTTGTCGAGAATCTCTCTGTGCCTCGGTGTGATCTCTGTGTCTCAGTGGTTGAAGTTTCCACGTATCCAATCACCACAGAGGCACAGAGAACCACAAAGAGACACCGAGGTCACTAATGCAGATGACCTACCGAGCGATGGCACCGGATACAACTTATAGGTGAGTCCTTCGCTTCGGCGTGCTGTCCTTCAATAGCGTCCACGATCTCCTGATGACATTTCCGGCAGGCTTTTTCGGTGACCTCAAAGCCGTGTTCGGAAATGCGTAGGTTGTCTTCGAACCACCCGGTGGTGAAGTAGTAAGAATGCCAGAATCCGTTGCGCGCCTTGGTCATGTACTTGCCCACGAATTGCGGCGGCGTGTGACAGTCGTTGCACACGGCTACGTGGCGATGACTGGACTTCAGCCAACCGCTGTAGTGCTCGTTCATGATGTGACAGTTCGCGCAGGCCGCGGGATTGTCCGTCAGGTACGAATACCCCTGCGCGTAAACAAACGTGTAGGCTCCGACCCCGATGGCCAGTCCCAATGCTACACCGAGGATGATTCCCTGAGTGATGCGCAGTCTCTTCACGCCTGGCTATTCCTTCAGCTAAACCAGAACCCGGCAAAACGCCCGAGGCGCGGATTTCATTGCGACCCGCAGGCTGTCGTCGGCAGCGAGGGTCACAAATTGGCTTTCCAGAAGTCGAGCATCAGCCGGTACAAGTGCCGGGTTGCGGCTGGATCCTCGATCCCGTGTTTGCGCATCGGATAGTTCATCATTTCAAACTTCTTGCCCGCGGCGACCAGGGCGTCGATAAACGCCATTTCATTTACTGGATGCACATTATCGTCGTAGCTTCCGAAGACGATCAGCAGATTGCCATGCAAGTCCTTCGCGCGCGGGATTAGCGACGTACTTTGGTAGCCTTCCGGATTCTCTCGTGGGGTTCGCATAGCTGACTCAGTCCACTTGGTGTCGTAAAACCGCCAGTCGGTACCAGGCGCAACGGCGATACCGGCTTTAAACTCCTGTGAACGAGTCAGTAAATTCAAAGTCATGTAGCCGCCGTAGCTCCAACCCCACACTCCTACGCGTTTGTCGTCAACCCATCTCTGTTTTTTTAGCCACCGGGCGGCGGCCACCAGGTCAGGAGTCTCTGCTTCGCCGAGGCGCTTCAGAACTGTGTTCTCCAACTGTTTATTAATCGCGGTGGCCGATCGATTGTCCACTTTGACGACGACAAAGCCGGCTTCAAGCAGCAGTTGATTCCACAGAATATCGCCTTGCCACGCGTTTGCCACCTGCGGCGCAGCCGGTCCGCCATAAACAAACATAATTACGGGATACTGGCGATCCGTCCGGAAATTCTTTGGCCTCAGGATCTGCGCCGGCATCGGAAAGCCATCCTCCGCGGGAATTGTAGTCAGTTCTGGAAACTGAACGTCGTATGACGCAATTAACTGCGGACGCGGATCGGCAATGGTGCTCAACTTCGCCCCTTCGTTGTTATGTAGACGAAGTGCAGGAAGTGTGCGCACGTCTGAATAGCGATCAAGAAAATAATGCGTGTCCGGCGACATGGAAATGCGGTGAGTTCCAGGTTCGTCGGACAGGCGTCTGAATTCTGAGCCGTCAACGCGCACACGATATAAATGTCTTTCGATGGACGATCGCTCGAGTGCGGTGAAGTAAACCCAACCATTCTTTTCGTCGACTCCGACAAGGGCCTGCCGCACCCAGAACGCTATTCCACCCGCGCTCGCCAAAGCCCAGGGGCCTTTTGTCACCTGGTTGGCAACGGTGCCGTCCATTCGATAGCGATACAGATGCATGTAGCCATCGCGCTCAGACGGCCAAAGGAAATGCTGACCATCATTAAAGAAGTAAAGGTCGTCAGCCAGGTTGACCCAACCGGGATCTGTCTCGGTAAGAATGCGCGTGGCCATTCCCGTTCTCCGGTCGGCAAAATAAAGGGACAGTTCAGTCTGCAGGCGCGGCATAGTTTGCACGCTTAAGCGACGGCCATCCGGTAGCCACTTTGCCCGGACGATATATTCAAATGGTTTATCGTTTATGCGAATCCACTGAGTGCGCAGGTTGTTGAGTTCAGCTATTCCAAGCCGCACGCGGGGGTTCTCACGGCCCGCTACTGCGTATCGCTGCCGAATCACGCGCGGAGGAAAAGGCGCAATATCGGTGAAATAGGCGAGGTCAACCTTCGACTCGTCCGATTGAAGATATGCGATCGCTTTCGAGTCGGGCGCCCACCAATACCCGATGTCCCGGCGGCCAAAAATTTCTTCCCAGTACACCCACGAAAGAGTGCCGTTCAGCATCGTCTCTGAACCGTCTCGAGTAACCCGCGTCTCGCGATTCGTATTCAGATCGAAGAAATAGAGATCGTGGTCGCGCACGTAGGCGACCCGGTTACCATTCGGGGAAAAACTGGCCGAGGTTTCTTCGGTGGCAGTCCGCGTGAGGCGTTGAAACCGCGCAGTGGCAAGTTCCAGAACCAGAACGTCTCCTTTGAGAACGTACAATGCGCGCCGCCCCAGACCATCGAACGCAATCGGCCAGGGCAAACTATTGACGTCAACGCCCGCCACTACCGACTTGAGACTCGCCAAGGCCTTGCCGGCATCAACGACTTTCTGTCTGCGCCCGGTAGCCGGATCTAGTTTCTCAAACGTTCGTTCCGACGGCGCCCGGCGATTGTCGAGCATCATCAGGGTGCTGTCTTCGAGCCACGCCGTCGCCGGGACGCCTGCCACCGCGCGACCTTCGCCAAAGATCCACTCGATCGTTAGTTGGCGCTTATCAGTTTGCGCGCGAGCGATGCCTGCGCAGCACAAGAGCAAAACGAACAGGTTTAGAATTCGACGGCGATATGAAGGTCGATTAGTCATGGCGCCTCCTGGTTGGACAATCCCAAGGTTTCATTACCGCATGCCGTTAAACTTTACGATCCGCTGGCCCCGCGTATTTCGGTTGAACCAAAAAAAGTGTGGCACGTCGAGTACAGCGATTTAAGAGGAGGTGACGATTCTATCCGACCCGGGAAGCGACGGCTAGCTTCCTGGAAGGCGGACAATGATCTCTTCGATCATGTCAGGGTCGTACCTTGTCTTCCTCTCTGACTTTATTTAGACCAGATTTACATGATTCACACGATTGGCACCTAAAATAAATAAGGCCCTCTCATCCTCATCTTGTAAATCGGGTTAATCCTGTCCACTAAACGGTCGAACCTGGCTTAAGAATCGGGCGTATAATTTCCTGCGATGGACTTCATTTCCACACTGGCGGTTAGCCTGGGCGCCTCGTGGGTGTCTGGCATCAATCTCTACGCGACGGTGGCGACGCTCGGGTTGTTGAGTCGCCTTGCGAATCTGAAGCTGCCCGGCGAACTCGATGTGGTGACTAACTGGTGGGTGATCGGAGTCGCGTTGTTTATGTTCGTCGTCGAATTCGTGGCCGACAAAGTTCCAGTCGTCGACAGCGTCTGGGACGTGATTCACACGTTCATACGCATTCCCGCCGGCGCGGTGATCGCCGCAACCGCCTTCGGTGAATTCGATCGCAGCGTGCAGGTTATCGCTTTGCTCATCGGCGGCGGACTGGCGTTGAGTTCGCACGGGACGAAGGCCGCGACGCGCGCGCTCATTAACACCAGTCCCGAACCTGTTTCCAATGTGGTTGTCAGTCTTGCCGAAGACGCGCTGGTGATAGTTGCAGTCGTGCTCGCGCTGTTTCTGCCGGTGCTGGTGTTCTTTATGATTGGCGCGGGATTGGCGGTGTCGATTTGGATCTTGCCGCGCGTGATTCGCTTCTTCAGGAGCGTGTTCCGAAGGGTGCGCGGGTGGTTTAGCCCGGCGACGGCTTGACCTGTGCCCACAACCACTAACCGCATCTGTGCGTGCCGTTACTGATTATCGAAGATGCACACCGAGCCTTGATCAGTGTTCCCGCCGATGTCGTCATGCGGCACGCCGACAATGGCGGTTGTACCGCTGAGGGCGACCGCACTGCCGAAGGAATCGCCTTCTGCGCTGTCGGCGGCTGTCAATTTTCTCAGCTGCCCCCAGTTGTTGGCGCCGCCGCTGTTGCGCTCGAAGATGTACGCCGCGCCTGCGTTTAACTCTCCTTGCGGGTCATCGCCCGCCGCACCGACGATCAATTTATCGCCACTCAAGCTGACCGCGCTCCCGAACTTGTCGCCCGGTTCCACCTCAGCGATTTTTTTGACTTCGCCCCAGTTGCCCGCTCCGCCCACGTTGCGGTCGAAGATATAGACCTCAGTCTGAGCCGGAACGAAGATAGACGTGAAGAAAGACGCTCCGACGGCGACGGTGTCGCCGCTGATGGCGACGCTCAGGTTGAATGTGTAGTCGTCGGAGGGCATCAGCCTTTTCGTCTCGCCCCAGTTGTTCGCGCCACCCGCGTTGCGCTCGAAAATGAAAACGCTGCCGGCAGGAGTGCTCTCTCCGAACGCCACGGCGGCGATTGTGTCGCCGCTGATGGCCGCTACGTAAATAGATTCCGTCGCGACCTGGATGACTTTGACCTCGCCCCAGTTGTTCGTGCCTCCGGTGTTGCGCTCAAAGACGTAGATTTTCCGCGGCTCCTCTTCCCCGGGGCCGCCTTCGCCGCCGGCGACGCCGCCACTTCTGCCGATGATCACCGTGTCGCCACTGATGCCGACGACGCTGCCGTAGTATTCGTCCACATCCAATTTTTTAATTAGCCCCCAGTTGTTTACGCCGCCCGCGTTTCGGCTGAAGATGTAAGCCGCCCCGCTTTGAAAGACTCCAGCCGTCGGTTTCCCGACGACCGCCAGATCGCCGCTGATGGCTACGGCGGAACCGAACCGATCGGCATGAACCGCATCCGCGGCGATGAGTTTTTTAACCACCCCCCAGTTGTTCGCGCCGCCCGCGTTGCGTTCGAGGATGTAAGCCGAACCGTGATCGATGTGGTCGCCGTTGTCGTCGTTCTGCACGCCGACGATTGCGGTGTCGCCGCTGATGGCTACTGTGGCACCGAAATAATCGTCCGCCGCGCCGTCCGCCGCCGCGACTTTTTTGCCCTGCGCGGGCGGGGCAGAGGAGACGGTGTAGTTGACGGTTTGGACGGTCTGGTTGCCAGCGAAGTCCGCGCCCGTGACGTTGAAGGTGTAAGACCCAGGGACGGAAGTGTCTATCAAACTCTGATTCGGGAGTGTGCCCGTGCAACTCTCGACGCCGGAGCGTGTGTCGCTGCAGTTGTAAGAAGCCTGGACCTGCTGGTTGAGATCATAATTGGTTGCCGTGGGCGAATTGATCACCACATCGGGCGCGACCTTGTCGAGCTTGATGGTGAGCGTCTGCGTCGCTTCCACTTTGCCCGCCGCGTCCGTGGCGTGGTAGCTGATCGTAGTCGTCCCGTCCTGATTGATGAAGAAGGAGGTGGACGAAGAGTTGACGGTCGTCGGCGCGATAGCTTGCGCGCCCGCGGCGGAGTAGTTGATGCTGCGCGGGGGCGTGCCGCCAGTCGCGGTCAGTGTGATGGTCGGGTCCTGGTTATGCCAGTGTGCCGCGTTCGCTGTCGGCGAAGCGCTCGCAGTGGTTAAGAGCGGAAGAAATTCGGCGTCGGGCCAGAAGCCCCAGAGGAGCGCGAAGAAGCCGCCGCTCGACGAGCCGAGAGCGGGCTGCCCCGTCGTGCCCGTGAGTTGGTACGAGCCCCCGTTCGAATTCCCGCCGCCGCCAGCGATGACAGATTGTTTGATCTCGTAGCTCCCGCCCTGCTGCGCCATGGCGCCGGCCGTCGAGTAAACAACGAGCGCGAAGGCCCACAGGATGCGAAGGGCTGCGCTCAACAGAGAGCGCGACGGCGGCGACGTCAGTGGATGGCGTTTCATTGTCTTAAACCTCTGCGCGCACGGGCGGCGCGCTGCGCCGTGTCAGTAGCGCCCGCTATTGCAGGCAATACTGGCAAGAACGTCACTTCGCGCATACCTGCGCCTGCGGGTTGGCGCGGCAGACCAGTTGTCGCAGACCGTCAATGATGAGCTGCTGCTGTTCGAGCTGTTGCTGCTGCTGCCTGATTTGTGCCTGCTGTTCGCGCACGGCGTTGAGCAGGACGACGGCCACACGGTCGTACTTGACGCCTTCGACTTGCCCCGCGCTGTTGTAGGTGACGAGCAGTGGCTCGATTCGCTCGACCTCTTCGGCGCCGAGGCCGAGGTCGCGCGCCCCGTCGTCCTTCCATCTGAAAGTGAGCGGGCGCAATTGTTGGACAAGGTTCAATCCGGCGCTGAACGGCGCGATGTCGGTTTTGTAGCGCAGCGAGGACGAGCAGGGGGCGAGTTGATTCGCGGCGTTGCGGCACAGGTGCGCGCTCCCGGCAGAGCCGAGTTTGCCGACGACGAGACGGCCCGGCACGCGCACGTCGTCGTTACCGTTGCCCCTGCCGAGCTGGACGGTATTGCTTGTATTAACGACCGCGAAGGCCCCGATGGCGGTGGCGTGAGAGAGATTAGCCGAGCCGACATCGGCGAACACGCCGACGACGGTGTTCCCGTTGCCGCTGGTGTTCGCGTCGCCCGCCCGCCTGCCGATGAACACATTGTTCGAGCCGGTCGTGTTATCAGCGCCGGCTCCATCGCCCAAGAAGGTGTTACCGTCGCCCGTCGTGTTCCCGTAGCCGGCTCCACTGCCGAAGAAGGAGTTCTTTTCGCCCGTCGTGTTCCATCTCCCGGACAAGGCACCCGCGAAGATATTCTGGCCGCCCACCGAATTAGTTGCACCCGCCCTGAAGCCGATGAAGACGTTGGTGCCACCCGTCGTGTTTGACTGACCGGCGAATTGTCCGGCGAAGAGGTTCGCCGCTCCCGGTGTGCTCAGGATGCGGTTGCCGCCGATATTGTAGTGCGTCGCGGAGTTGAAAGTGTTCGCGGTGCCGGTGCCGGCGATGTTGAAATTCGCGCCGGCTTGTTGGGTGGTTTGATTGAGAACGGCATTGACACTTCCGCCACCGGCCGAGGCAATCGTCAAAGTGTTGCCCGAGGGCGTGATGGTGATGTTCGAGCCAGCCGCGAGAGCAACGTTGTCTTTTAGACCGTTGAGGCTCTTAACCAGTTGACCGGGCGCGGAGAACGTTCCCGCTACCGAAAGATTTCCTCCGACTATTCCGTTGCCTGAGATGTTGAAGTTGCTCGCGGCCTGCTGCGCGGCGCTGTTCTGGATGTAGTGCGTGCTGCCAGGGCCGGGAGGGCCGCCGTCTTCCAGGCGCTGGTCGTCCGTCTTCACATACTCGCTGGCGTCGATGCCGCCGAGTTTTGCGGCGTCCGCCGCCGCGTCAGCTGAGCCGGCCGTGAGGCTGCGAATGCCATAGGGCGCGGACGTGACGGGCTGGCGCGGGTTGAGCGTGGTAAAGGGATCGGCGCTGCCCGCGAGCCTGACGCCGACCTCCAGCCAGCGCGGTTGCCCGTTGAAGTTCGCGCCGAAGTCGAGACGGACGGAGAAGACGCCGCCCGCGACCGCGACACCGGAGCGTTGCTGTGTGGCGAGCGCCGTGCCGGCGATGTCAACGTCGAAGAGGCGGAACTCGAAATCGTAGCTGCCGTTGGCAGGCGTGCCGCCGTCGTTGAGCTTTCCTTGATAGCTGAACTCTGTAGTCTGCGCGACGACCTGGCTGGCGCACAGGGCAAACAGTGCGATTGCTAACAGGACCGAGACTTTGGAGACGACTGAAACTTTGCGGCTTCCTGTTGTTGTTAACATCTCAATTCTCCTTCGACTGAATCGAAACTTGCGAGGCGCGACCGGGCTCGCCTCTCATCCCTTCTGACTTGTATGCGCGCGCGCTTATCTCGCCGCGGGCGGGTCGGGCTGCGGGTCGAAGCCACTGATCAGGCCGGGCACGAAGAGAGTGCTGCGCCCGGTCGCGTCATCTACCACCTCGCCCGACACGACGAGGTTCTTGCGGACTGACCCGTCGCCATGAACGCCTGCGCGCACGCGCACGCTCCCGTCGGCGAGACCACCGGCCTCGGCGCGGCTCAACTCAAAGGAGACAGTCTGTCCGGGCTGGAGCGTGATCCTATCGCCCGTTTTGAGGTGCGCACCGTCGCCGTCGAAGATGCAGGGTACGATCTCAAGCGGGGTGCGGCCCGTGTTGAGAAAGTTGACGCGAAGCGTCTGCCCGTCGGCGATGCTGACAGGTGGCGTGACGTTGAATAACCGGCGCAGTTCGTCCCCTCCGCGCTGGGCGCGCGCCGCGCTCGCGTGCTGAAAGATGAAGAGGCCGACGAGGGCGCAGAGCGCCAGCGTGGCTATGAATCTGTTTCGTGTGTTCATGACTTAGTTTTCCTTTCCTGTTAGTTTTGCCTTCATATCTGCCGGCGAAATCCGCGCCGGAATTTAATCTCGCTGCAAACAAGTTCGCGCTGGCTTGCGGCCCGCTTCAAGGCTCGTCCGACGGGGCGGGCGGTAGATTTCGGTCAATGTTCGGCTCAGCGGCCGGCTCAGCGAGGTGAAGTTCGCACCGCTCGTCGAGCCGGAGATGGTCGCGCGCGGCGGCGTCGAGCGTGAGCGGGACGGCCTCGTCCGGCGCGACCCATTGAACTTCCGCTCCGCACCGCGCACACCACGCGGCCAGCTTTCCGCTATTGCCGTGCACGATCGTTCGCTCTCGCCTCTCGATGGTTACGATGGTTCGCTTACTGTTCGTCATGCGCCCTCTTCAAATTTTTGGACTGCCCGCCCCCGCCTTTGCTAAACTTCCGCGGCGTCAAGAATTCCCCCCGGCGGCTACCCTGAACATCTCGTCGAACACTTCGTTCGCCGCGCAGTGTCTCGGCAAGCCGCTCCGAAAATCTTTAATTCCAGCGGGGAATTTCCCGAAAAGTTTCCTAAGCAGACGGTGCAGGTCAAAACCGGCCCGATTTACGAGTTTGAAGACTTTCGCCTCGATGCGAGCGAACGACTTTTGCTGCGCCGAGGCGAGCCTGTGCCCCTGCACGGCAAGTCCTTCGATCTATTGCTCACGCTCGTCCGCCACCGCGGGCGCCTGCTGACGAAAGAAGAGTTGTTCGAACTTGTGTGGCCCGATCAAATCGTCGAGGAGTCGAATCTGACGGTTCACATGTCGGCCATCCGGCGCGCGCTTGGCGAGCGTGCCAGCGCGTCGCGACTGATCCAGACCGTTTCAGGCCGCGGCTACCGCTTCACGGGCGAAGTGCGCGAGGTGACCGACGATGGCAAAGAAGGGCTGACTATCGAGCGCGAGTCGTTGACGCGCATCGTTGTTGAACAGGAAACGGAGGAGACAACGCCGGGAGGCGAGGCGACCGGCATCGCCCCGACTTTCGCCGCGCGCCGTGTGGGTGACGGGAGGGCGGGCGAACTCGCCGTCCTACCCGCGACCCCGCGGCGCGCGCGCACCGCGCTGACCCTCGCCGCACTTGGCGCTGTGCTGCTTCTGGTGAGCGCGGGCGGCGTCTGGCTCTACCTGTCGCGCAGCGCGGACGAGAAGCGGCGGGCCGCAGGCACGCCTCACGCGCCGCACCCGCAACTTACGATGCGCCGTTTCACGACCAGCGGCGGGCTGCCCTTCCGGGTAGCCGTCTCGCCCGACGGCAAGTCGCTGGCCTACCATCAACGCATCGGCGACAAGGATTCGCTGTGGCTCGGTCAGATCGAAGCCAGCAGCAGTGTGCTGATTCATCAACAGCCGGGCGTCAGGTACGAACACCTCGCCTTCGCGCCCGATGGCGCCCAACTCTATTTCACGATGCAGGACACCAATCGTCCGCAGACCTTTCTCGTCCGAATGCCGATTCTCGGCGGGGCGACGACCGAGGTTGCGTCGAACGTCCACGGTCCCGTCACCTTCTCGCCCGACGGTCAAAGGATCGCCTTCGTGCGGCGAGACGGCAAGACGCGGCAGACTTCAATCGTCATGGCCAATGCCGCCGACGGTCGCAACGAGAGCGTGCTGGCCGGGCGCGTGTGGCCGGAGAGTTTTTCAGGCGGGCTGTCATGGTCGCCCGACGGTCAGGTAATCGCCGCGGTCTTTGACAGTCCGGGTGGCCCGGACGAAATCCTGGCCGTCAGCGTAGCGGACGGCCGCGCGAGCAAGATCGGCAAACACAACTGGTCGGGCTTGAGCAACGTCGTGTGGCTCCGCGACGGCGGCGGCCTCGTGGCGGTGGGCAGGGAGCTCGGCGCGGCCCGCAACCATCAGGTCTGGCTCGCCTCTTATCCCGCGGGCGAGGCGCGCAGGATCACCAACGATCTGAACTACTATCAACCGGAAAGTTTGAGCCTCTCGGCGGACGGCAAGCTGGCCGTCTTGCAGGGCATAACTGTTCCTTCAATCTGGGTCGCGCCGGAGGGCGAAGCGCGGCGCGCGCGCCTCGTCCTTCAAGGGACGCAGACGAGGCAGGACGGCTTGCAAGGCCTTGCGTGGACGCCGGGCGGCCGTCTGCTCTACGTAGCCTCGGTCAGCGATAGCCACACGGTCTGGGAGATGGACGTCGATGGCGGCAACAACCGCCAACTGACCCCGCACCACGCGAACTCGGTCGCCGAACAGGCGCGCGCCACAGCCGACGGACGTCACGTCGTTTTTCAATCCGACCGTTCGGGCACGACAGAGGTCTGGCGCGCGAACGCCGATGGTGGCGACCTCAGAAAGTTGACCAGCGGTGGCAACAACTCGCAGCCCGCGCTTTCGCCGGACGGGCGTTGGGTCATCTACGCGTCCCGGCGCGAAGGCCAACAGACGCTCTGGCGCGTCTCGATTGACGGCGCGGAAGCCGCGCAATTGACCGACCAGCCTTCCTCCCACCCGCAGGTCTCGCCCGACGGGAAGTTTGTCGCCTACATCGGTTCTTCGTACGCGGACACCAGCCCGGGACAGCCGTATAGGCCAATGGAGCACGGCGACGTGCGGCTCATGGTTATGCCCTTCGAGGGCGGAGAATCCGTCAGGAGCTACCCCGTACCCCAAACCGCGGTGCTGACCAGGGGTAGCATTAACTGGACGCCGGACGGGCGCGCGATTTTGTATAGAGACTTCGGGCAGGGATTGTGGCGGCAGGCGTTGGACGAAGGAGGGCCGCGGCCCGTAAAGGGCTTCGAGGAGCTGCGGCTTTATAACCTGGCGTGGTCGTTTGACGGGCGCAACCTGGCTTACACGACCGGCGCCGTGCTGCGCGAAATCGTCCTCATTGAAAACTTCAGGTGAGCGCGAGTCTCCAAATGTCGGTCTTACCAGAACGGACACGGCGGTTTGCGAGTTCGACCGCGGCGTACACGAGATCGCGCTATCAGACCTTGGCGTTTGATGTCAGCATGACCTGCGGTAGCGGGTGGTTGATGTCTACGCCAGGCGGTAGTGAAAAAGCGACGGTGAGCAGCGCCGAAACGCCGCCCACCATCGACCCTCCGGAACTTCAGAAGAAAAGTGAATACAACAAACGGTTCGGCGAGCCCGTCCCGGCATTCGTGACTACGCCGGTGGTGGCATTATTAACGATCGCATTGCGGATGGTCGTCGGCGAAGCGGACGGATTGGCCTGTTTGTAAAGCGCCGCCACGCCCGCAACGTGCGGCGAGGCCATCGACGTTCCGCTCAAGGTCGCAGTTGCCGTGTTCGACGTGTACCAAGCCGAGAGGATGCTTGAGCCGGGTGCGAACAGATCGAGGCACGTGCCGATGTTCGAGAACGAGGAGCGCGCGTCCGAAGAGGTCGTCGAGCCGACGGTAATGGCGTTGGCGACGCGCGCGGGCGAGTAGTTGCACGCGTTCGCGCCGTAGCTATTGCCGGCGGCGACGGCGACCGTCACGCCCGAGTTGATCAGGTTGTTGACGGCCGTGTCCATCGAGGAGGAGGCCGGGCCGCCGACGCTCATGTTGGCCACCGCCGGCAGGATGCGGTTGGCGGTCACGTAGTTGACGCCGGCGATGATGTTCGAAGTTGAAGTCGTGCTGCCGCAGCCGAAGACCCTGACGCCGCGCAGCATCACGCCCTTGGCCACGCCGTAGGTTGAACCGCCGATGGTGCCCGAGACGTGCGTGCCGTGGCCATTGCAGTCCTGCCCGTTGCCGCCGTTCACGTCATAGACGTTCGAGGCGCGCCCGCCGAACTGTGTGTGGCCGGTGAGGATGCCGGTGTCGATGACGTAGACGCGAACGCCCGATCCAGTCCAGTTGTAAGTGTAGGTGGCGCTCAGCGGCCGATTGCGTTGGTCGATGCGGTCGAGGCCCCACGGCGGATTCGTTTGCGTAGCGTCAGTGGTGTAGATGCCATCCTCTTCGACAAACAAGACACGATAGTCCTGAGCCATGGCTTCGGCATCCGCTTCCGACATTTCCACTGAAAAGCCATTGAGGGCGTGCTTGTAAACGTGCTTCAGTTTCCCGCGGTATGTTCGCGCCATGTCCTCAGCCATGTACCCGGCGATTGAGTATTCGCCTCGCTCGCCGATCACCGAGTCGTCCAGGACTACGACGTAGTGATTCTCGATCTTCTTTGCGTTCTTACGAACCTTCTCCTTCCATCCCTGGCTGCTGACCGGCGACGAGACAAACAGAATTGAGCCCAACAGGGCTGCGACGATGAACAAAGCTAGTTTCTTCATTTGGGTGCTCCTTCCTGCGGACGTTTTTGGTACCGATGAGAGCTAGCGAAGTGAGCGCTTGGGACACACAACGGCCGCTCCCGCGAATACTGCAAGAATGTTGCCGGACGAAACAACATGCTTCGTTTGGTTAGTTTAACGAGGTTTTGGGGGACGGGCGCAGGCAGTATATGGACGAAGCTGATTTTCCGCAAGAGGATTTTTCGCGCGGCGTTAACAAAGGAGCAGCGACGGTCGCTGCGGTCATTTTTCCTCGGTAATCAGGACGGCATCGCGGGTGACGGTACCTCTCGACATCACGAGATTCTGCCGTCGCGGGAATACGAAAAGTATCGAATGACCTCGGAGGTCAAGTTTGTTATTTGAATAGGTTCGGCGCCATCAATCGGTTGCCGCCACAGGTATCAGTTGACGCAGCGTGTAATCGTCACGTATTCCATCGCAATGAAGCTGGTGCCGTCGTGCTCGCCGATTTCGTAAATGTGCGCGATGTTCGGATGATTCAGCGCCGCCGCCTTTGCTTCCTGAGTAAAGCGGCGCATGCGGTCCTGATTAGAAGCGAGCTCAGCCGGCAACACTTTCAGCGCCATCTTGCGCCCGAGCTTCTCGTCGAGCGCCAGATACACTTCACCCATCCCGCCTTCGCCGAGTCTCGACTGGATTTGGTAATGACCGAGTTCTGTACCGGCTTCAAACGGCATCAACGTTTGATCTCTGCGGTCCAGTTGAGCACGACTGTCATCGTGTGGCTGACTTCTTCCACCGCCGAATTGATCAGGAAACGCTGTCCATCGCGCGAAACAGCGTAGCGATTTGGCGCCTCGTACCGGGCCACAGTGGTTTGAAAAAGCAGCTTCGGCGCACCCACCGCGAAGCTCTGCTGTGAATTCACATCCACGGCCATCAGTTTTCTGTCGGGGGTCATGTAGAAAAGTTCTTTCCCGTCGGCGCGCCAATGCGGCTGCGCTCCACCAGTGGTGGAAACTTGCCATTTGCCTCCCGAAGTCGGGAAGCTTTGGACATAAACTTCATTGCGGCCCGATTCGTTCGAGACGTAGGCAAGCCAACGATTGTCAGGCGAGAAGCGGCCGTGTGTTTCGTTGAATTGCGTCTGGAGAACCACATAGGGCTTCATGTCGCCGTATAGCGGCAGTACCCAGAGGTTAGCACCTGTCTGGGAATCGGAACCTTCAAAAACTATGAATTTTCCGTCAGCCGACCAATCGATCCCATTGGTTATCGCATCAGCCTTAACCAGCAGTTCCTCATTCCCGGCGCCGCTGGAAACTTTCCGGTAGAGCCCGCGCACGCCGCCTCGACCTGAATTAAAGACAATCGAGTTCCCATCAGGCGACCATGCAGGATCATCGTCCAACTCGGTGTTAAAGGTGAAGCGCCCAGCCACGCCGCGTTCCAGGTCCATCATCCAAATGTCGCTATTTGCACTGTCGTCTCGCTGGACAGCCGCTCGCTTTTCGTCTGGGGAAAGCACGACGTCGTTATACCCGGCGGGCGGCCCGACTACGCTTAAGCGTTTGCCAGCGCGGTCAAACCAGACCAATTGCCGATTCGAAGGGCTGCCATTCCAGTAGATCAGGGTCCCGTTGTCGGAGACTGAGAAATTCGAGTAACCCGTAGCCACGCTGTACGCCACCTGTTCAACCACAGGAAAGGGTTCGCCGCCCAATTGCAATTTCCCAACATCGAAAGATTGCGCCATCAGCGTGGTGTTGCGCGCAAACAGCAGATAGCCGGGGGCGACGTAAACCGCGTTGGAATCATTTTTCACCAGAGGCTTACGCTCACCGCCGTCAAGCGAGGCGACCGAAATGATCGCCTCTTCGCCGTTCCAACTCTGGTAGAAAAAGTGGCGGCCATCCGGAAGGAAGTTTGGGTAAGCCTGAACGACTTCCTTGCGCGACTCGTCGAGTTTCAGGACCAGCGTTGGGCTACCGCCCGCCGCGGGCACGCGTTGCATTCCGTTGTTCTCCAACCCAAAGATAATTACGCCTTCCCGGTTCCAACTTCCACCCGCAGCATTCCGGGCATCGCATAAAGTTTGCGCGGGGCCGCCCGACACTTCAATCTTCTTCAGCTTATTATCACTAAAGAACCCGAGGTAACGACTGTCCGGCGACCAGAAAGGCAGCAAAGCATCATCGGTACCATTGAGCCGGTGCGCCGTGACGGAATCCAGTCGTCGAACGTAGAGCAAACGTTTGCCCTCTGAGGTAGCCAGGAAAGCGACTGTGCGACCATCCGGGGAGATAGATGGTGACGAAATCTCCGTTGCATTCTCAGGCATAGCAATGACGAAGCGCACGGGACTCTGGTCAGCAGGCGCGGCCCGGCGAAAATAAAGGACCGCCAGTGTCACCGTGGCCAGCAAGAAAAGACCGGCAATGGCCCACGGCAACAGTTCACGAAGCTTGCGGCGCCTGGCAGGCAGTTCGCTAATCACCGTTGAGCTGGATAGGTTGGTCGAACCCGATAACGCTTCGATGGCAAAGGCGAGATCGCGGGCTGAATTAAAACGTTCCTCAGGATTCTTCTCCAGACAGTGATTGACAACACGTTCCAACGCCGGGTTGATTAACTTGTTCGTCTCGGAAAGGTCGGGCGGATCCTCGCGCAGGATGGCGCTCATCATGTCGGCCGTAGATTCACCCCGAAACGCGCGGCGGCCGGAAAGCATCTCGTAAAGAATCGCGCCAAACGAGAAAATATCCGAACGATGATCGGCTGGCTTGCTGCGCAGTTGTTCCGGCGACATGTAGCCGATGGTCCCCATCACAACTCCGGGATCGGTATTGACGCGACGCGTGGGGACTTCGGTTTGCGGTTGTGATACATCGGTCGCCGCCGTCAGCTTCGCTAAACCAAAATCAAGGATCTTTAAGCGCCCATCTTTCGTGATGAAGACGTTCTCTGGTTTCAGATCGCGATGAACGATTCCTTGTTCATGAGCCGCGGCCAGTCCGTGCGCGATCTGCAACGCGTATTCGATTGCCTTGCGTTGCGGCAAGGCAGTCCCGCCCATTCGTTCACGCAGCGTCTCGCCCTCCAACAATTCTGAAACTATGTAAGGCGCGCCGTCGTGCGTGTCGATGTGATGGATGACGAGAATGTTGGGATGATTTAGCGCGCCTGCCGCTTGTGCTTCCTGCTCGAATCGCGCCAATCGATCTTTGTCTGCAGACAGCGCCGGCGGCAGGATCTTGATCGCCACCTCGCGATTAATCTTCGGATCAAAGGCGCGATACACCTCGCCCATCCCGCCCTCACCAATCTTTGAGCGGATTTCATAGCGGCCGAGCGTGGTTCCCGAGGAAAGATTCATCTTTTCGACTGCGGGGGATTCTATCGGAGTGATAACCGCCAGGCTAGTTTTAGCAAACTCTTAAACCTGCCTGTCACAAACCTACTTTCCGCTGATACAGAACAGGGTGTTTTGGCTCCGCAGCAACAGGTCTCCTTGGGCGATTACCGGCGAGGCGATGAACACCTGGTCCGAGAGCGTATTGGTGGCAATCACTTCCAGCTTCTCGCCCATTCTGAGCACGACCACATCGCCATCTTCGGTCGCGAGGTACAGCTTGCCGTTGGCGCCGACGGGGGAAGCTTTGAAGTTGTAGGTTTTTGGCAGGCGCGTTTGCGCAAAGAATGCTTCGCCAGTGGTTCCGTTGTAGGCGCTGATCAACCCGTTGTCGGTCACGAAGAAGAGTTTGTTGTCGTGCAACACCGGCGACGTCGTATACGCCAGCCCGCGCGTCTGACTCCAGAGGACTGAGTCGGTGCCCGTGAGGTCGCCTTCCTTGCCTAGCTTAATAGCCATCAAGCGCGGATCGCGAAATCCACTCATCACGAAAACAATTCCATTCTGATATACGGGCGCCGGAACCACATTTCCGCCCAGGCCGGCGACCTCCCAAATCACTTTTCCGGTTTCCGGATCGTAACTGCGGACTTTTTTAGTGGCGGCCACGACCACTTGCCTGCGACCCGCGTGCTCAATCGCCAGTGGCGTGCTCCAGGAGGTGAGCTCATCCCGCGTCACCCGCCACAATTCTTTCCCGTTTCGTTTATCGAGCGCCACCATGAATGACCCGGCTTCGTGATCGAACACCAGAAACAGACGATTTCCGTCGAGCAGCGGCGCAATTCCTTCCCCGAAACCCAACTTGATTTTCATCTGCACGCCAAAGTCTTTTTGCCAAACCAGCTTTCCGCTGAAGTCGTAAGCATAGAGACCCCGCGATCCAAAAAACGCATAGACATGCTCGCCGTCCGTGACCGGCGAGTTCGAAGCGAAACTCCCATACACGCGGTGATAGCCCTCGTGAGGCGCGGCAACCTTGGCGGTTTTTTGCCACAGGATTTTGCCGGTTTTGCGATCCAGGCACAGCACTTCGAATCGTTGCTCCGGCTGAGGCGCAGTATCGCCGCCGGCGCCACGACCGCGTCGTCCTTCACCTTGAACGTCCGGAGCTGGTGTCGGGGCGGTTGACGCCGGCTTGCCGGTGGGAATTGCGGTGGTGAGAAATATTCGATCGCCCCACACCACCGGCGTCGAATGGCCTTTCCCGGGAATTTCCGTTTTCCATTTGACGTTAATGGTGTCACTCCAGGTCGTGGGCGCATCGCCACGCGCCATGCCGTTAAAGAAAGGTCCCCGCCACTGTGGCCAATGCCCATGCTGCGGTGCCTGCGCGGGAGCCGATGCGCATGTAAGCAACAAGAGAAGTGAGGTTCGGATTGCTTTCGGTGCGCTCTTCATTCCAGTTCTCCTTATCATGGGCAGATTGATCCATCGACTCATTGATTCAATGAATCAATGGACCAATTATGGTTGATCCTTCCACCCCGGAATCCGTCCCGGCGTCCAGGGAGCGCCCGCGGCTTCCATTTGCTTTTCCAGCCTCTGCAGATCAGTTTCGATCAATTGACGCAGTCGCATCAGTGCCCCTTCAAACTCAGCGGCGGCGGCCGCGTATTGATCGAAATGAGTTTGCGTCGGCCGCTGAGTTGACAGGCGCTGCCCGCCGACGATGCCGTTCACCCGCTGGCTAATTGAGGGTGGCAAGTTGATGTTGCGCGCGCGCAGGGCTTGATCGCCACGCAGAGCGCGAAGAATTTCGTTCTTCCGTTTCTCAAGCTGCGCGGCTTCATCCAACAGGCTCGCCGGAGCGTTCGGAGTTTCCAACAACGCGCGTCGAATTGCGGCGAGGCGCGGGGTCAGGGCATTCGTGGCGTCGAGCGCGCCCTGAACCGCGCGTTGCAGTCGGGCGACCTTCGTTTGAAATTCAACCAGGGCAGCGCGGTCAGCCTGCGTCATGCGCTCCTGACCTTCCACCACAACCTGGAACGTCTGCGCCTCGCCCATCGAAGTGGTGACGCTGTTCACCCGCTTCGAGACTGACACTTTGTACGCCCCAGGCATCACCAGGGGCCCGCCGGGTGGCTCGGCAAAAGGATCTTCCGATTCCGGATTTGGCGGCGGCGGCAGGTTCGCTGCCGGATAGCGCAAGTCCCAGGTCACGCGTTGTACGCCCGCGGTGATCGGCCCGGTCAAGCGACGAACTACGCGGCCGGATGAATCTGTAATCGTAAAGATGATCGTGGGCGGTTCTTCTTCTTCCTCGGCACTTAGTTCTGCGCGGCTCGGCAAAGTTATCGCGGCCCCACTGCGGGTCGCCGCACGCTCGGCCTCCTGGCGCTTCGCTTTCTTTGTTTTCAATTCTTCTTTTAAGTAATAGGTAAACGTGGCGCCGAAAGGTGGATTGTCAGCCGTGTAAAAGGATTCACCCTGAAAACTCTTGCCCCGGCCGCCGAGCGGTTGCGACTGGATGTACATCAACGCGTCCTTAACCGGAAACAGCGCGTCGTTCTTCAACATCTCAGGCGTTATTGATCGGAGCGGCGTGTAGTTATCAAGGATGTAGATGCCGCGTCCGAATGTTCCCAGCACCAAATCGTTTTCGCGCCGTTGAATTACAATGTCGCGCACCTGGATTGTCGGCAGGTTGCCTTTCAACTGAATCCATTTCTGACCGCCGTCCACCGTAAAGAAAAGACCAAACTCAGTTCCAGCAAACAGCAAGCTCGGGTTCACATGGTCCTCAGCGATTCCCCACACCGGCCAGGCGGGCGGCAAGTTGCCCTTGATCGAAGTCCAGGTTTTGCCCCCATCCGTGCTTTTGAAAAGATATGGCTTGAAGTCGGCGTTCTGATGATTCTCAAAAGCGACGTAGACGGTGTTCGCGTCGTGAACTGAAGTGATGATGCGGCTGACGTAAGCCAGTTCCGGCACGTCGCCAATCTTTTCAACCTTGCGCCAGTTCCGGCCGCCATCTTCAGTTATCTGAAGCAGCCCGTCGTCCGTACCGACATAGATCAGGCCTTCCTTCCTGGGCGATTCGGCCAGCGCCGAAGCGTTCCCAAAGTGAGCGGTTGAAGCATTCTTCGCGACGGCGTCCATGCTCCACACTTTCCCCATGACCGGCAGCTTGTCGCGATCGAGATTGCGCGACAATTGGCCGCTGATTAACTTCCAGGTGTCGCCCCGGTCATCGCTGCGAAACAGTTTGTCGGCGGCGAAATAGAGACGCGTGTGCGAGTGCGGGCTGATGATGAAGGGTGAGTCCCAGTTCCAGCGCAACGGATCGTCGTTGCGGCCTTCCTGCGGCTGAATGCCGACACGTTCGCCAGTGCGTTTGTCGAAGCGCACCAATCCGCCGTTTTGGCTCTCCGCATAAACCGTATTCGGATCTTCCGGATCGACCTGACTGCGAAAACCATCGCCGCCCTGGGTCACAATCCAGTCGGAATTCACGATACCCGAAGCGCTGCGCGTGCGCGCTGGTCCGCCGAAACTGTAATTATCCTGCGTGCCGCCATAGACGTTATAAAAAGGAGTCGCGTTATCCGTGGTGATGTCGTAGAACTGGGTGATGGGCAGGTTACTCTTGAAATGCCAAAAGGCGCCGCGGTCATAACTTTCATACACGCCGCCGTCGCATCCCACCAAATAATGATCGGTATTGGCCGGGTTGATCCAGATCACGTGATTGTCGACGTGCTTGGACCGCTCGCCGAGGCGGCGCAACGTCCGGCCGCCGTCATCTGAGACCATCAGGAAAACGTTCATTACGTAGATCCGATCGACGTCCTTTGGATCGGCGAAGATCTTTCCGTAATACATCGCGGTGGTATCAAACTCGTTGCGCCTTTCCCAACTGCCGCCGCGGTCGCTCGAGCGAAAGATTCCGCCCTTGCGATCAGTCGATTCAATCGTTGCGTAAATTACGTTTGAGTCGACCGGCGAGATAGCCAGACCGATCCGCCCCATATCGAGGGTCGGCAAGCCGGCGCGCAGACGCGTCCAGGTCGCGCCGCCATCGGTTGATTTGTGAATTGCGCTTTCCGGCCCGCCGTTGATCAGCGTCCACATGTGACGGCGCCTTTGATACGAAGCTGCGTAAATCGTTTCCGGATTGTTTGGATCGATTACTACATCGGTGACGCCGGTGTGCTCGCTGATCTTTAGAATCTGTTTCCAGGTCTTGCCGCCGTCGGTGGTTTTGTAGAGTCCTCGATCGCCGCCCGGCCCCCACAGCGGCCCCTGCGCGGCGACGTAAACGACGTTGGAATCCTTTGGGTCGATGGCGATTTTCCCGATGTGCTCTGAGGCCTTAAGACCAACATTTCTCCAGCTTCGACCGCCGTCGTCTGAACGGTACAAACCGTTTCCGTACGAGACACTGCGCTGGCTGTTGTTCTCGCCGGTGCCGACCCAGACCGTAAGCGGGTTCTTCGGGTCCAGAACTATCGCGCCAATCGAGTAGGAACCCTCGCGGTCGAATACCGGCGTCCAGGTCGTGCCATTGTTAACCGTCTTCCAGACTCCGCCCGAGGCGGCAGCCACGTAGTATCTCGCCGAGTTATTTGGATCGACGGCAATTCCAATTACCCTTCCGGAAGTGAACGCGGGACCAATAGACCGAAAGCGCAATCCATTAAAAGTCGCGCTCGACATCGGATCGCGCGGACGGCCCTCGTCTTCACCCTGTGGTTGATCGGTTCCACGCGAGGGCTCCGGCGATGGGCTGGGCGATGGTGTCACGGGCGGCACCGGCGACGGACCACGTTCCTGCGCAAAGACGGTTGGCGCAGTTAGCGCGATTAGGCAAAGAGCGACAGCAAGGATTAGCGAACGATTACAAAAAGTAGCGGGTCGCATGCGGGTTTGTTCTCCTCTGGAAACCTTGAGACTGTTCGTTCTGGGTAACATTCAGGGCATCGTTTCATAAAAGTTTACTGCGGCGGATCGAATTTCTTTAAAAGCGTCTGAAACCGGGGATCGTTTTGAAGTGGCTTGTACGCCGGGTCATATTTGATTTGAAAAAGCCAGAACTCGCCCTTTTTCGCTCCGTGCTCAAGTTGGTTAAGAGCCTTCTCATATTCTCCGAGCAGCGCGTATGCCGACGCAGTACGCATCCCGCCGGTGACGCCGTCCGGGTTGACACCCTGCCGTATCATTTCGCGCAGGTAACCGTCTCGTCCACCCTTTGCAAAACTCTCACGAGTGAGCTTCGCGTTCTCCGTTTCGCCAAGCAGTTCCTGAGCAATGGCGCGTTCTTCCGCGGCCCCGGCATAATTCCCTTTAAAACGATATGCGAACGATAGCTGCGAGTGATTCCACACAAACGTCGGATCGGCCCGAATGGCGTTTTCAAGATACGCAATGCCTTTGTCGAGTTGGCCCGAAGCGACGAGGCAGGCTCCATATATGAAGTGCACAGGCGTCGAGTTCGGATCGATCTCAAGGGCGCGGCGGTACGAAGCAAGCGACTCGTCATAGCGCCCAAGCATCATCAATCTCTGGCCGATCCAGCGGTGCACCTCAAGATTTTTTGGATCAAGCTCGAGCGCCCGCGTCATATGTTTCTCGGATCGAGCCCAATCGTAATCCAGCATGTACTGGTAGCCGAGCGTTCCGTGCGCTTCGGCCAAATTGTCGTCGAGGGCGAGCGCCCGGTTAACATTTTCCTTTGCCTTGTCGCGGTCGCGGTCGCCGTAGTAATCGGCCAGCCCGACATAACCCAGGGCAAAGTTTGGGTCCTTCTCAATCGCCTGTCTGAAGTAGATCGCCGACTTTTCGAACTCGCGGCCGGCGCGCTTGTTCCAATAGAAACGTCCCTGCAAATACAGCCTGTATGCTTCGGAATCGGTCGTGTAATTCTTTGCCAGTTTCTGTTGATCGGCGCCGGACAGCTTCAGTCTGAGCTTGCTCGACACATCGCGCGCGATCTCATTCTGAAGAGAAACAAGATCGGACGATTTTCTATCGTACTGATCGGTCCAGATGACATTCTCGGTTTGCGCGTCGATAAGTTCGAGATTGAGGGTTATTTGATCACCGCGTTGCGTGAAACGTCCGTTAAGGATGGCTGGGACACCTAATTCCCTGCCGATCGTTTTCGCATCCGTTTCCCTGCCTTTGTAACGAAACACCGACGAGCGCGCCTTCACATTCAGATTAGGTAGCTGTGAAAGACTGCGAATAAGCGTCTCCGTCATTCCGTCAGATAGATAGTCCAGATCGGCCTTGCCGCTGGCGTTCACAAACGGCATCACCGCAATGGATTGAATGGTTGCGTTGTTCTTTCGCGAGAGGTAGAAGTAGCCGGCTACACCGGCCACGATTAACGCGACCGCAGCGGCTGCGATGATCACTCGCCGTTGTTTCGGCTTGCTTAGTTCGCGTGTTGTGCTTGTCGGCGCGGCGGCGGGAAGCATAGTTGTCGGGGCGGTGGGACGATTGATGTCTGCATCTGTGCGATGCGGAAGGACACTGGTTTCGATCTCGCTCGAGGCGCCGCGCGCGGCCAACTTCGCTGTCCCCGCTTCGCCGGCCATTGAACCAGAGTCGGCAATCAGCGTCGCTCCATCGACGCGACAATACTTCAGCGCTTCATCCGACTCAACGC
>DASUTF010000035.1:0-12253 GCA_036374695.1 Pyrinomonadaceae bacterium
GTTTGTCTTCATCGACGGTACGCGGCCTGGCGACGAGTTGGTGACTGCTTCGCTCGAGGACGTGGGTCCTTCTTTGCAGGAAGCGGACAAAGAGGAAGACGCCGCGAAAGCAAACACAAAAAAGGCCAGGCGAACTCGGGCTAAGCCAACTCGTGCCAGGTCAAAGGCGCGACGACGCCGTTAACACCAACGATAGTCATCCTCACCCGCGGCTCGCTCGTTACGAATTACATTGGCATCGTTCTTGCCATATTAGTTTTTTGCCAGCCCGACTGAACTAAATACGAACAAGGGGATCGACGCTATGGGCTTCCTCAATTCTAACGCTGACCGAAAAGTTCACACGCCAATTCACTGCCGCCTCTGTGGCTCGACGATCGAGCGTGGCATTCCGCGACCACTTGAATCGATTTGTCTGATTTGTCGCGCCGCTATTCTCGATCGGATGTTTCGCGTGCGGGACAGGAACCCGGTTCGTTTCCGAACGTGAGTCAGTTGACCGCAATTGTGCTCGGACTTAGTTTCGGAAACTCCGAAGTTAAGCGCCGGCTTGGTCTCATAGTGGCGATCGCCGTCGTCGCGATGGCTTTACCGGCGTGCAAGAAGGCATCGTTTTCCACTTCAGAGAAACCGGATGCCCAACCCACGCAATCCGAGCCCACGATCGAAGCTTCGCCAACGACCAAAGTCGACGAGCAATGGCAGGTCATTACTTCCGACAATGTAACGCTAACCGTCACCGCGCCTGGCGCGAAAGCCGTCAAGCTTCTGTATCGACCGGCGTTTGCCGAAGGACGTCACGTTGAATTGAAAAAGGCGGTCTCTGCGTCCCAGTCTGACGGCAAATTCACGACGCAGGTGAAAGTTCCTGTCGATTTCGCCGGCGAGGTCTGGGCCGAAGTCTTGTATCCGAACGGCGAGAAGAAACCGACAAAACCAATTTCGCTGACCATTGAGGACATCACCCCCGACGAACTCGCGGACGCTTCTTACAAACACAGCGAAGAATCGGCACGTTCAGACAAGTTCACCGGCGGCCACATTGAGAAGACCGAGCTGCAACCCGGCAAGGGCGACATTCGCATCACTATCAACATTCCCGCGTTTCAAATGACACTATGGCAGAGCGGAAAAGAAGTCAGAACTTATGAAATTGGAATCGGCCGCAAAGAGTTTTCCCTGCCGAGCGGCCTGCGCCACGCGCGACAAGTCATTTTCAATCCGGATTGGATTCCGCCTGATAGCGAGTGGGTGTATGAACATGATGTCGAGCCCGGAGAGCGTGTTGAGGCCGACGATCCGCGCAACCCGCTGGGCAAGATAAAAATTCCAATTGGCGGCGGGGGGATCCTAATCCATCAGGCCTTTAAGGCATCCGACATTGGCCACCTCGTCTCGCATGGGTGCGTGCGGGTGCGGCTCGACGAGCTGTACGAATTGATTGACAGGATCATCGCGGCACGTTCACTGCCCACGTCACGCGCGCAGATCGAGCGCGCCAGGAAGAGTAAGAACCGTTTTGTTATCAAACTGGATGCGCCGCTGGTCGTAGACATCAGCTACGACACCCAGGTCGTCGAAGGCGGCGTGCTGCACCTCTACCCCGACGTTTACAGCAAGAAGACAAACACCATCGCGAACCTGCGCGCAGAATTGAAGGAAGCCGGCGTTGAAGATTCGAAGCTGGACGACGGAACGCTTCAGCAGATGCTCGATCGCGTTACCAGGAACGAGGAGTTCGTCGTCAGCGTCGCCGACATCAACGCCGGACGGGCGCTCGAAGCCGGCAAGACCCAGCCGGTCACATCAGCAAACGCACCGAAGAAACCACCTGCTACCGGCGACAAAAGCCGGCGGCGCGGATGATGCGGTGAAGTGGTTCCTCTCCCGTGGTACAAAAAGTTATCTCTATCGTCACGGCCTATATGCAGTATGAAGAGATCACGCAACCTAATCGTGCCAGATGCGAAGGCAGACTTATGAAGCCTTGCGCCTCACTCGTTTGAGAATACCTTGCGCAAGGTTCTGGCCGCACCACCACCAAAGGCAGAGCACAAGAAACCTAACAAGAAGACGGCGCGTAAGAAGAACAGCATGACGCTATCGGTTTGGATTCACCGTCTTTTTGGTACTCGTAAGGACATCATCGCTATAGCGGTTTGGGAAGTGACCGTATTCTTGTTGCTTCTGCTCGTCAGACTTTTAAACCCTTTCGGTCAAGGTTAATAAGAGGCTGTCCGAGATGTTGCGCCCTTTCCTTGAGGTTTTCGGGCTTCGGGTGTGTCAAAGTCGTAACCCCTTGTCTTAAGGCCATCACCCTGAGGGAGATGTTCTTCAATTTTCTTTGCCCTCCTTTTGCCTCCTCTGTGGTAAATTTCCCGTCGAACCATGAGGGACATTCGCGCATCTCAGTATTTCGCCCGACAATACATCCTCACAAAAGACTGAAAAGAAGTAGTTATGCAGACCCTCAGATTTCGGATCGTGCACATTTTCGCCGTTATCGGCGTCGTAGGCATCATGGCCTCTCTCGCGACCTTAAGCGGCCTCGGCCAATCTCCAGACGGAAAAACCGAGAAGCAGAACCCCAGAACTGAGTCACTGGTCAAACCAACCGTGCTCACTACTGAGCGCCGTGCGGCAAACGCTGGCGCAGTCACGATCGGACCATTTGCGGACGCCGCGGCGCAGAATTATGTGCTCCGCAACGATCTGACCTGGTCGTTCGGAAAGAAGGGACAGCGGGGCTGGTATCTGTACGACTTGCTGATTGGCCAAACGCTCAACATCTCTCCCGATGCTTCCACTGGTGATTTCGCCAGCGCGATTGCCGGCTGGCAGAAGCAGAAGGGTTTGAGCGCGAACGGCGTCCTGGATGAAACTTCCTGGATGGCCCTGGTCATGCACTGGCAGGCGAATCGCCTGAAGGACAAGACACCGGCGACCCCTGATCAACTGCTGATCGCTCCGACCTCAGACTTTTATGATCCGTCAAGACTTGATGAGCTTCGTCAGGTCGAGCGCAACACGTACGCGGCTTACAAGGCAATGCTCGCCGCCGCGATTGCGGATCCAACTTTGAAGCTGGCGCACACGTCTGCAACTGAACTAGCGCCGGCTGAGAAGTTCTTCAAAATCATTTCCTCGTTCCGCTCCCGCGAATACCAGGAGAAGCTGCGCCGCGAATCACCAAATGCCGGTAGCGCCGGTCTCGCTGTAAACAGCCCGCACTTCAGCGGTCGGGCGCTGGACATCTACGTCGGCGGCGATCCGGTTGACACAAAAGATGCCAACCGCGCGATTCAGGTCAACACACCTGCCTACAAATGGCTGGTGAAAAACGCCGAGCGCTTCGGCTTCCGCCCATACTTCTACGAACCCTGGCACTGGGAATACGTGAGATAGTTGGGCACGCGCGGCCGGCGCATGCTCACGGGCGGGACGCCCGTGCCACCTCCGCCACACTAAACCTCCACCAGCGGCAACTTTCGATAACGCTTCCCCGTAAGTTTCGTAAGCGCATTCACTACCGCCGGCGAGATCACCGGGACCGGCGGTTCGCCGCAACCGGTCGGCGGGTCTGTGCTGGGAACGATGTGAACATCGACAGTAAGCGGCACGTTCCCGATATAGGCGGGCGTGAAACCGTCGAAGTTGCTCTGCTCAACGCGTCCATTTTTCAAGGTGATCGCGCCCTGCGCCATCAGTTGATTCAGGCCGAACCCCAAGCCGCCCTGAAACTGACTCTCGATCGATAGCGGATTGACCGCCAGTCCACAATGGACGGCAACGGTGGCGCGATGAATCTTCGGCCGTTTGTTTTCGATCGACACGTCAACCGCGCAAGCCACCGCGGTATCGAAACATTCGTGACAGGCAATGCCCGCCGCATGTCCTTTCGGTAAATTCTTTCGCCAGCCCGCGGTTTTCTCATCCAGCAGATCCAGCACCGCGCGCAGCTTCTTCGCATCAGGTTTCAGGAGCTTCCGGCGATAAGCGAACGGGTCCATTTTCGCGCGCATCGCTAACTCATCAATCAGGGTCTCCATGACGAACGCAGTGTGGGTGCTGCCCACTGAGCGCCACCACAGGACCGGCACGTTCACCGTCGGGTGGTGTGCCGACACATGGAAATTCGGAAGGTTGTAGTGAGTGTCCTCCACGCCCTCCACCACAGTTCCGTCGACGCCGTTCTTAATCATCATCGCGGCAAACGGAGTCCCCACAACCAGTGATTGCCCGACAATGACATGGCGCCAGGCCACAGGCATTCCATTCGCGCCGATGCCGATCTCGACCCGATGCGCATGCATCGGGCGATAGTAGCCACCCTGTACATCATCCTCGCGGGGCCACACGAGTTTTATCGGAGTATCGCGAAAGCGCTTCGCGATCACCGCGGCTTCCATAGGCACGTGTGAATCGATCGTGGCCCGCCGGCCGAACCCGCCGCCGGCATACTCGGTGTGAAAAGTGACCCGTTCAGGTTTCACTCCAAGCGCCTGAGCAATGGCCATCTGATCCAGCGTCTGAAATTGAGAAGGCACCCACGCCTCGGCCTTGTCTCCTTCAAATTTGACGGTAGCGTTCAGCGGTTCCATCGGTGTATGAGCCAGGTAAGGAAATTCGTACTCAGCGACAATGCTGTTGCCGGCTCGAATGCCTTTGAACGCCTTGTCATCGCCAAGGTTGACAGCCACATTGCCTGGCTTTCTAGCCAGTTCTCTAAAGTTGGTCCATAGCTGCGAACTGTCGGCGAGTTCCAGGCCGGACAAGTCCCAGTCGATCTTCAAGCGATCGCGCGCCTGCTTGGCCGTCCAGAACCTGTCGGCAACCACAGCCACGCCGGTTCCTTTCGCGAGCGGAATCTGAAAAATGTCTTTCACGCCCGAGAGGCTGCGCGCCTCCTTGTCATCAAAGCTCTTCACGCGCCCGCCGAAGACTGGTGGATGGGCCACCACGGCGATCTTCATTCCCGGAAGATCCAGATCGAGCCCGAATTTTTGCGAGCCATCACACTTCGCCCGGCTATCAAGCCGCGGCACTTTCTTTCCGATGAGACGAAACTCCGAACTGTTCTTGAGTCTCACGTGCCCCGGCACGGGTTCGCGCGCCGCGCGCTCGGCCAACTCACCATAGCGAGCTGATTTTCCACCCGGGCCATAGACGACACTGTTCTCAGCACGACAATCGTTCGGCGAAACTTTCCAGCGATCGGCGGCGGCCGCAATCAACATCGCGCGCGTCTTCGCTCCCAGCTCGCGATACTGCTGGAATGAATGTGAGATCGAGCCGGATCCCCCCACCATCTGAATTCCAAAAAGCGGATCCTTGTACACCTCGGCTGCCGGCGCGAGCTCAGCGACGACCTGCGACCAGTCGGCATCCAGCTCATCAGCCAGGACCATCGGCAAAGAAGTCTGCACGCCCTGGCCAAACTCAAGCCGATTCACCGTAATGAAGATTTTTCCGTTGGACTCAATGCGAACGAACGCATCTGGAGGATAGACCTTCGCAGGCGGTCCCGGTCTGCCTTCCTGCGCGAATGCCGGGAAATCCAAATAGAGTGAAACTAATAATCCGCCGGCGGCCGCCGTTGAGACGGACAAGAAACTGCGCCGGTTCAGATGAAGATCATTTTCCTTTTTCATGGCTACTCGCATCGTTGGAGGTCCTTGTTGAAATTGTCTCTGCGCATTCTTTGCGTTCTCTGCGTCTCCGCGGTTACAACACTTTTAAAACCTTCACCGCTGAGACGCCGAGCACGCCGAGTAAACGCAGAGGGTCCAGAAAAGCGGCACAATCGCATCGCCGGTATCTTCTACGTCAATTGTTGAGACGCGCTCTTGATAGCTTCACGAATTCGCACGTACGTCGCGCAGCGGCAGAGATTGCCGCCCATCGATTCTTCAATGTTCTGGTCGGTGGGTTTAGGCGTGGCCTTCAGCAGCGCCACCGCGCTCATGATTTGTCCGCTCTGGCAGTAACCACACTGCACGACGTCTTTTTCCACCCAGGCATTCTGGACAACGCGGCCCACCGGATCCTGCGCCATCGCTTCAATGGTAGTTATCTTCCGATTGCCAATTAGCGACACCGGAGCGACACAAGAACGCGTGGCAATGCCGTCAACATGCACCGTGCACGCTCCGCAAGCGCTGATGCCGCAACCATATTTCGTGCCGGTCATTTTCAGTTCTTCACGCAGAACCCAAAGCAGAGGCGTTCCGGGATCGACGTCCACCTTCTTCGTCTGGCCGTTCACATTAAGTTCATAAGTTGCCATGGCTCTCGTCTCCTAACTAGTGTCCTACTTTGTGTGTCTTCGCGTCTTAGCGCCTTTGCGTGAACCTGCTTTTTTTGAAAGGGGCAACTCATGCAAAGACGCAAAGGATCGCAGAGGATCGCAGAGAAAAATTAGGACATACTCGTCACCTTATCTCCCGCGCGGGCAAGGCGTACCGGCTTCCACCCAGGTACGAGTGGCGTTAACGAACTCAGCGTGAGTCAGCGGCGGCACGGTTCGCATTGTGCCGTCCGCCCGTCGCCCCGGCCGCCAGGCGTAGAGCACCAGCTCTTCTTCCTCGTGATGTTTCAGCAGCTCCGGCCCGCCCATGTTCATGTTTTTGGTGCGATCCGTGACCACGCGGCAGACCTGTGCCGATGATAGCGGCCTATCGTTACGGTCCTGCCACGCCATCGAGAGCGGCGCCAGGTGCCAGCCGTGGCCACCGGGCACGCCGGTAGGGTTCAGGTCCGCTCCCTCATGACACTCCGCGCAGTTCGCCCCGCCCACAGCCTTGCTGCTCGCTCCCTGGTGGCAGGCCGCGCAAGTCAGCCCGGGCACGCCATGGCCATCGGGCCCGCGCACCACATTGAACTGATGACGATGCCGGTCCTCCCCCTGCTGTGGATAGTTTGTCGCGGTGTGACAGTTGAGGCAGCGAGGCGAGATCAGAACCGAATAGACCTGCTCCCACGCAGCCAATCCTTGCGCGAGATTAGGGCCGGCGGTTCGGTACGCGGGCATCCTGCCCGCTCGTTCTTCGCTTAGAGTCGCAGGTGAGACGATTGCAGGCGTGGCTGACTCTCGGTTGTTGCTGGCTCGTGTCGACAGGGCGATACAGACTACGAACGAGACAAGGATCAATAGGAAGATCGGGGACAGCCAACGATGGTTCGCTAACATAGTTGCCTCCCTCCGAAACGATCTTTGAAGACCGTTCGGGGTGTCGTGTTAACTCAGAACTTTTGGGGGAATTCGAACTAAAAATAGCACAGGACGTGTCAGTACCGGGAGCGGTAGCGACCGGATCGAGAGGCTACGGAGATGTAGCCGATCTCGGAAAAACTTGATCTACGTGGCCTATCCCGAGTAGTGCCCTATCCCGTCGCTACCGCTCCGGGTACTGACCTGCCGCAGCGGCATGATCCACAGCCGATTCACTCTCCACCAACTGCTCCAGCGCCGTCTCAGTCTGCAAGCGATTTTGAAAGGCTGCATGCACAAACGAAGCGAACAACGGATGAGGCGCGAGGGGTTTCGATTTGAATTCGGGGTGGAATTGGCAGCCGAGGAACCATGGATGTTCGTCGCGCGAAAGCTCGACGATCTCGACAAACTTGCCGTCGGTTGAGATGCCGCTGAAAATGAGGCCGCCCTTCTCAAGCTTTTCACGAAAAGCCGGATTGAACTCGTAACGATGACGGTGGCGTTCGCTGATCTCTTCCGCGCCGTCATAAACCTCGCGCGCTAAGGAGCCTTCAGCCAGACGACAGACCCAGGCGCCCAGGCGCATCGTGCCGCCCATCTCTTCCACGTTCACCAGATCGCGCAACTTAAAGATGATTGGATAAGGCGTCTCGACATTGAACTCAGTCGAATCGGCGTCCTTCAAATCGCACGCGTTGCGCGCGAATTCGACACACGCGGTCTGCATGCCGAGACAAATCCCAAAGTAAGGCGTGCGCGTCTTGCGCGCGTAAGAAATCGCGCGAATCATGCCTTCGACGCCGCGCTTGCCAAAGCCGCCGGGCACGAGGATCGCGTCAAAGTCGCGGAGACGCGCTTCAAAGTTGCTGTCGTCCATCAAGTCTTCCGATTCGATCCACTTGATGTTCACGCGCAGGTTGTTCGCGACGCCTCCGTGCGTTAAGGCTTCGCGCAGAGACTTATAAGAATCTTCCAGCTCGACGTATTTGCCGACGATGGCGATTGAAGTCTCGCCGGCGGAAGGCTCGCGTATCGTATCGACCAATTTGCGCCAGGCAGTCAGATCGGCGGACGCGGCCGTTTCGTTCAACTGAAGGTAAGAAACGATCAGCTCGTCGAGACCTTGATCGTGGAACGCGAGCGGAACATCGTAAATCGTGTCGACGTCCTGCGCGGTGATCACGGCTTCCTGTTTTACGTTACAGAACAGAGCGATCTTCGACCGGAGATCGTGGGACAGGGGACGATCCGAACGGCACAGGAGAATCTCAGGTTGAATACCAATCTCGCGCAGCTCGCGCACAGAGTGTTGCGTCGGTTTCGTTTTCAGCTCGCCTGACGCGGCTATGTAAGGCACCAGCGTGACGTGAATGAAGAGCGCGTTTTCCCTTCCCTCTTCGTTGCCCATCTGGCGAATGGCTTCGAGAAACGGCAGCGATTCGATGTCGCCCACCGTGCCGCCGATTTCCACAATGACGACGTCGGCCTCGCCGTCGACGGTGACCGCGCGAATCGCGTCTTTGATTTCGTTGGTGACGTGCGGAATTACCTGAATGGTCTTGCCGAGGTAATCGCCGCGCCGCTCTTTATCGATCACCTCGCGATAAATACGGCCGGAGGTCCAGTTGTTGGCCTGCGAAAGGTGCGCGTGTGTGAAACGCTCGTAGTGACCGAGATCCAGATCGGTTTCAGCGCCGTCATCGGTAACGAAGACTTCGCCGTGCTGAAACGGCGACATCGTGCCGGGATCGACGTTGAGGTATGGATCAAGTTTGATCAGCGTCACGTGTAGCCCACGCGCTTCCAGCAAGGCGCCAATCGAAGAGGCCGCCAGGCCTTTGCCGAGGCTGGAAACCACGCCACCCGTTACGAAAATGTATTTAGGCATAAGCCCCTCCGGTGCAGGAAAAAGTTAAAAGGAAAAAGGCAAAACGAAGTAACAGCCGTCTTCTACTTTCTTCATTTTTGCCCTTTACCTTTTTCCTTTTGCCTTGCTTCTTCTCCCGCTTCCGGCGGATCGTCCGCTTCTTCCTGGTCGTCATAGACACCGCGCGCGAGATCCTGCTGAACGATAGCTGCTTTCTTTTCGGCTGGGTCGAGGATCTGTTGCAATCCTTTTAGACCAGCCACCATCATGCCGGCGCTTTCTTTTCGACGCTTCTGAAACTCTTCCTCATCCTTAACGTCATACGGTTTGCTGATTTGGCTCAAGCCAAAGAGCGCCGCGATGATTAGCAGCAGGATAACGCCAAGACCGATCCAGTCACTTGCGTTCATAAGGTACGCATGCCTCCGGCATGCAAATCAAACGGGCACGCCAGAGGCGTGCGTACCGCCCATCATCGCACGAACGCGTTCCAAGTCTTCCGTCGTGTCAACACCAATCGACGGTGATGCAGCTTCGACAACTTTGATCTTGACCCCGTGGTCGAGTGCCCGCAACTGCTCGAGCGACTCACGTGTCTCGGATTCCGAAGCGGGCCAGCGCGCAAACTCGAGAAGGAAGTCGCGGCGATAAGCGTAAAGGCCCGTGTGCTTCCGAAAACTATTAAGCAGCGCCGGATCGGCTCCGAGCGCTGCTTCAAGAGAACCGTAATTCTCGACTGCCTGATTAGGAAACGGAATTGGATTTCGCGAAAAGCAGGCGGCGTAACCATTCTCGTCGAAGATCACTTTTACGACCGACGGATTTAAAACATCCGCGGCGTCAGTAATTGGTTCGCACGTCGTGGACATTTGCGCGTCAGGATCTTCGATCAGAGCGTTAACGGCACGGTTGATTGTATCCGGATCGATGAGTGGTTCATCTCCCTGAACGTTCACGATGATATCGGCGCTGAGATTGTGCGCGACTTCGGCGATCCGATCGGTGCCGCTCAAATGATCCGCACGGGTAATCACCGCATCAAAGCCCGCCGCGCTGACCGCATCGACGATTCTCGGATCGTCAGTCGCTACAATCGTGCGCGAAATAGACGAAGCCGCGCGCGCGCGTTCGGCGACCCAGACGACCAGCGGCTTTCCGGCAATGTCGAGCAGAGGCTTTCCCGGCAGACGCGTAGAACTGTAACGAGCTGGGATTACTGCAACGGCTTTTGGTGGGGATTTGGAACCCGTGTGAATCACGGGATTACACGTTAACGCGTCCCGGTGAGAGTGTCAACGTCGACGGCGCAAAGCAGGTCTTTGGTCTTTGGCTTCGTTTTCTGCTCAATGTCTCTTCTCGCTGATGAGAAAGGTCGGCACCATGCCACCGCCGGCCGTGACATTTGCGAGTTCATTGGAAGAGAGACGCGTGAAGGCAGAGCCGACCTTGCCATTGAAGAGCAGCGGATCCAAATCCACAAGCTGCTCAACGAATTGAATTGTGTCGTCAGGTGTGAGCGCCGGAAACACTTCGCGCGCTGTGGGCACGCGTTCCTGCACCAGATAGTCGCCGTTACCGAGCGCGTTATGAATCGCTTCATCCCAGCCGATCTCGTCGATGTTCCAGCCGATGTAAATCCCATGGCCGCCATAATCGTCGTTCGGCTTCAGCACCAGGCGATCACGTCGCTCGCTAATGAACTCGAGCAGATCGATTTCGTCGCCGTGATAATCCGATTTTCCCGCGCGTACTTGGCGCGTCCAGGGAACGTGGGCCGAGATCGCCTCGCGCTCGTCAGAACTGAAAAGCCTCGCGTAACGCGCGTCCGTCAGCACGGCGAACAGGGCCTTCTTGTGAATCACTTTCGACCGAAAGCTGTTGACCAAACAGACCGCGCCGGCGCGATAAGCATCGAGCAGCGCCGGATGTTTGTCCATGAGCGGCAGGTATTCGTTGACGAGCAGCCGCTTGTAAACGATGTCGATCTCGAAATCCAGCTTGCGCAGCCGCCCATTCGCAAATTCGAGTTCATCGGGCGAAGCGATTACCGACGGATAGCCTTGCGCTTCGAAATATTCGCGAAACAGCTCGAACTCTTTCAGCGTCGGCATGCCCTTCAGATCGACGATGGCGATCTGCGGCGCGCGATCTGGTTTGCGGCCCAGAAATTCTTCGTGGCATTCGAGCAGGACCTTGAGCATCAACGGGCGCCCATGGAATCGCCGCAGGTTGTACCTTTCGGCGAACCGCTTCATCACCGGCAACGACTCGAAAATCTCAAACGCGGCGTCCGCGTAAGCGATCCCCGCCGGGCTCTCGCCGTTCAATTCAACGAAGCTGTAGGTTTCATCGGTTAAGAACGAATCTAGTCTCGCAGTGGGAGACACCGCCCGATAACCCGGATCGATGATCACCAACTCGCGCTCGATCGGGGTGAGTCCAAGTTCGTTCAGCAATTGGGTGTTGCCGACGGCCTCATCCTTGACCTTCTCAATCGCGTTCCAGACCGTCTCGCACACGCGAACAACGCGGGCGAAGTCCTCTTCCCTGACGAAATGAGGCCGAAGATACGGCGAGAGGCGCCGGCCGCCGAAAATCAACTTCGAGCGCTCCAACCCTTCATCGAGCAGCGCCAAAGACGTTTCGGCCAACTCTCGATCTTCGAGCAGCTTGTGATAGTAAGCGACGGCTTCGTTGAGCATTCTCGTTAAGAGGCAGGTTACCGCACGCCAGTCTGAGTATTTGGAACTACTGCTTGCGCGGTGCCTTTACAGTCAATTTCATTACTACTTCATCGCGAATTAAATCGTTTGCCTGGCCGGCATAGTTAATCCCAAAGTCCTTGCGGTTGATCGCGAACTCGGCGTTGACTGAGGCCGCATCCGGCGCCACCTGAATCGTCGCCGGAAAGCTGATCGATTTCTTGACGCCGTGCAAATCCAGATTACCGGTGACCGTGTGCGTGGCGCCCGCGGTCGTGGCTGGCTCGATCTTTGTTGAAGTGAAGTTCGCCTTCGGATATTTGGCGACGTCGAAAAAGTCGGGCGTCTTCAAATGCGTGGTCAGACGATCTGTGTCGGTCACAATCGAGGTCGTGTCGATGTCGATCGTCACCCGGCTTTTATCCACGCCTTCTTTGGCAAGTTCAATTGTGCCGCTGAACTGTTTGAACG
>DASUTF010000036.1:0-9944 GCA_036374695.1 Pyrinomonadaceae bacterium
CGCGAATCGGCAAACACATTCTTTCTTCAGTTGGAGGTCGCTATGAAAAGGCTTTTGCTGCGCTCGGCCATCGTCGTGGTCGTAGGTTTAGGATTGACCCTGCCCGTGCTGGCCGACACGATTCGTTTGAAGGATGGCAGCATCATTCGCGGCGAGATCGTCAACTTTCGTAACGAGCAGTTCACCATTCTGGTCGGCAGCGGCACGCGCGGACGCAAGAGCCGCATAACCGTCTACATGGAAGACGTCGAGTCGATCGAGTTCGAAGGCGCGCCGGCGGACGAAGCTAGCAACACTTCGACCACGCCGTCGCAGCCAACTTACCAGCCGCCGGCCACTACGCGACCGGCGAACAATCCCCCGGTAACACAGCCGACGACCAATCCGAACACTTCGTCTAACCCCACCTTCTTCCCGGTAAACGTGCGCGTGCGTGCGGATAATTCGACAAACGGCTGGACAAACAGCGGCCTGGTTGTCAGGCGCGGTCAACGTCTGCGAATCAATGCGACCGGCCGCGCAAACCTTGGCGGCAACCGGTTCGCGACGCCGGACGGACTGGCAAACGTTCAGGACCGCGAGAAGCTCATGCGCACGCAGCCTACCGGCGGGTTAATCGCCGTGATCGGCGACGACAACGACGATTTCATTTTCATCGGCAGCAGCCGCGACTTTGTGGCGCAACGCGATGGCGTGCTCTTCCTCGGCATCAACGAAGGAAACCTGAGCGATAACACGGGCACTTTCGAAGTCGTGATCGAAGCTGAAGCCGGAGGAAATCCGCGGTAGTGGCCTACACCTTAGTCTGTGTTTCGTGAGCCTGCACAGACTGAAGTCTGTGCTACTCCAGGGAAACTCGAGCGCCCCTCTCAGCATCACACCTGGACCGCGGCCCGGGCCAGCTTGACCCGTTTTCGGGCTCAACCTATAGTCCAATCCCCAGCTGAACCGGCCTGCAGTTGAAAGGTACGTGATGATGAAGCTTCGTTTTTCCCAGCGATTGGCAGTTCTCGTCGTTCTGACAACGCTCGTTTCCGGCACTTACACGATCTCGCTTTTGGCGCAGTCCCGTCGCCAGCCGCCCACATCCGATCAAAAGAAGAACAAGCGACCTCCGCAAGGACAGGAAACCGGTGAGAAAGAGCAGGAGCCTTTACCGGCTGACATCGCCGGCAAGGAGACCGAGGCGATTAAGGTTACCACCAGCCTGGTTAATGTTGACGCGGTCGTTTACAACAAAAAGTCTGGTCAGATTACGACCGGGTTAAAGAAAGACAACTTCGAACTTTACGTTGACGGCGTCAAGAGAGACATCACGAACTTCTCGACACCCGAAGCGCCCATCACCATCACGCTCGTGGTTGAGTACAGCAAGCTGGGTCAGTTCCTGGGGCTATACGGCAGTGGCGGGATGGAAGCCGGCCAACTGGAAGTGATTCGTCCGACCGCAATGTTTCTTTCGCAGTTCATCACCCCGCAGGACTACGTTTCGGTTATCGCTTACGACATGCGGCCCACGCCGCTGACCGACTTCACCAACAATCCAACGCGGATTCAGCAAGTAATCAGTTTGCTTCTTCGGAATCAGCCGGCGTTTATCGAAACGAACATGTACGACGCGCTGAAGTTAACCCTGGTCGGCGGCCGTGGCGATTCCGTGGTGCTGGAAGAAGCCAAAGAACGCACGACCGAATATGGCGGCATGGTCAGCGTCGCCAGCGATCGTCGCAAGGCTGTGCTGTTGGTCGCGTCCGGCATCGACACTTTCAGCAAGATCAATTACGACCAGGTACGGAAGATCGTCCAGAACTCCGGCATTCCGATCTACATTATCGGTACCGGCAATTTGTTCATGAAAAAGTACGGCGACATGATGGATCCCGGCCGCGGCGGCAACATCATGGGCGTGCCGATCGACCGGATGACCTTTTTGCAGGCCGATAACATCCTGAAATCATTTGCCAAAGATACTGGCGGCACCTACTATCCCGTCACTTTTGAAGGCGAGTTGCCGAACGCGCTCAGCTCGATCAATTCCTTGCTGCGCAATCAATACAGCCTGGGATTCAGCCCTGGTGACATCCGGGACGGAAAGAGCCACAAGATCGTCGTCAAAGTTGATGTCGATGGCGACGGGCAGACTGACGAGAAGGTTTACGTCGTGAAAGCTCGTGAAGTGTTTATCGCGCCAAAGGCGGACACGAGTAAGCAGTAACCCGGGCACCAGAAGGCAGTAGGCAAAAAGCAGAAGGCAGCGTGGTGCTGCTTTCTGCTTTCTGCTTTCTGCTTTCTGCTTTCTGCTTTCTGCTTTCTGCCTACTGCTTTCTGGTTTGCTCTTGCTCTACCGCATTCGCCGCGTGTAAAGTAGCGGCGGACATTTCCTTAACAATCTCCCCGCTTTTGCAAAACTCGTTCGGAGGTCAGAACTGATGCCGAAGGAAGTCATCAGCCCCGAGGAAGCCGCCCGTGCTCAGGAGTTTCCGGATCGCGTCGGGTTCAAGCCGGACAATCCATTCCTGGCTAACTTTCGTCCGTACATTGCGCCTGAGACGCGCATTCCGGAACTGACTGCGCGAGCACTTATCGTCGGAACATTGCTCGGCGTAGTGTTCGGGGCCTCGTCCCTCTATCTGGTTTTGAAAGTGGGCTTGACGGTCAGCGCTTCAATTCCGGTCGCCGTCATTTCGATCAGTATCTTTGCCTTGCTTTCGCGGCTAAAAATCCGCAACGCGACGATCCTCGAAAACAACATCGTCCAGACAGCGGGGTCGGCCGGCGAGTCAATCGCGTTCGGGGTCGGCGTCACCATGCCGGCGATCATGATTCTTGGTTTCGACCTCGAGCTGACGCGCGTGATGCTGGTGGCGGTGCTCGGCGGCTTGCTGGGAATTCTGATGATGATTCCGCTGCGCCGCGCTTTGATCGTCGCGCAGCACGGCTATCTGAAATATCCGGAAGGCACGGCCTGCGCGGAAGTTTTGAAAGCCGGGGCCTCGGAAGAATCGCGAGCGGCGGCCTCGACCGAAGCGAAAGCCGAGATGGCGGCGCGCGACGAGGCCGGCTCGCACATCGGCGCCAAAACGATCTTCACTGGTTTCGGCATCGGCGTGCTGTATCAGGCGGCACACCGCGCGTTTTACACCTGGAAAGAGGCGCCCGAGAAAATTTTTGGCGCACCTTTCAGTAAAGGTTCAGTCGGGGTCGAAGTCAATCCGGCCCTGCTCGGCGTCGGTTACGTCATCGGCCCACGCATCGCTTCCATCATGTGCGCGGGCGGCGTGCTCGCTTACCTGGTGCTGATTCCGGCAATTGCTTATTTCGCCGGTGGCGAAAACACCGGTCCGATTCCGCCCGGCACGGATCCGGTGCGGGGCATGAGTCCCAACGATATTCGCGGGAATTACGTTCTTTACATTGGCGCCGGAGCAGTGGCCGCGGGCGGGATCATAAGTTTGTTTCGCTCGCTTCCGACTATCTGGCACGGCTTGAAAGGAGGTCTGGCTGATTTGCGAGGGGGCCAGGCCGCCAGCGCGCGCGCGCCGCGAACCGACCAGGACATCTCGATGAAGTACGTGCTGGCCGGAATCATCGCGCTGGTCGCGATGATCATGTTGTTCCCGCAACTGGGTCTGCAACAGAACATCCTGGTCGCTTTCCTCGGCGCGATCATGATCATAGCCTTCGGTTTTCTGTTTGTGACCGTGTCGTCGCGGCTGACCGGCGAGATTGGATCGTCGTCCAATCCGATCTCAGGCATGACCGTCGCCACGTTGCTCCTAACCTGCCTGATCTTCCTGTTGCTGGGTTGGACCGGCCCGCCGTATTACGTGACGGCACTAAGCATCGGCGCGATCGTTTGCATCGCGGCCTCAAATGGCGGAACCACTTCGCAGGATTTGAAGACTGGATTCCTGGTTGGCGCCACTCCCAGGTATCAACAGTACGCCATTCTGGTTGGGGCACTCGCCTCAGCGCTGATCCTGGGGCCAATCTTAATTCGCTTAAACGATAGCGGCACAATCTACGCAAAGCGTATCACTTTTTCGAAAGTTGACGACCGCGTGGCACCACTTCCGGCCACGGAAGCCGGCGCGTTGCCGGCTTACACCGAAGACCTGAAGCCGCGCGCGCCGGGTGATTACCGCGTGCTCACGCGCGACGCCAAGGCGCCAAAGGTCGAAGGCCTGGGGGAAGGCGAATACCTGGTTAACGAAACCGGCAAGATCGTTTACAAAGTCGAACGCAACTTCAAACCTGAACTGCGCGCCAATCTGTCAGAGCTGGGCGCCTCAGAGACCCTCAAAGGACCGCAAGCCGCGGAGGATCAAAACACCTATCGCGTCTGGCAAAAGTCGAACACTGAAGGCGGACGCGAAGGCCGATATCTGGTCGACGCCCAGGGAGTCCCGCAATACATCGTGGATCCGGCCATCAACGGCAAGAACAAGATGAGGCCGGACGGCTCGACACCCGAAAAATTCGACGCGCCCAAGGCGACGTTGATGTCTTATATCATCAAGGGAATTCTCAACCGCCAGTTGCCATGGAATCTCGTGCTGCTCGGGGTGATGATTGCGATCGTGCTCGAGATGGCCGGTATTCCGTCGCTCGCCTTCGCCGTCGGCGTGTATCTGCCGTTGTCGGCTTCCAGTCCCATTTTTATAGGCGGCATGGTGCGTTGGCTGGTTGATCGACACCTGCGCCGCAAGCACGCCAACCTGACTGAGGAACAGATCATTGCTGAGACGGACAAGAGTCCGGGCGTGTTAATGGCCTCAGGTTATATCGCGGGCGCGGCGATCGCGGGCATTATCATCGCGTTCATGGCCGGTTACTTCGTCGAAACGTCCCGCGCGGTTAAGGTATGGATGCTGGCTCACAATCCTTTCTTCGACGAGCCTCCGGGCCACGTGAAGAGTTACGCTGAACTGTTATCGCTGATCCCATTTGTCGCGATTACCGCTTTGCTCTATGCGGTAGGTCGTGAATGGGTCCTGGCAAGCAAGAAGAAGCGCGCTGACTAACGGGCCGGGTAAGAAAACGCATGATTTATCTTCGTCGAAAGCTGAGTCTCCCACGTAGGCTGTTCGTTCGTCTGCTGCTCACGGCAGTTGCCGCGATCTGGTTGCTGGGTTCGCCCGCTGCCTGTACGGCAAAGACTTCGGCGCCCACTCCGGCCCAGCCGCGCACGCCTTCTGATGTCGTGCGTGAATTTTACAAAGCGATGCGCGAGCACCGCTTCCAGGAAGCCTTCGCGTTGACGATCTACAAACCTGCAGTTGAAAGTTTAAACGCCGAAGAGATGGAGATTCTGCGGCCGGGTTTTGAAGAAAAGGCGGCTCAGATCCCCGCCACGGTCGAAATCATGGGCGAACAGATCAGCGGCAAGATCGCGACTGTCTTTGTAAAGATTCCGGTCGACGTTTCGTCACCACAGGTGACTTCGCAACCGCTGAACCTTACCAACGCGAGCGGCAGTTGGCTGATCGGCTCTGACGCCGATGCAGATGAAGTGAAGAAGGCCGGCCGCCGGTATTTTCTTGACGCGCTCATCCTTGAGCACGAAGGTGATGTCGAGGACATCCTGAAACGGCTGATCCTGTGGCAAGGGGTTTACAGCCAGCAGCACGGTGGGCAATACGGAGATTTTCCCGCGCTGATTAAGGCGGGAATGCTCGGCGCCAATGTGATCGACCCGAAACTCAGCGGCTACAACTTCCGTATTACGGTCGGCAAAGACGGTAAGACTTATATCGCCACCGCTGAACCCTTGAGTTACGGCAAGACCGGCAAGCTGTCCTTCTGGATGGATTCAACCGGACTGATTAAAAGCGCCGACACCGGCGGCAAGCCATTTAAGCCTTAACTCTCTAACTCTCTCCTCGCAAACTTTACCTGCCATGATGAATAAGAACCGCATCCGTTTGTGGCGCCTTCTCGTGCTTTCCCTGTTTGTGTTTGTTCCAGCAGTCATAGCCGCACAGGAAATTGATCCAACCGACGTCATCAGGGTGAACACTGACCTGGTCGTTCTCGACGCCCAGGTCATCGATAAGAAGACGCGCAAAGTTTTCGGCCCGCTGCGCAAAGAGGACTTCCAAATCCTGGAAGAGAATGTAAAGCAGGAGATCGCTTATTTTGGGCAAGACCAGTTGCCGCTTTCAATCGTGTTGCTGCTCGATATCAGCGGCAGCGTGCGCCCGGTGATCCAGACAATCGGAGAGGGCGCCAACAACGCCTTGCGTCACCTGAAACCTGAAGATGAAGTCGCCGTGATCGCGTTCGCGGATTACCCGAAGCTTATCCAGACTTTCACGAAAGACCGGGCTCTCACAGCGGAAAAGATAACCGAAGCAAGCAACAGTGACCTGGGCAAAGGAACTTTGTTGTATGACGCGCTGGATCGGGCGGCTCAAGAGATCAACAGGGGAACAAATCCGGCGAATCGTCGGGCGATTATCGTCATCACCGACAACATCGCGATTACCGCGGGCGAAGACGTGGCGAGATTACAGCGAGAGCTGGCGGAGTCAGGTACGGTAGTTTATGGCCTGATTGTGCGCAGCGGGTTTGCAAAGGTCTTCAACGCGCTAACCTTCGGCCAGATCAAAGGCGTTGATGTTTATGCGGAAGAGACCGGTGGCGAGGTCCTCGGCGCCAATCGCAAAGAAGTTGACTCGCGTTTGGGCGAGATGTTCACGCGCCTCCGCACGCGCTACACGATCGGTTATCGGCCGCCTGAGACAAATGAGGAAGGCGCGTTTCGGCACGTCAAAGTTCAGTTGGTTCCCGCGATCACGAAAGCGAACAAGAAACTGGTGGTGCGGGCGAGGCGCGGTTACTACTTCCGCAGGAAGCCGAGAACGATTCCAGTTAGGCCTCAGCCATGAGGAGCTTTTCCACCTTTCTTCGCCGCCGGCCATTCCACGTTCCGTGCACCGTCATGACTAACGGCGTCAGCATGTAAATCATTCCCGAAATGCCGGCGAATCGGCCGCCGCCTAAAATCGCAACCGCAAGCGAAATCAAACCGATACAAACATTCAGCAGACTCTCGCGAATGTCCGTGCGCGTGTCGAACGCTTCCAACTCAGTCAGTTCGAGTTCCGCGCGCTTGCGATACGCGCGCCAGTAGAGCAGCGCGAACACGCCAAACACCGCCACATACCCGACGCCGAAAATGATCATGAGATTCGCGACTTGATCGGCGCTCTCGACCATTCCTTCGACCGTGCCGTTCGGCAGTCGCACCTCGCCGTGGCCGCCGGTGAACTTGTCCACCAGGAAAGTGAAGACGAACTTCAGCGGATAGACGTAGAAGAGGACCACGAACAGCAGCACCGCGTTAATGACGATGGTGAGATTGTCGTTCAGGCCATAGCGGCGGAAAAACTTGTATTGATTGAACCAGACGACGAAAAGCAGCGCGAAGCAAATAGCGAAAGCGCCAAACCCGCGCATCACTTCCATCAGTTCGTCGTAGGTGTTCGGCACTTCCAGCGCGACCACCAACAAGGTGACGGCAAAGGCGAACACCGCATCGCTCAACGCCTCGATACGCGATACTTCATGGCTACGCCAACGAAACTTCCGTGGGTCGCCTACGTCCTTATCAATCAGTTTTTCTCGGATCATTCTGATTCACACCTCGCTTCAGGAGTCTGTAAAAAAAGGGCTTTGTGATTCTCGGTGTGATCTCCGTGCCTCTGTGGTGAGGGTTTCCCTAAGCAATTTCACCACAGAGACACCGAGAACCACAGAGTTAGCACAGAGGACCACTTCTTCTGACAGACCCCTCAAACAAGTGTTAATGAAATTTTGCCCGGCGAGTTTACTTTTTCAGCGCGGCCTGCACAACAGTTTCAACCTCTGACATGCTCTCTTCGCTAAAGCCGATGAAGTGCTTGAGGATCCTGCCCTGGCGATCGATGACGAATGATTGCGGAATGTTCTGGTTGACGCCGAGATAACGATCGACGAAATCCTCGTCGGGAATCGCGAGCGGAAACTGAATTCCCAACTCCTGTTTGAAGGCCGGCACTTCTGCGTAGTCGTCTTCGCCGCCGACGTTCAGCCCGACAATTTGCAGACCGTCGGCTTCGTACTTCCGATGCAGCGCAATCAGGTGCGGCATCTCGATCCGGCACGGGCCGCACCACGTCGCATAAAAGTTCAGCAGCAAAACCTTGCCGGTGTAATCGCCGACTGTGGCGCGCTTTCCATCCTCGAAAACCCACCCCGCCGGTCCGCCGGGATTTGGCGTAGGCTTGAAACCTGGCCGGCACGCGAACCCGGCCAGCGTCAGGAGGGCTACCGCGAGAAGGCTGAACCTAACTCGATGGATTCTCTTCATCAATTTTGTCGGGTGACGGCGGCTCGGAAAGTTCGGCGACGTCAATTTCCCTTCCCGGTACGCGATACTCCCCATCTGCCCAGCGGCCGAAATCGATTAACTGGCAGCGCTCGGAACAGAATGGCCGCCAGGGATTGTCCTTCCATTGGGCGGGCTTTTTGCAACTCGGGCATTTGTGCACAGGGCAAAATTACGGGAGCAGTTACGAGAGCGCAAGCCAACGGGGCAGTAGCCCGACCGTTAGGGAGGGCGTAAACCACGGTTATCTACGCCCTCCCTAACGGTCGGGCTACTGCCCCATTGTCATTGAGGATCGTCATGGATCTTTCATTGAACACCACGCCCTGGACCGGCGTAGAATGCAATCGGGAGTTAAATCAATGGCCGATTACAAAGAAAAACTTGATGACCTGCATCGCGCTGCGAAACGCAAGGCGCAGGAGATTGACGAGAAGCTCGGCGTGAGCGGCATCGTCGAAGACACCGCGCGCGTCGCAGGTGATGCCGCGCGGCGTGGCGCCAGAACGATTGCCGACGGCGCCGGCCAACTGAAGGACCAGGCTGAGCGATTCGCCGACGACCCGAAAGTGCGCGAGACTGCGCGGCGCGCGGCCGACGAAACCAGGCGACGCGCGAAAGACGCCGGCCGCACCATTCGCGATGCGGCGGGTGACGCCGGCAAAATTATTCGCGACACGGCCGGTCCTGCCGGCAAGAAAGCTGAGAAGGCATTCGACGATGCCGTCAGCTATGCGACGACCGCTACGAAGGTGGCCGGCACCGGCCTGCGCGCGACCAAAGCGTCAGCCGCGGCAACGGCCGGAGTTCTCAAAGCGAAAGATTGGGTCAAAGAGAATCCGGGTAAGGCTGCGGTTGTTTCGGTTTCACTGATTCTCGGAATTCGCGCCGGCGCCAGCTTTCCCGGCATCGACGCGGTTCTTCTCGGCGCTCATCCACACTGGCTGACGCATTCAGCACTCCCCGTGATCGGATTAAGAAAGCTTTACGACAAGTTCGACGAGTACCTGAAGAAACAGGAAGCGTTAATCGCTGCGGGTCAGCTCGATGACGCCGAACGCGAACGCGTTGAGTTTCAGCGCAAAGCCGCAAAGTATGTGGGCGCGCCTTTGCTCGGCGCTTTCAGTTGCGCCGCGGGCGCGGCGATGTTTGCGCAAATCGGCTCACCCACCGGCATCGTCGGCGCGCCGGTAAGCTGGCTGCTCGGCGGCAATCCATTTCTTGACGGTGTCTGGCTGTTCGCCAACGGCGTGATCTGTTTCCACCAGGGTTATAAGTTTTTCATGATTGCCCTGGCGGATCAGGAAGAAGTGAAGAAGGTGGTGAGGGAGATCAAGGGACTGCTGCCTGCCGCGAGTTCCTAGCCGATGGGGGATGAGCCGTATGCTAAGGAATCGCCTACCGATTCTGACCTCTACCAAAGAAATACCCAACTAGCGTTCCTATTAGCACAGCAATCCCAGAATCAAATTTATTTACATACGTGAGAACACCGACCAGAATTAAAGACAACGCAAAGACAACGAGCTGAACAATCCATTGCTCCCGCCGAACACGACGTTGGAACTCAAGA
>DASUTF010000037.1:0-25429 GCA_036374695.1 Pyrinomonadaceae bacterium
TTCCATCGACAGCTTGATGATGTTGAAGACACCACCCGTCGGGTCAGCCAACACCGAGAAGCGTCCGACGTTGGGAATATCTGTCGGCGGCACATAGGTGCGCGCACCGAGCGACGTCGCCTTTTGCACCATGGCGTCACAATCCTCGACCGCGAAATAGAGTCCCCAGTTTGGCGGCATCGGGCCCATTTCGGGTTGGATTTGCATCATGCCGCCGATGTGATCTTCGCCATTGATCCATTCGGTATAGGGCATCGCCCCGGCGTCGGTTTTTGTGTTCCAGCCGAAGAGCTTCGTATAAAAATCCCTGGCTCGTTCGGTGTCACTCGTCATGAGTTCGTTCCAGCAGAGCGTGTTCGGGGCATTCTTGATGCCAACGCCTTTGTGCTGATTCGGCTGCCAGATGCAGAAGTGAGCACCGGTAGGATCGGCGATGACGGCCATGCGACCATGTTCCATCACGTCAAAAGGTTCCTGGACGACTTCCGCTCCGAGTGATTTCGCTTTCGCGGCAGTTTCATCGGCGCTGGTGACGCAGACGTAGCAGGCCCAGTGCGTCGGCACGTGCTCCATCTCTTTTCCTTTTTGATATGAAGCGGCGACGTCTTTGCCGTTGATTTTGAAAATCGTGTACACCATGTCCGGTCCCATGGGGTTGTCATTGGCTTCCCAACCGAACAGGTCGGCGTAGAACTTTTTCGCACCCGGCCCGTCAGTGGTGGCGAGTTCGATCCAACAGAAACTTCCTGGGGCGTGTTCCATCTGTGTTTGCGCTCCTGCTTCCGTCATTACAGTCTCTCCTTTGTTGATTTAATTATGGCGGTTTGTGGGCCGAGACTGTATCAGCCAGTCTGCAGATTTTCTAGCGCCGAACGCGAAACGGCTTGTAAAAAGTTGTGAAGTTGGAGCGCGGCCATCCTGGCCGCCTGAGCGCGAAGCGCGAAATTCTTTTTTGACGGGCTAAAACATAGCGGCGTCAACCGGGGTCCCCAGTGCAGCAGCCGCGCTGGGGTGGAAGTCGCCCCACTCCAAAAAGCGCACAAGATGGGCGCGAACCGTCGCCAGGATGTCCAGCACCCCGCGCGGCTTGCTCGCGTGGCCCCCGCCCTGCGCCTCCAACACCCTAAGAACGAAGCTGCACCCTAAAAACGAAATTGCGCTGCTTTCACCCGAAGATGCATAGCAGCGCAATCTCGAAGTCTTATGAATCACCGAAGCGATTCGTAAGATGGCAGCCTGTCCTCGTCAGGCGCAAGCCGCCATTTATATACCGGTAAGCAATCGGCGGTCGATGCTTTCCGGTCAGCACGCGATTCGCTTCAGTTAACTTCGCGTCCCTTGCGAGCCGCAAAATCTGTTTCCGCAAATCTCACATCAAAGCCGACAAGTCGGTATCAATGTGGTGCCGTTAGGTAGTCTTTTTTGGTGGCTGTCCTCCACCGCCGGTTACGTTCCGGCAACGAGGCTCGGATTTCTCCGAGCGACATAGCTCACCACTAGCGGGTCCTTCCCAGTGGTTGCTACCCGTTTTTATCCGGGCGCTCAGGAAAATCTTTCGACTCTCCCTAGCAGACCTTTCGGTCTCAACGAAAGGCGTCATAGCAACTGCAAACCGCTCTGCCTTTGCTCTCTCCCAGAGTCTCGCGACTCCGTTCGCCGTCCCTTCGTTGGTCTCGATAGCCGTGACTGTCGTGACGATGTGCTTTATACCGAAAACAAATTTTCTGGTCAAAGTTCTGTGTGTTTTATTTTTCGAAAATTGATTTATTTTACTTGGAGGCGCGAAAACCCAGAGTTTTTCGAGGGGTTCTGCGGGAAAAAATAAAACCGCGCGCGGTGAAAGAAATGTTTTTCGAGGAGGTTTTTAAAGAAAAAGACTTTAAGCCCTCCCTCACTGTCGGGCTACTGCCCCGCCATTTGCGGCGACTGCTCGAGAACGAAAACAATTTGCGTCGTGATCGTTGACCATTCCGACCGCTTGCATGAACGAGTAGCAGATTGTCGGGCCGACGAATTTGAAGCCGCGGTTCAAGAGGTCGCGGCTCAACGCCTCGGATGTGGCGGTCGTAACGGGAACCGGCGCGCCGCGCTTGCGCCGCAAAGGCTTTCCATTCACGAATTGCCAGACATACGCGTCGAAACTGCCGAACTCCTTCTGGACGGCGAGAAAGCTGCGCGCATTCTGAATTGCCGCCGCGATCTTTAAGCGATTCCGAATGATGCCTTCGTCGGAGAGCAGTTTCTCAACTTTGCGCTGATCGTAGTTCCCGACCTTTCGCGCGTCGAAATTGTCGAACGCGCGACGATAATTCTCGCGCTTACGCAAAATCGTTTCCCAGCTCAGGCCGGCTTGCGCGCCTTCGAGAATCAAAAACTCGAACAGTTTCCGATCGTCATGCACCGGGACACCCCATTCGCGATCGTGATACTCGATAGAGAGCTGAGTCTTTGCCCACTGACAGCGGGTTGGTGTGGCTGGAGGATGCAAAGTTTTTGCGGTTGTATGCGACTGGCAGCGCAAATTGTTAATTTGCGTTGCGCGCGAGTTAGCAACTCGCGCTACCTGTGTTTACCGTTGAGTACGCTCTTGATCGCTTTCAGCAGGTCACCTGGCTCGACCGGTTTCGCAAGGTGGGCCTGGAACCCGGCGGAAAGCGACAGCTTGCGATCGTTTTCGGTAGCGAACGCAGTCAAAGCAATCGCCGGAACTTTCTTTGTCTCCGAAGTCATCGCGCGAACTTTGCGAATCAGGTCGTAACCACTCTCGAGCGGGAGGCCGATATCACTGACTAAAACATCGGGAGCGGACAGCGACAGACTTTCGAACGCCCGTTTCGCCGTGTCGACGGCCTCAACCTGTGCGCCTGAGTTTTGCAACACCATCGCGATTAGCTCCCGCGCATCAGGTTCGTCTTCAACCAACAGAATCCGTAAGCCCTCCAGCTCGTGATCCTGGTCACCGTTCGTCTTTTGTGATTCACCACGCGAGCCGCGCCCTTTTTCGATCGCGGCCAACGGCAGATGAATCGTGAATGTGGATCCACGGTTCTCGCCGTCGCTGGCCGCCGTCACCGTGCCGCCATGCAACTCAATCAGGTGACGCACGATCGCGAGGCCCAATCCCATTCCGCGATGAGATCGCGTCGCGGTTGATTCTGCCTGGCGAAAACGTTCGAACACATGCGGTAGAAAGTCGGCCGAAATGCCAATGCCTGTGTCGCTTATGACAAGCTCGGCAAACCCATTTTGACGGCGGAAGTTTATGGACACTCTGCCGCCCTTCGGGGTGAACTTCACGGCATTCGACAGCAGGTTCCAAATAACCTGTTGCAAGCGCGAGGCGTCGCCCGCCACGGGTCCGACCCGGGTGTCGTAGTTGACGTCGATCGTGATCTCTTTAGCCTCGGCCGCCGGGCGCACCACTTCAATGGATGCGTCAACGACAGGCATCAATTCCGTCGGCACAACTTCCAGATTCAGTTTTCCGCCGACGATGCGCGAGATATCGACAAGGTCCTCGATTAACTGCGCCTGCGCTTTCGCATTTCGTTCGATCGTCTCGATGGCATGTTCCATCGTCGCTTTATCAAGTTTGTGCCCGCGCAGAATCGTGAGCCAGCCCAGCATCGCCGTCAGCGGCGTGCGCAACTCATGCGAGAGCGTCGCGAGAAACTCATCTTTCGTACGGCTGGCAACCTCGGCATCCTGCCGGGCGGCGCGTTCCGCCGCAAGCAAACGCGCGATCTCTTCCTGAGTACGTTTCTGTTCGGTGATGTCACGCGCGATCTTTGACGCGCCGATTATCTTGCCGGCCGCATCGCGAATCGGAGACACCGTCAGCGACACGTCCAAACGCCGGCCATCCTTTGCCACGCGAACCGTTTCGTAGTGATCGATTGCCTCCCCACGTCTTAAGCGCTTGAGGATTTGAGGTTCCTCGTCGGGCCTGTCCACCGGAATCAGGATGGAAACCGGTTTGCCAACTATTTCTTCCGACTTGTATCCGTAGAGCCGTTCCGCCGCGGGGTTCCAACTGGTGATGATCCCGTTCAGGTCTTTCGAGATAACCGCGTCATCAGTCGTTTCCACAATCGCTGCGAGGTGCCGCAAGGCCTTCTCAGCCTGCAATTGTTCGGTTATGTCGCGGGTGAAGCAGCGCGTGTGGATGAGTTCGCCATTTTCGAAATAGGCGCTCGAATTGATCAGAACATCACGGATCGTTCCATCCTTGGCGCGTACCTGGGCGCGGTACTCTTCGAGCGTTTCGCCCTTGGACAAGCGCGCGAGAATGTCTTCAATCAGATCTTGATCCACATAAAACTCAGCGATATTCCGGCCGACATATTCCTCGGCCGAATAGCCCAGCATGCGCAACTCTGCTTTGTTCGCCCGCAGGATCGTGCCGTCAGGGCCCACCCAGTGAATGGCTTCGGTGGCGTTCTCAAAAAATTCGGCAAGCTCTCGCTCGCTGCGCTGTAAAGTCTCTTCGGTCTTCTTTCGGTCAGTAATGTCAACGAGCATGTTGATGGCGCCCACCAGATTGCCCTGGCCATCGCGCAACGGCGTCGGGTAAGGAATGAAGTTCACCCGGGTGCCGTCGGGTCGCTCCGCTACGGCTTCGTAACCGCGAATCGGGTCGCCCGTTTGCAGAGACTTCGCCATCGGGCATTCTGCGTGCGGCATTGGCGTTCCGTCCGGATGATAGAGTTTCCACGTGACGCACCAGGAATCACTGCCGACTTCGGGTGTGCGTCCAGAGAAATCGACGGCCGCTTGATTAAACATGGTGACCCGGCCGGCCGCATCGGTCGTATAAACGGCGGCAGGCAAAGCTTCAATCACTGAGCGGTACCTTTGCTCGCTGTCGCGTAGAGCTTCTTCCGCGCGCTTAATGCCGGTGATATCAACGGAACCTCCCAGCATTCGCACCGGTTTGCCGTTTTCGCGAAGCACGGTGGCGTTGGTGTAAATCCAGACGACCTCGCCATCGGGCCGCACGGTACGCAATTCGAGTTGGTACGGCGCCCCGCCCCGCAAACTCTCCTCGATAGCTTTCGAAACTCGCTCTTGATCGTCCGGATGGATCAGCGCAGCGAATGCTTCAACGGTGCCTGGGAAATCGTCTTTGCCGACGCCATGAATCTCGTACAGCGAGTCCGTCCACGAAACGCGATTGGTGACGATGTCCCAGTCCCAAACGCCGACGTTGCCCGTGGTGGTCGCGAGTCGCAGCCGGCTCTCGTTGTCACGCAGCGCCTCAGCCGCGCGCTTGTGCTCGATGCCGGTTGCCAACTGGCGCGCCAGCGTCAGTGCGAGGTTTATCTCTGACGCCGAAAACTCATGCGGCTGATGGTAGTAGGCCATGAACGTGCCGATCAGCTTTCCATTCCCAACCAGCGGAATGAATGCGGCCGCCCGAATGCCCTCGTCGAGAATCGCTCGCTTCAGATCTGGTTCAAGCCCGGCAGTTTCGATATTCGAAATTGAAACTGGCCGAGGATTGCTTTCCTCAGGCGGCCAGGGCGAGTGGCCTTCGACCGCCTGGCGGTAACCATCAGACAATCCGCGCCAGCCGACGAATCGCATCACCTTCTGCTCGTCCAGCAACAGGATCGATGCTCGATCGCACCGGACTGCCGAGAGAATCGTGTCTAAGCCTGCTTCGTGGATTTCGGGAAGCGACGCCGCGTTTTGCACGCGGTCGGCGAATTCGTAGAGCGCCGATTGCTGACGGGCAATCTCGGCCACCGACCGCTCCATTTCCTTGCGGGCCGTAATGTCCGTGAAGTACAAATTCACATAATCAGCAGAAGTGATCGGCGCCAGTTCGATCGAATAGGTGAGATCGCCGACCGCAAGTTCCGTCGCTTCGCGCGTGCCGCGGGTGAAGACTTCACGTACTTTGTCGATAATGTGCTCCGGCGCCGCGTTGCCGACGGCAATACCCCACGCGCTCAGGAGGACTTCGGCGGCCGGATTCGCAAAAGCCACGACTCCTTCGTTGGTCACGCGAATGACGGGGGCAGGACTCTCCTGCGGCAGAAGGCTGGCGGCTTCGACTTTTGCGTCAGCGCGCTTGCGTTCGATGAACTGGCCAATCTGACTGCCGATGCCGGCGAACATGGCGAGCAGTTGTTCATCAGGCTGCCGGATTTCCGAGCTGAAAAACTCCATCACTCCCAGAAACTTCTCGTTGAATGTGATGGGGAAGGCGAACCCTCCATGCAGGCCCTCTGCGATCGCGACCGGCATGCGCGGAAAATTGTCGTCTTGAGCGACATCGCGAATCCACACAGGTTCTCGCTTGGCCCAGACGCGGCCCGGTAAGCCAACACCCGGCTCGAATGTTCGTTCGCCACAGATCGCGGCAAATTGCGGTTTCGGCGTCTTCTGCCAGGTGGCGACGCTGCGCAGTTCCTGTCCATTACTTGCCGGCATCCAAACGCAACCAAACTCCAAACCCAAAGATTCCCCAACCGTGGGCAGAATCCGTTCGAGCGCAATCCCTACTTTCGGCGATTCGGCCAGGATCTGCGTGACCGCGAGATTTGATTCCAGCCTTCTTTGGTCTTCACGGCGTCTGGCTTCTGCCAGTCGCTTCTCTTCCACCACGGTCACAAGTAAGAGAAATGTCACAGTGTTGGTAGCGATGAAAAGCTGCAACATCATCAGCGATTGGTTCGGATCGCTGGTGATAAATGGACCCAAACCGTGCGAGGTCCCCCAGATGGCGAATGCGGAGATGACGGCTACCGCGACGGTTACGCCCCTTCGGCCTAATCTGAACGCCGCCCAAAGCAGAAAGGGAATCATCAGACGGCTGAGCGGATAGTAATGCACCGGCGTCGGCGCTTTTTCGCCGAACGTCACGATGGCGCTGACGGAGAGAAGCAATACGAGAAGTGTCGCTTCGAGATACCTGAGTTTCGGTAGCCAGTGACCGGTACCCAAACTCCAGCTGAGGATAAGAGGTGTTACCGTCAGGGCGCCGGTTAGATCTCCGAGCCACCACGTCATCCAGAGCGAACCGAAATTCGCCAGGGTTGATGCACCGCCTAAATAAAGGCTCAGGTTTCCGATGGTCGCGCTGATCATCGTGCAGGCCGCAGCCACGACCACGAACTTGAATACGTCGAGCGCGCGATCCATGGCGGGCCGAAATCCCATCGCGATGAGGACCCGCGCGGCAATGACTGTTTCCAGCGTGTTCCCGATGGCAATCCCGAAAGCGGTCGCCATCGGCACCGGAGTCAAAAGATTAGTCAGCAGCGCGCCCAGGAAGATTCCGGGCCATACGCGGAAGCCGAGTATCAGGATGGCCGCGAGTGCGATCCCCGTCGGCGGCCAAACCGGGGAAACGTTGGTGTGAACTGAAGCCAACGAAAGGCCGAACTTGCCTGCTGCGAAATAGACAGCTGCGAGTAAAACAATCGTCAGCACATACAACACTGGGTTGCTTTTGATGTCGGGAGCAGCTCGACGGAAGAGAAAAGCCGGTTGGGACTCGCCGAAAGATTGTCGGGCTAGACTCATAGTAGTACCAGCAAATTGTCAGGATCTTTTGCGACGCGTTCGTGGGGGAACCCCGACCCCTCGGGGTTCGGGGTCGAGTAACTTTACCACAAATTGCGGGTTAGACAGGGCCTCTGATCTCCGGAAATACCTGGCACGGACAGAACGATCAACCACAAAGGACACAGAGAAAAGTCAGAACCGCCTGCGGTATTCGGGCGGTTGTAGTGTGGCATAAGAATCGAGACATTCAAGGATTAACCACCCGCTACCGAAGGTGGTTCTGACTCGCCTTTCTCTCTGTCCGCTGTGGTTAAGTTTCGGTCAGTCAATCAACTCGCTGAAAACCAGAATGTAACCGTTCGGATCCTTCACTTCGAACTCCCAATCGCCGTAGGGCTGCTTTCGCAGCGGCAGCATTATTTCGACTGTGTCTTTGATTGACTCGTAGAGTTCTTTCACACCTTCCATTCTGATGTACGCGTCCCAGACGCCACCGCGACGGCGGCTGTAAATGTCTGGCTTCTCGTAACCGGGCACGTGCTGAAACATTATTTCAACGGTGTCGCGGCTGACGATTGCAAAGACGTAGGGCGGTGTCTCGGGAAAGGGATAGGTGGTAAAGCCGAGCTGTTCCTGATACCAGCGAATCGTGGCGTCGACATCGGCGACCGCGAAGGTCGGAGCAGCACTGGAGAGTTTTGGCATCGGTACGAGCGCCTCCGGCGCGCAGGTTTTGCACGCCGGAGGCGTGCGTGCCTTCATCAACTACAGTCGCGGGTTATCTGAAAATCTTTGGTAATGTCCTGCCTTGCGTGTCTTTGCGTCTTAGCGCCTTTGCGTGAACCGGCTACTTGTTACCTCAGGGCTGTTTCACGCAAAGACGCAAAGTCGCAAAAAATCGCAAAGGCCAAATAGAACACTACTAAACATTTGTAGTGACGCGACGGATATTACATTACAATGCGCGGCGGCAAGGCATGAAAGGCCGTCGGTCGAACCGTTTTTATCGTCATGGACAAAGACGAATTGATGGAGCTAGCCGATAACCCGAATTTCATCTCGGGCATTCATAACTACTGCGATCGTTGGTGTGAGCGTTGCCAGTTCACTTCGAGATGCGCCGTGTACGCGATCGAACAGGCGGACCCGGACAGTGACGATTCTCAGGCGCGCGATATTACGAATGAAAAGTTTTGGCGGAAGCTGCACGAAATCTTCCAGGCTACCGCTGACATGATCGTTGATTGGGCCGCTAAGAACGGCGTTGATCTGGATTCAATGGATTGCGAAGGTGCCCTCGCCGAACACGATCGCGAGGTGGAAGAGGCTGAACGAGACGAGCTGTCCCAGGCAGCGCACGCTTACGCTGGTTCGGTCGAGGCCTGGTTCAAGCACGAATTCACTAGAGAGACGTCAATTTACGACGACACCACCGGCGCTTCAGAATCCGAAGCCGACGAGATTACAGTTGCGGATGCCATAGAAGTGATTCGCTGGTATCAATTCTTTATCGCAGTGAAAACCTTTCGGGCGATCAGCGGCAGTAATCGCTTTGCCGGCCAGGAGGTCGAAGACGAAGCGCTGTCGTTCGACTGTTTCAGCGACGAAGCCGGCGATGACGAAGATCTTGACTTCGATGCGGTCCTTGCGCGAAGCGCGAAAATCGATTCGCACGGCTCGGCGAAAGTAGCGCTGGTCGCCATCGCGCGCTCAGCTGCGGCGTGGCGGTCGTTGCAAATTTCGCTGCCTGAAAAATCCGATACAATACAACCGCTCTTAGTTGAATTGGACCAGTTGCGGCGCTCGCTGGAGGCGCGATTCCCGCGAGTGCGCGAATTTATTCGGCCGGGTTTCGACGAGCTCATTACCGAATTTGTCAGTTAATTGAAAGATGAGAGGCAATATCCCCATCCCCGAACTCCCATTCGCCGAAGAAGTGTGGTTGATGGTTGCGGTGACCTCTGTGCGCGAGCGTCGCACGCAACAAGGCAAACCGTTTCGCGACGCCAACGCGCGCAATGCGACCGGCAATCTGCTGCTGAAAATCTGGGGCGAAGTGCTGGAAGGCCGCGAGGATTTGCGTCCCGGTTTGTGGGGCGTCACCGGCAAACTCGAATCATTTCAGGATCGAGCGCAGTTCGTCGTCTCTGAATACAAGCCCATCACTATTGAACAATATCGCGAGTACGTCGGTTGCGACCCGTTGATGCCGCGCGCATTCACTCTGGACATCGAGACGCTGGCGCTGCCGGGTTTTCGCGATCGCGTCGGGCCAAAGCTCGAGCGCGATTACCGGCTCGGCTACATGCGTCTGGAACAACAGCAGCGCTATTTGGAAGATATCGCCGCCGAAGAAGAGCGTGTCTATCAACTCGGTTCGCTGAACGCGACTTCGGGGCGAATCCTCTCTATCGCCGTTCATGTCGGGCCGGTGCCGGGAATTGAGATCCCAGGGCTGACGTCGGATCAAAGCGAGCACGTGTTCGGCATTGATGCGGATGGCAACTTGCAGGAAGAAGCGGAAGCCTTGAAGGGCTTTCTCAGGCTCATGTCCGACTTTGATCCTGACTGCGATCTTGTTGTCGGTCACAACATTCTAAGTTTCGATTTGCCGTTCATCTTTCAGCGATGTCTCGCGAACAAAATCCCGGTTAAGCCGTTCATAGACTTAGGCGAGTTCCACGTGCGTGGTGCTTACGACACGATGCGCGCGTGGTGGCTCGGCGATCGACGCAGTCGCGTCGGCCTCGACGATCTGGCGTGGACGTTAGGATTTGAATCGAGCAAGACGGGCGAAGTCGAAGGAAGCAAAGTGTTCGAGCTTTACCAGGCCGGCAAACTTCCCGAGATTCGCGAATACAATTTGAACGACGTGCGCCTGACGCGAAAAGTTTACGAACGCATGGTCGCGTGTTTCGGCGGGTAGGACAGTGGCACAGACTTTAGTCGTGGTTCTCTGGATTTGATCACAGACTGAAGTCTGTGCCACACCGAGAAGACCCATGCACTGCCCTAACTGCGGTATTGAGAGCTCGATCGATCAGAGGTTCTGCCGGAAGTGCGGCTTCGGGCTGGCTCCGGTCGGCGAACTGATGCGCGAGGGCGTGCCGTCCCCCGAAGACGCGAAACTGGATCGCGCGCGACGTGAGGCGCTGATCGTGCGCCAGATGTTCCGCTGGCTCGCCTGGGGGATTATCGTTTTGGGCCTGGGCGTGCTGATGCTGGTCATTGACAAGTCTTTCGATGTGGGAAAGGCGTTCAAGTTCGTGTGCACGCTCGTGATGCTGGCCGGCATCGGCATCGCTACCTACGGTGTCATTGCCGCGATGATGAAAGGCGGTGCCGCGACTTTGGAAGCGACTGAACCGCAGCAGGATGAATTGCGCGCGCCCACAACGCGGGAACTCGAGGGTGGCGATGCCGTCCCTATTTCGATTCCCAGCGTCACCGAGCGAACCACCGAGCTGATTGGCGGCAAGGGAAACTCACTTAAATAAAACCTGCCCGAAGGCGCGACGCTGTTTCACGTTTGCAACGCTTCTGGTAAACTGACCTTCCATGACCGATGTAATCCCCGTTCTCATACTCCTCGCCGGTGCGGCAGTTGGTGCAGTCATTGCCTGGCTGATCTTCCGGGCAAAAGCGAACAGCGCGTTCGAGGCCGGAAAGAATGAAAGCGCGACGCAACTGGCGACGTTTCATGAGCGTTTGGTTTCAAAAGACAACGAGTTACTGAAACTTCAACAGGCGCTCGCAGGCGAAGTAAGCGAAAGAGACGGGCTGCGCGAACAGAATTCTCGTTTGCAGGCTCAACTTGAAGGCGAGCGCCGCGCCGCGCAGGAGCGAACCGAATCGTTCAAGCGCGTCACGGAAGAACTTGCCGAAAAATTCAAGGCGCTCTCGCGAGACGCTCTGAAAGACAATAACCAGGAATTCCTCAACCTCGCGCGCGCTACGCTGGAAAAGTTTCAGGCGACGGCAAAAGGCGATTTGGATCAGCGGCAACAGGCGATCGACCAATTGGTCAAGCCGCTGAAAGAGTCGCTCGAAAAAGTGGACGGGAAGATTAGCGAGATCGAAAAAGCCCGGGCCGGCGCTTACGCCGAGTTGCGCGAACAAGTGCGCGGCCTGGCCACGTCACAGTTGCAGCTTCAGGCGGAAACCGGAAATTTGGTGAAGGCCCTGCGCACTCCCCACATACGTGGCCGCTGGGGCGAGATTCAGTTGCGGCGCGTCGTCGAACTTGCCGGCATGGTCCAGTACTGCGACTTCAATGAACAGGCAAACGTGGCGACGGAAGACGGGCGTATTCGACCGGATGTCATTGTGCGTCTGCCGGGAAACCGGTGCATCGTGGTGGACGCAAAGGTTCCGTTCGAAGCGTTCTACGAATCGATCTCGGCCACCGACGATGCGATCCGGATTGAACGACTAAAGGAGCATGCGCGCCTCGTGCGAACGCACATCGGCCACCTCAGCCGGAAATCATATTGGGAAACCGTTCAGCCAACGCCGGAGTTTGTCTTGCTCTTCCTGCCCGGCGAAAACTTTTACAGCGCGGCACTCGAACAGGATCCGAAACTGATCGAAGATGGCATCAATCAGCGAGTGATCATCGCCACCCCGACGACACTGATCGCGCTTTTGAAAGCAATCTCTTACGGGTGGCAACAGGAGCAGCGTGCCGCCAATGCGGACGAAGTCGGAAAGCTCGGCAAGGAGCTTTACGACCGGCTGCGCACCTTCGTCAACTACTTCGCAGACATCGGCCGCAATCTCGATCGCGCGCTTGAGTCGTACAACAAGGGCGTGGGATCGCTTGAGGCGCGCGTGATGGTCACTGCGCGCAAGTTCAAAGAACGCGGCGCCATTGCCGGTGAGGAAGTTGAGATTATCGACTCTGTCGATAAATCAACACGCGTTCTGACACTGGACGAAGGCGGCCTGTTTCCGGAACTAGTCGCCGGGGAAGAGGAAATTCCAGAGCAAGAGTTACCGTTGCTCGCCGCGTCCAAGGGCGCAACCGGCAATTCATGATCAACGAGCTCGCGAAGAAGTGGCACAGACTTCAGTCTGTGAATTCAACGAAGGGAATCACAGACTAAAGTCTGTGCCACAACGATAACCTCATGTCGAAAGAAATTTGGTTAGGGCCGGTCCTCGGAACGAATCGCGCTTCGTTGCTTGCCCGTTGCGCCGAATACATTGCCAAAGGCGAGACTGATCGGCTGCTTTACATCGCCGCTTCTCATCCGCTGCTGGACCTCGCGACCCAGACAGTCTTAGATGGAAAGAACGCTCAAGGAGTCTGGGGCGAGTTTCCGTTTTATCTGTTTCGTGGATTCGTGCGGCGCGTGTTGTCCGGCGCGGTGGCACAGACTTCAGTCTGTGAATTAACCGAGGAAACACAGACTAAAGTCTGTGCCACGGTCACACGGGTTCCCATCGATCGCGAAGAACTGCCGCTGCGCCACAGTCTGATTTCCCAAATCATCAAGCAACTGGCGGACGCCGGCCAACTGCCGGCGATCAGGCGCCTGGCGAATCGTGGCGGATGTGTCAACACAATCGCGACCCTGATCGGCGAGCTGCAACGGGCAGGGAAGACGTCCGAAGAGTTCACGGCCATTGTCGAAACACGAGCCGCCGAATCCGCAGTCCAAAGTCCAGCGTCCAGAGTCCAGGGTCCGAGCTCGCAATTCGATTTCGACCGCGACGTTTCGTTGATCTACTCGAGCTACTCCAATGCGCTGGCACGCTTTGGATTGACCGATGAAGACGCCGATCAACTTAGCGCATTACACATCCTGCGCGGAGATGTATCGCAAGTTGATAACTTGCGTTCGAAAAATGCCGCGCAAGTTAACAACTTGCGGTATGCGCTGCCGTGGCTGGACAACATCGATCTGCTGGTGCTGGACGGCTTCTTTGATTTCACGCCGGTACAGGGCGAGATGCTGCGGCTACTCATCCAGCGGATTCCCAGTGTGATCGTCAATCTCAACCATGACGATCGGAACCCACAAATCTTTCAGACGTTTCAATCGACGATTGAGCAACTGAAGTCGATTGCAGATTTCGAAGTAAGTCGAGCGGCGGAACCTTCAACGCCAGATCTGCGCGCACGGCTGTTCAATGTGAGCGAGGTGCGGGGCAGTAGCCCGACCGCAAGGGAGGGCGCGGAAGCGGGCAAGATGCCTGCGAGCCGCACGAAAGCCACCCCAGCGGATAAAAAAACATCCCCTGGGGACCCCGGGGATGCGTGCGCTCCCACGGCGCTCCAACTTCTCGAATGCAGCGATCGCGAGACTGAGCTGCGCTCGATTGCGAAAGAGATGAAGCGGCTGATCGGAGAAGAGGATTACAAGCTTTCCGACATGGCGCTGGTGGTGCGCGAACGGGCCGCGTATGCCGACTTAATCTTGCGCGTGTTCGCGGCGGAATCGATGCCCTGCAACCTGGAAAGACGCGTGGCGGCCAATGACATTCCCTGTGTTCGCGCGACGGCAAAGCTGCTTCAACTCCTGAAAGATCCTGAGCGCGAGCATGTCACGAATCCCAGGGCGAGTGACCTCGCACATCTGATCAAGACTGATTACTTCCGTATTTCAGACGAGCAGTTGCAGGAGTTGACGAAGGTCTTTGACGAGCGGTACGCGACGCTGCTCGAAACTTCCGATCAGGATGAGCGCAATGCGGGCCGTCGTTTTGGGCTGGGCATCGGTCGCTGGGTACCGGACGTAATCGAAAATGTAATCGCGTACGTCGGCAGCGAACAGAGGGTGCGCGCGTGGCTGGAGCGCGCCGAACGTCTGATTCGCGTCCTGCCGTCACGCGAGGCTGCGCGTTCGTTTATCGGCGCGACCGACCCCAACGGAGAAGACGCCGCGGTCACTCTCGAGGTCGAAGCGCCGGCTCCTGATGAGTTGGCGCCAAAGGAAAAGACGAAACGTCCATCGCCGATCCATCCGGCGGCAATCGCCTGGACGATGTTGGTGATGGAACATCTGCGGAAAACGATTGCGCTTACTCCAGAGCACGGTACTACGGATGAGTTGCGACGAGCGTTGATGTCTCTACTGGACGCTTTCGAGTTTGCGGCCGAAGTTCAAGTACCGTTGACGAGACTGCCCAGCCCGGCGGATGTGCCGCAGGTCATGTTAAATGTGCGCGGCATGGAAGCTTTGCGTCGCGCGCTCGCCGCGACGGTCCGCAGCTTCGATGTCGCCAACGCGGCCCTGGTTGAGGCAAGTGTGTCCGAAGCTCGACCTTCAAGCAGGGCCACTGCAGGAAGTGAGCCCCGCCTCGCGCGCCGCCTTCTGACACAAGTCTCTCTGTCAGCGTTCATCGATGAACTTGAACGCTGTCTGAAATCCCAGACGCTTTCAATCTCCGCCGGCGATCGTGACGGCTTGCGCGTGCTCGAAGCGACAGACGTTCGCGGCCTGCGCTTTCGCGCCATGTTCATCGCCGGCATGAATGAAGGCAGCTTTCCTTTGCGCGCCTCGCGTGACTGGCTGTATCCGCATGAAGAACGCGAACGACTCAAGAAGCATGGCCTCGTGCTCGAAGACATTTCCACTGAGACGCTTTTGAAAGAAGAGCATTATTTCTATCAATGCGCCTGCCGCGCGACTGAGCGTCTGTACCTGACGCGGCCTCTGGCGGCCGATGACGGCATCGAGACCGTGCCCTCTTACTACATTGAAGAATTGCGCCGCGCGATTCGGCCGGCCGAATTAGAGCGCAAGCAGATTCGCAGTGACATCGATAGCCACGATGTGCAATCGATTTCGAGCGGCGCAGAGTTGGCCGCGAAGCTCGTCCGGCAACAAGCCGGACACGGGCAATACACGCGAACTGCCCCGGGGTTCTCACCGGCCGTGGCTACGGAACTGGTGTCTCGTGCTCGGCAAGAGATGTACGTGTCCGATTCGCTGCTGCGGCGCGTCGCGATCGAAATGCAGCGCAGCGGCGATTCGTTTGGGTCATACGATGGACAGATAACGAATCGCGACTTGCGCGCACTGCTCGCCAATCATTTCGGCCCTGAGTACGTTTATAGCGCCAGCGGGTTGAGTGCCTACGGCAACTGCGCGTTCAAGTTCTTTGCGGCCCGCGTGCTGCGACTCGAGCCGCGCAATGAAGCGGCGCTGGATCTGCCGGCGATCGATGCGGGCAAGCTGTTGCACGACGTGCTCCGCAGATTTTTCGAAAAGCATCGAAAACAGTATCTCCCCGCGCTTGATCGCGAAGCGTTGCGCGTTGAAATCAACGCAGTCGCCGATGACGTGTTCAGGGAACACGAGACGCTCGTGCCCCCACTCAACGAACGCATCTGGAAAATCGACTGCGAGATCCGCAAGCTGATTCTCGAACAGGTCCTGCTCCACGAGCTGCGCCTGCAACAGCGGACACAGCCGCGGGGAATGCTGCCCACCTATTTCGAGTTGGCATTCGGCCGCGCGTCTCAAGCCAGCGATCCCTCCTCGAAATCGGATTACCTGAAGGTACATCGCCACGGTGACGCATCATCGGAAGCGGCGTCGATCCAGGGACAAATCGATCGCGTCGATGTGAGCGAATCGGGTCAAAGCATCGTTGCGTACGATTACAAACTGTCGCAGGGCGCGCGGATCGAAGACATGTCCGCGGGGCGTCACCTTCAGATTCCGATTTACCTGGCGGCCCTGGAACAACTGTTCGTGCCGGGCTTTGAGCTGGCGGGCGGTGGTTATTATCGCCTGCGCGGTCGCGGAAAACGTCTGAACCAGGGCCTTTACCGCCGGATGTTCAGCGATTGCACGGACGTCACCAGTCGCACCGCCATGGTTGACGATGTTGAGTGGCAGCGTATTCGGCGCGAAGTTTCAAGACGCGTGTGGCAATTCATCGACGGAATGCGCGGCGGCGACTTTCGCGTCAGGCCTTCGGAAGGGAAGAAGACGTGCAAGTTTTGTGATCATTCGGCCGTTTGCCGCTACGATACATATCGAATCAGCCGGAAGAATTGATCCATTGATTCATTGATTCATTGAATCAATGAACCGATGAGCCAATGAATCAATCGGCTATGACTCAACCGGCAAATAATCGGGCCTTGCGCGAGCACGTCTTGTATGTCGTTCGCGGTGGAGGCGCGCACGTCACGTTCGAAGATTTCGTCGCGAGCTTTCCCTCTGGACTGTGCGGCCAAAGGCTTGAAGGTTTGCCGTACACGGCCTGGCAAGTGCTCGAGCACATGCGCATCGCGCAGTGGGACATTCTCGAGTTCAGTCGTAATCCAAAACACGTCTCGCCCAAGTGGCCGGAAGGTTATTGGCCACCGCAGGAGCAAGTAGGAACGCCGGAGCTTTGGCAGGAAACGATCGGCAAGTTTCGGGACGACCTGAAAGAGATGGAGAATCTCGTCGCCGATCCGGCAACGGATCTGCTCGCGAAGTTTCCGCACGGCACCGGCCAGACGATTCTGCGCGAAGCGCTGCTCATCGCCGATCACAATTCGTATCACCTCGGCGCACTGGTGGTGATAGGACGCATTCTAAGGGCGAAGTAAATGGTCACTAACGGACGATTCGGACATATTTCGCATGGTATAATTTGAGCCATGCCAAGCGCTTCAAAGCGACAGATCACCGCGAGAGTCATTCGCAACGGCCATACAGAACCGGTCGACAACGATTGGCGCAACTCCACGCCAGACGAAAGGATTGAAGCGGTTTGGACTTTGACTAAACTCTGTCTCGCCTGGAATAACCAATCTGATGAGCCCAGACTTCAGCGGACTGTTACGCGAGTTCAACGCGAACAAAGTTGAGTACCTGGTCGTCGGCGCTCACGCCCTCGCCGCTCACGGACACGTACGCGCAACTAAGGATCTTCATGTTTGGGTGCGTCTGAGTTCCGAGAACGCGACGCGCGTGATGCAAGCCCTCTCTGCGTTTGGAGCACCCTTTGGTGAGTTGACTCCAGAAGACTTAACCAGACCCGGCACTATCTTTCAGATCGGAGTTCCACCTCTCCGCGTTGACGTGCTCACGGCAATCGACGCCGTGGAATTCTCCGAAGCCTGGACCCGCAAATTTGAAGGACGATTCGGCGACGTTCCCGCGTTCGTATTATCAAAGCCGGATTTGATCAAGAACAAGAAAGCGGCTGGCCGCCTGCAGGATCTTGCGGACGTCGAAGCGCTGGAAACAGCCCTCGGTTGAAACAAAAAGGGGCGGGAAGCTTCGCCCCTCGCCCGAAGTTCACGCCGTCGGCTCTCTGCTGCCGGCTTTTCTGCCCACTGCCCGCCCGCTACCGCAGGCGGTTCTGACTGCCCGCCGGCTACTGCTTACTGCTCTCAGTAGCGGCCGCCTTCGCCTGATTCTTTTGCGCCACCGCGTAGAGGATGGTCTTGATTTGGAAAGGCGTCAGGTCAGGCCGCGCCTCGAGCAGCAGCGCGACAACGCCGGTAATGTAAGGCGCGGCGAAACTGTTTCCCGTCATCTGTCGTCGTCCACCGCCCGGCCAGGTTGTTTCAACCTGGACGCCCGGCGCGATCAGTTCGATGACTTCACCGTACTGGAACCCGAAGTTGAGCGGATCCCCGCCGGCCCGCTTGACCACGGAAATCAATGATGACGAAAAGATGGACGGCGAACTGAGTTGGGGGAGGTTGTTGGCGGCCGCGACGAGCATCACGCGTTCCCGGTACGCCTTGTCCAACAGTTCGCGCATCGGCATCCAGAAGTCGCGCTTAGTCGTGCCCAGCGAAAGATTAACAACTTGAAGTTTCTGCTTGATGGCGAAGTCCACGCCCATCAGAAACATTTCGCCGGTGCCGGCGCCGGTCGGTCCCAGTACCTTGATGCTCGTGATTTCAACGTCGGGTGCAATGCTGGTGATGATGCCGGCGCAAGCGGTTCCGTGGCCGGCTTGATCACCCGACGTCGATTCCTTGAAAACGATCTGGCCGCCTTCATTGACGGCTTGATATGACGCTTTGATTTTGCCGGCGAGTTCCGGATGCGCGGTATCGATCCCGCTGTCGACGACGCCAACGCGCACACCGCGACCCGTGCGGCCTTTCCAAAGCGCCTCTGGCTCAATCTGCGACCACAGGTCAATCAGATCGTTATCAACTGTGACAGCAGATTCGGACTGCGCCATGCTTATCTCCTAATTAACGTGTCTAGAAATTGAAATAGCCGGAACCGGATGAACGTTTCTCGGCGAATCGCGCGATTGTCTCCAGAATGTCGCGGACCATTTCGCGTTCCGCGTCGCCCTGCGAAACTACGTCGCGCAATCTGATACCCAGCAAAAGGAGGTCGCGATGCTCAGGCGCGGCGTCCAGACTCTTGAGCCATTCCGTGTGATCGCTTTTGCCGGCTTCGTCATCACCGGTCTTGATTGAATGCAGGAACATCGCTTCCACCAGCGAGGCCATTTCGTACGAATCGACCAGCCGCGCAATCGCGTCGGCAAAGCTCGCCGCATCGTCCATCTCTTCCGGCGTGAAGGGCGGATAGGGCGGCTCACCGGGCCGGTTCACAAATTCCAGCACGCCAATTGTTTCGTTGCCCGTACGCAAGGGCGTCGCCAGCAGCGTCACCGTTTTGAATCCGATCGCTTCGTCGGAGCCTGACCAGAAGGAACCTTCGGAGCTGACGTCGTTGACCGCCATCGGTTGACCGCTCGAGAAGACGAGACCCGCAATGCCTTTGCCCGGCGGAATTCTGATCTTCAACAAAGCTTCTTCAAGTTCGCTGACCGCGACGAGAAATTTCAGCCCGCCCTCGCGTCCGTCGCGCACTAAAACCGACGCGTCGGCTGAACCGACTGTCTCTTGCGCGACCCTCAACAAGTCGTCAATCGCCTGACGAATAGGCTTCGACAAGGAGTTCGACAAGTCGACTTTGTCGAGCGAGTCACGAATCTTCGCCGCGTTGGCGTCTTCAGGTGTCTCGGGATTTGAATTGTCTGGCATCGTTAGATTCGTCCTGTGAAAAGCGAAGGTCGAATTATACAGACCAAGACAGTTTTCGCAATTGATGGGTCCGTCATTCTCTGTGTCTCAGTGGATCTTTGTGCCTCGGTGGTGAATTCCAGCTTTCGGTAAACTCACCACCGAGACACAGAGATCCACAGAGGGAGACTCTGAGACCATCCAACGCTTTTGACTGTCAACGATCCCGTCGTTAGGATGTGCGATGGTCTTTTAACTTGATCATCCGAATATTCAAATGACTCCAGCCACACCAGCACCTGACCCATCGATGCCTTCGCAGCTTCGACCTGAGGCGACCCAGGCAATCGAAGAAGCGACGCAACTTCAAACCGGCGGCGACCACGCATCGGCCGTTCAACGCCTCGAGCGCACCCTCGCTGACATTCCGGCGGGTTCCGAATTCGAGCAGTTTAAGGATCGCGTAAGTCTGACGATGGCTATTGCTGAGTTTTCCGTCAGCGCCGGTAACTCCGAAGGCGCGGTTGCGCGGCTCACGCAGGAATTCGGAGTTGCCAAAGAAGCTTTTCAACGAATCAAAGCGACCGGCACCGAAGATGACAAGCGAACTGCTTTTCGCGGACTTGTGCAACTCAAGGATCTGCACACGCGACTCAGATTGCTGGGACAGCCGGCCCCGGAACTGTTAATGAAAGAGTGGCTGAACACTGATCCATTGACGCTTGATGACCTGAAAGGCCAGATCGTTCTGCTCGAATTCTGGGCCACCTGGTGCAAGCCGTGCGAACAGCTATTTCCGCGGATCAAAGAACTGCACGCGCAGCATGCAGAGAACAACCTCCGCGTGCTGGCGCTGACGCGCTTTTTCATGGCCTACGGTGGGCCACCTGAGGCGCAGGCGCAGGAGATGACCCTGGTTCGGGAATTCGCGGAAAAGCACAGCCTTGAATTTCCTGTCGGCGTCGCCGAAGACGAAAGCATTCAGTCGGCTTACGGCGCGACTGCTCTGCCGATGCTCGCGTTAATCGACCGCGCCGGCATCGTTCGCTCGTTCGCCTTTTCTCCTGACGAAGAGAATTTCAAACGCGCGCTTGCCGATTCTCTTGCATAGCGGGAGGTGGCACGGGCGTCCCGCCCGTGAATCACGCGCAGGATGCGCGTGCCACCGCTCGCGGTACTGATCTCACATGAAATCCGTTTGTAAATCGCGCGGGTTGTTGATAGGATGCCCCCGCTCAAGCCGCAGTCTTCTGCTAATTAAAGTGTCATACGTCGCTGCCGGAAGACGGCTTTCCAGCGGTTGGGCCGGAAGCATATCGGTGGGGCGGCCGTGCCAACGGCCTCTGCGGGAATTATTTTCCACTTCCGCAAAACTGTACCGGCACTCCGTCTTAGGCGATCGAGAACCGAAAGCGCATCTGCTAAGAAAGCCAGCGTTTGGGATTCTCTCGTTTCGCGGCCAGGCAAACGTGACCTGGCAAAGAAAAGCGACACTGAATCAACAGAGGGGTTTTAGTCCCCATATCTTGAAAGGAGAACAGAGAAGTTTATGGCTCTCGTAAGCACTATGCCCGAGAAGGGGCAACAGGCTAAGGTCTATGACATTCCCGATGCCGATCTTTCGAAGTATGAAGCCGTAGAAGGCACCAAGGCGACCTACGACGAAGCGAAGGACAAGATCGCCGGTGGTAAAGAACTCGGCGCGGGCGTGGACCTCGACAAAGCAGATGTGCAGGCCTACAGCGACATCTGCATCTGCTACTTCTGGTGGCGCGGCGTCCTGTATTACAGGTACCAGTACTGCTGGCAAAGCTGTCCGTAACCACGAAGTTACTCAAACCGAATGGGAAGTTCGCGCTCAAAGATCCACGCATTATCCGGGTTGCGAACTTCCCGTTTCAATTGAGCAGTTCAGCACGTTGTCGCAAGATCGCAACGCGCTGAAGAATTCGGCGATTTATTCGCCGCTCAACCATTAACTAAGGAGAAAAACTTTATGGCATTAGTAACTACCGTCCCGACTGGCGGGGAAGAACCGAAAGTTTACGACATTCCTGAAGGCGATCTTTCGAAGTACGAAGCTGTCGAAGCGAAGCAAGAGCCCTACGACCAGGCTAAGGACACGGTCAGCGGCGGCACGCAACTCGCCGGCGGCGTCGACATCGATAAAGAAGACGTGCAGGCATACGGCAACATCTGCATTTGCTACTTCTGGTGGCGCGGCGTTCTGTATTATCGCTATCAGTACTGCTGGCAGCACTGCCCGTAAGCCGGCGTTTAGCGCTTCAACTAAACCACGGAAGTTCGTCGATAAGCGTCACCGCTGTCGCGAACTTCCGTTTGTTTTTCTGAGAGGCTGAATCGGTGCATTAACCCGACCAGCGGGGTCCCCGCGCGAGCATCTCGCGTGGGGTGCTCGATAGGGAGGGCTCTGACGCCCAATCTTGTGAGCCCTCCCTGACGGTCGGGCTGGTGCCGGTTGATCTGGCTTCTCAGTCATTCCACCGATCTGTATAATCTCGCCGTTTTCGAATCGCACTGAGAAACGAAGTCAGTACTACCTGCGTCAGCGGGCGGGTTAAAGAAGCCTCTTGTTAATCTAAAGGAGCTTAGTTCGAAACCGATCTCTTCTTAATCCATTCAAGCGAACGTCATATAAACATGCCAGAAAAATCTGATCCGAAATTCCCCGCAGGCAAGAAGCCCATTGCGGACGACGCCACGCCCACGCCCGAGAACCTGTCGCCCGAACCCCTTCCCGGTCAGTTTCCCGGCGGGCCAATTCCGCCAGGCGCGGTACCGCCAGGTGGCCCAATGCCTCCGGGAGGACCCGTGCCTCCCGAGGGTGGAATGATGAAAGCCGGCGAGGTTCCTCCCGGTGCGATGCCCCCCGGAGGTCCAATGCCCAAAGGTGGAGCGATGCCTCCGGGCGCGATGCCACCGCCGGGACCGATGCCTCCGCCCGGCGAAGTTCCCGCCGACGGCGGTCTGATGAAACCGGCTTCGCTTCCTCCGGGTGCTTCATTGCCTGAGGGTGACTCGATGCCGCAAGGCGGCGCGGTGCCAGAGGGCATGTTGCCAAAGCCCAAAACCCTGAGCGCACGGCCCTACATCAAACGCTCGCTGAAGCTCCTTGCGCATCACAAACGCGCGGTTTTCTATTCGGTAATCCTTACTTTGATTGGTGCGTTCATGCCGTTTATCGTGAGTGCGTCCTTTGGTCCATTGGTCGATACACTCGGCAATGTGGCAAAACGGGATCGCGACGCGCGCGAAGCGAGCGCGCGCGGCCTACCTGCACCGGCCGGCATCCCCGCACCGGGCGGTATGAAAAACGTTTGGAGTGAGCCCACATCTTTTTACCGAACGGAACCAACGCCGCCGTCGACCGGTGGCCCGACACCCGAGCCTCTACCGCCATCCCCACCCAGTATCTGGGACACCTTCATGGGACCGTTTCAGGGATTACGCGCGTGGCTCGCCACTCCGGTGACCTTCAAGACCATGTTCATCATCTGGGCGATTGCGACAATCGGCTCGGCCATTTTTCGCTTCATACAGATGTGGATGATGTCGAACCTCGAGCAGAAGATCGTCGCTGAGATCCAATCAAGGGTTTACGACCATGTGCAGACGCTTTCACTCGATTTCTTCACCGGCGGCAAGACCGGCGCGTTAATGCAGCGCGTGCTCAACGAGTCGCAAAACGTGCAGAAGCTGCTAACGGAAGTTCTCTTTTCGCCGATTCTTGATGTGTTTGTCTTGATTGTGGCTCTTTTGTATTTATTCGGGTTGAGCTGGCAGATGACATTGGTCGCGTTCGCGCTCGGTCCGGTTGCGTTCTGGCTGTTCCGCTTCACGATGAATAAGCTTCAGGGGGCGGCGAACCACATGATGCAAGTCTCGCGCGATCTCAACGCTGAACTAAACGAGTCGCTCACCGGCATGGCTGATATTCAAGTCTTCAATGCACAGCAAAAACGCAGTGCGCGATTTACGAAGTTGGCGGGCGAGACTGCCGGTCAAACCGCAAAGTTGTTCATGTGGATGCACCTGAGCAACAGCAATTCTCTCATCTATGTTGCCTTGAGCACCGCGCTGGTTTTGCTGGTGGGCATTCAGTACGGCTCACAGTTCGGCCTCGGTCTTGGCGAGCTTATCGTGTTCTCGGGATTTATCCCGACGATGTTCGCGCCTGTGCAACGCGTCGTTACTTCATACACGACGTACAAGGCGCTTGTGCCCGGCATCGTCGCGACCTACGAGCTGTTTGACACGAAACCGACGGTGGTTGAGAAGCCGACTGCGAAACCGCTCGGCGACGTGCATGGCGACATTGTTTTCGACAACGTCGTTTTTGGTTATTCGCCGTTTCAGAAAGTGCTCAACGGCATGTCGTTCGACATTCGCGAAGGCGAAACCGTCGCCTTTGTGGGCGCCATCGGTTGCGGCAAGTCAACCATCATGAATCTTCTGCTGCGCTTCCTCGAGCAGGAGTCAGGGAAGATCACGATCGGCGGCCAGGACATTTCCGATGTCACACTCCTGTCTTTGCGCGAGCAGGTCTCGAAGCTCTCGCAGTTTCCGTTCTTCCTCAAAGACACGATTCGCGAAAATGTTCGTCTCGGCAAGGTGACTGCCGATCAAGCGGAGATCGAAGAAGCCTGCCGGCTGGCGCACATTCACGACGTGATCGTCAGCCGCATTCCGGGCGGCTACGATTGCACGGTTGACGTGCAAGTGCCTTCAGGTGGACAGAAGCGGCTGATCGCATTAGCGCGTTGTCTGATTCGCAAGCCGGAGGTTTTGCTGCTTGATGAGCCGACTGAGAACCTGGACGCCGAACAGGTGAACCGTCTGGTGAGCGTGATTCGTGAATACGCGCAGAACCCGCAAGATCGCCGCACGTGCATCATCATCAGTCACGACATGAACTTCGTCGCCGGCGTTTCCGATCGCATCATCGTGATCGACAAAGGCCAGGCCGTTCAATCCGGCACGCACAAAGAACTGCTTGGGCAGGACGGCATCTACAAGACACTCTACGAACTGAAGAACATCAATCCCGAGTTGCTGCGCACGCGCGATGCCGGGGGCGGGGGCGGTGGTGCGGCCGGTGAGCCGGACGAACTGCCGCCAGGGTTTGCGCCGGCGTAGGGAATTCAACCGGTTACTGCGATCGAGCACGCTCTTGACGCAATTGTACTGGCGCGAGGTCTATCGGATTTTCTTCAGCCCTATCGTCGCTAGCAAACTCACGACATACCCTGATAAAAACTGCATGACAAGAATCCTCGCGTTGATCGGCGTTTATCTTGCCTTTCAGTTCGGGCTGTCGATTACAACCAATGCACAAGTGCCGAAGCCGGAACTGGTGGTGCAAACCGGCCACACCGGCGACGTGAACTCTCTGAAGTTTTCACCTGACGGCCGGACTCTCGTCAGTGAAGGTGACAAGACGATTAAGCTATGGGATGCAGGGAACGGGCATGAGTTGCGTACTCTCGTCGGCCATCAGTTTCTAAATTTCAGCGTCGACGGAAAGACCTTTACTACCGTAACCGGGAAGAAGATCACGGTCTGGGACACGACGAGCGGAAAAGAACTGCGAACCGTGACCATGAGCTTTGCCGTCAGCTTTCCGTTCGCGTTCACTCAGGACGGCAAAACTGTGGCTACCCTGGCTCTTAGTATTGATTCTGTCCGCAAACAGCCGGAATACATGATTAAGCTTGGGGACGCCGTCACTGGTCAGGAGTTGCGGTCGTTTCCGATCAGCCGGGGCTCGCTTATCGGTATGGCCTTCAGTCCTAATGGGAGAACACTCGCCTATGAAAGTCTCGAAAAGACAATCACCCTGTTGGATGCCATAAGCGGGCAGGTTTTGCATACGTTCGAGGCGTTCCCCTCTATTCCCAGTGCTTTCCTGTTTAACCATGACGGAAGCGTCATCGCAAGCAC
>DASUTF010000038.1:0-15035 GCA_036374695.1 Pyrinomonadaceae bacterium
ACGCCGAAAAGTGCAACCGCCGGGTGATGGGGATTTCTTCTGAAGCGCGGAAGCGTTTGATGACTTACGACTGGCCCGGCAACGTTCGTGAATTGGAAAATGCGATCGAGCGGGCGGTGGTACTTGGCACGACCGAGCAGATTCTGGCGGATGATCTTCCCGAAGCAATCGTGGAAGCTGAGGCGACTGTATCAGCCGAAACTCCTTCCAGTTATCACGAGTTGGTCGTGCAGACTAAGAAGCGCATGATTACCGATGCCATGAAACAGGCAAACGGTAATTACACGGCGGCGGCCAGGATCCTCAACCTGCATCCCAATTACCTGCACCGGCTAATTCGAAATCTCAACCTGAAAGACGAACTGAAAACCTAGTCACCGCTTGGACTACTTCTTCGGCCTTGTCACGTTGCCCGGTGAATTTGATCGCCTGATCGGGCGAATTCCGCACCCTCGATTTGGGATTCGTGGTGGCGCGACGATGGAATATCGTTTACAATCACGCTGGTTAAACAGAAGCGCGAGGCGACAATGGCGACTGGCCTTTTTCGCCGCCTGAGCGACCTGCGGTGAAATTGAAAGTTATGGCCGTATTCGTCGTTTAGTTGACTGTTCCACCGCAATCTCCAGGAGTTTTCTTGTTCATTCCGCAGTAAGCAATCATGGAAGAATATTCGGACCGAACCCCCGCTGACATCGCGCGCTATCCGATGGTGCCGATTCGCGACGTCGTAATTTTCCCGTTCACCAAAGTCGCATTCAAAATCGGCAGACCCGGCTCAGTGCGGGCGCTGGAAATGGCGTTGGCATCAGACCGCACGATTTTTCTTTCGACTCAGCACGACGCAACCGTTGATGAGCCGTCGCCCGAACAGATTTACCGGGTCGGCACGATCGCGCGGATTCTGCAGTCGCAGAAGCAGGAGAACGGTCAAATCAAGGTCGTCGTCGAAGGCCGCGAACGCGCCACGACCATTCGCGTCGAGAACAATGACGGTGCGTTCACTGCGCTCGTCCGGCGCGCGCCCGTGGTCAGTGAAGAAGGCGTGCGGACGGACGCTCTGGTGCAAAAAGTCGCGCAACTAATTGAGCAGCATCTGCGGCTCGCCCCCGATATTCAGCCTGATGCGCTGCAAACCGCGATGCGCAACGCCGAAGCTTCGCACATGGCGGACGCGCTCGCTTCGCAACTGCGAATCTCCGTTGAAGACAAGCAGGGACTGTTGGAGCTTTTCTCGACGCACGCGCGCCTCGCGCGTTTGATTGAGATTCTCGAAATGGAGCTCGAGAAACGGCAGCTCGACCGCACGATCCAGACGCGCGTAAAGCGGCAGATGGAGAAGGCGCAGAAAGAGTACTACCTCAACGAGCAAATCAAAGCGATCCACAAGGAACTGGGCCGCAAGGATGAGCGCGCCGAGCTCGACGAGCTGAAGAAAAAGATCGAAGAAGCCGGCATGACCGAGGAAGCGAAAGAGAAAGCGCTTCAGGAATTGCACCGGCTCGAAGCCATGCCACCGATGTCCGCGGAGGGTACCGTGTCGCGGACCTACATCGATTGGCTTGTGAGCGTGCCCTGGAAACAAAAGTCGAAAGAGATCAAAGATCTCAGCAAGGCCGAAGAGGTGCTGAACGAAGATCATTACGGGCTGGAAAAGATTAAGGATCGCATTCTCGAATACCTGGCCGTCCGCCAGCTGGTAAAGAATCCAAAGGGTTCAATTCTCTGCTTTGTGGGGCCTCCGGGCGTCGGCAAAACAAGTCTCGGAAAATCGATCGCCCGCGCGACCGGTCGCAAATTCGTGCGATTGAGCCTGGGCGGTGTGCGAGATGAAGCTGAAATCCGCGGTCATCGTCGCACGTACATCGGCGCTTTACCGGGCCAAATCATTCAGATGATGAAGAACGCCGGCGCAGTAAATCCCGTCCTGCTGCTTGATGAAGTAGACAAGCTCGGCACGGATTTCCGCGGCGACCCGAGCGCGGCCCTGCTCGAAGTTCTGGATCCGGAACAGAACCACATGTTCCAGGATCACTATCTCGACGTTGAGTACGATCTTTCGAAGGTGTTCTTTATCGCCACCGCGAACGTTCTGCACACGATCCCGCCGGCGCTTCAGGATCGTCTGGAAGTGCTCAGGCTGTCTGGCTATACAGAGCGCGAGAAACTCGAAATCGCAAAGCGGCACCTGGTGCCGAAACAGGCCGAGGGGAACGGCCTTCGGAATGAACAATTTGAGTTTTCCGACGATGGCATCCTGGAACTTATTCGTCACTACACGCGCGAAGCCGGCGTGCGCAACCTTGAGCGCGAAATTGGATCCTGTTGCCGCAAGGTGGCCCGCAAGTTCGTAGCTGAAACTGTCTCGGCGGATTTCAAACATGAAATCGGACCGGAGCAAGTCCGCGACATGCTCGGTCCCATCAAATTCCGTCAACAGGGCGTCGCGGCCGAAAGCGAGATTGGGCTCGCCACCGGATTGGCGTGGACTGAAGTCGGCGGCGAGGTGCTGCAAATTGAAGCAACTCTGGTCAAAGGCCGCGGCAAGGTGACGCTGACAGGCAAACTTGGCGAAGTCATGCAGGAGTCAGCGCAGGCTGCGCTCACCTGCATCAAGTCGCGCGCGGAACGCCTCGGTGTGAGTTTGGATTTCATTCGCAAGCGCGACCTGCACATTCATATTCCGGAAGGCGCGATACCGAAGGACGGCCCGTCAGCCGGCATCACCATGGCCGTGGCCATGTGTTCCGCCCTGATGCGCGTGCCGATCAACAAGAATGTGGCAATGACTGGCGAGATCACTTTGCGTGGCCGGATACTGCCGATTGGCGGCGTGAAAGAGAAGCTGCTGGCAGCACACCGGTTCGGCATCGATACCATCATTCTGCCAAAGGACAACGAAAAAGATTTACCCGAGGTGCCGGAGGAAATCCGCAGCGCATTGACGATAAATCTGGTCGAAACGATCGATGAAGTCATTGCGCTCGCTCTCCAGGAGCAGGGGAGTCCGGTTGAAATCGGCGACGAAGCAAAGACTCCGCCGATCTGGACAACTGAGCCGCCGCCCAGCCTGCAGACACCTGCAGAGCAATAGCTCGATCAAACCATTTGTTAGAGTACCGACTTTAGTCGCGGCATTTCTCCCGTGCAATGCCCAACTAAAGTTGGTACTCTAACGCATTCAATCAACGGTCAACCGCCCGCTATTCCGACACGTCGGGATTCTGGCTTAATCAAAAAAAACAGGAGCATATCTATGGGTAAACACGAAGACGCAGAGCTTATTCTGAAACTTTATGAACTCCGGCGCGAGCCTGTCATGCGCGAAGCCCGCAACTGGATGTTCACTTTCAACCCCACCAGCGTCCAGGATGTGATGGAGACGATGATCGGCGAACACAGCGGCCACCTGCGCATGGTCATCTCCTACTGGGACATGGCTTGCGCGCTGGTGACCAGCGGCGCGATTGACGAGGAACTGTTCAACCAAACAAACGGCGAGCATATTTTCGTTTACATGAAAATCCAGCCGGTCATCGAAGGACTCCGGGCAATGTTCGACAACCAGGAATTCCTGAAGAACCTGGAAACGGTCGTCAAGCGCATCCCCGACATCGAGGCGAAGCTGCCCGCAATGCGCGAGCGGATGGCAAAGTTCGCCGCGATGCGCGCTGAACAGATGAAGGCGCAATCCGCCACCGCGTAAACGCGCCGCGCGGACAAACTTTGAATGCGAATCACCAGCGCGACGTTTGAAAAGAGCGCATTCAAGGAACCAGACTGGCCGTGCGATAAAAGGCCTGAAATCGCCTTCCTCGGACGCTCGAACGTGGGAAAGTCGAGCTTAATGAATTCCCTGCTCGGCGTCCGGGGCCTGGCGCGCACCTCCCGAACACCTGGTCGCACCCAGGCAGTGAACTTCTTTTTGATAAACGAGAAGTTTCGGTTCGTGGATCTTCCGGGTTACGGCTACGCGCGTGCGCCGAAGAGCGTGAAAGAGCAGTGGAACGCGGCCGCGACTGATTACCTGGCGCAACGCGAAAATCTGGTTCTTGCGGCGCACCTGATTGATGCGAGGCATGAGCCGACGGCACACGATTTACAACTGAACGAATGGCTGAAGCATCACGGGAAACCGCACGTAATTGTTGCCACCAAATCCGATAAGCTGTCTAACAATGAGCTTTCGCGCACCCTTCGTCGAGCAAAGGAAATTTTGGGGACGCCTGAAGTCTTGAGTTACTCGAGCGTGACGGGCCGCGGACGAGACGCTATCTGGCGCGCGATCGACAACGCTCTGAAACGGTGATCGCTTCTGCCGGATGCCTTCAGAGTCTTATTAATAGTTAGCACTTGCGATTTTTGAGCTTTTGTTTAGAATAGGATTTCCAAACTGAATCAGGCTCACAAGACATTCTGAGGTTCTGATCTGAGACCACGCGGATCCTGCCAGCGGCATCCAAATCACGATTAATTAAGCAATCACTGGATTCCGAGGCAGCAGTTGGCATAAACCGTTTTTGCGGTGGAAGCCCCCACTTGAGCTTCCGCGATCGCGCTTTCCCTTTTTGACCGGCATCGCTCAAACCAATTTGACAGCATGCTGAAATCTCAAACGACCTGGTAGCCCCGCGGCTGCCCACGAAAGAACTGATATGGCAAATAGAAGAAGATCCACTACGAATGGCGGCGATAACGGCGGCGGTGTGGCTACCGTTGATGCCGGCGAAGAGTACGTGCCGAGTAAAGACGGCCATCCAGATGTATTTAATCTCTCTGATCTCAAGGAGATGTCCATTTCCAAGCTGACCCAGGTCGCCAAGGGCATGGACGTTCCCGGCGCGACCGGCATGCGCAAGCAGGAGCTGATTTTCAAAGTCCTGGCCGCGCAGACCGAGAAGAGCGGCTTGATCTTTTCGGAAGGCGTGCTGGAAACCCTTCCCGACGGCTTCGGGTTCCTGCGGGCACCGGAATACAACTACCTGCCGGGGCCGGATGACATCTACGTTTCGCCTTCGCAAATTCGCAAGTTCGATCTGCGCACCGGCGACACCATCAGCGGTCAGATTCGTCCGCCTAAGGAAGGCGAACGTTACTTTGCGCTGATCAAAGTTGAAGCGATCAACTTTGAATCGCCTGACATGGCGCGCGAAAAGGTCTTCTTCGACAACCTGACCCCGCTTTATCCGGACGAAATGCTGAAAATGGAAGTTGCTCCGGACAACCTCTCGGCGCGGGTCATCGACCTGGTAACGCCGATCGGCAAAGGCCAGCGCGCCCTCGTCGTTTCCCCGCCCCGCACCGGTAAAACGATGCTGCTGCAAACGATCGCGAACTCAATCGCGCAGAACCATCCGGAAGTTACGCTGATCGTCCTGCTGATTGACGAGCGGCCGGAAGAAGTCACCGACATGCAACGCTCTGTTCAGGGCGAAGTTATTTCATCGACCTTTGATGAACCGCCGACGCGCCACGTGCAGGTTGCCGACATGGTAATCGAGAAAGCCAAGCGCCTGGTCGAGCACAAACGCGACGTCGTCATCCTGCTCGACTCAATTACGCGTCTGGCCCGCGCGCACAACGCCGTGGTTCCGCCCAGTGGCAAGATCCTCTCCGGCGGTATCGACTCGAATGCTTTGCAGCGCCCGAAGCGTTTCTTCGGCGCGGCGCGTAACATTGAGGAAGGTGGCTCGCTGACGATCATTGCGACGGCGCTGATCGATACCGGCTCGCGCATGGACGACGTGATTTTTGAAGAGTTCAAGGGCACCGGCAACTCTGAAATTCATCTTGACCGGCGGTTGAGCGACAAGCGCCTGTTCCCGGCCATCGATCTGCAACGTTCCGGCACGCGCAAGGAAGAGCTGCTGCTCCCGAAAGAAGATCTTGCTCGTATCTGGGTCATGCGTCGCGTGCTGAACCCCTTGTCGCCGACCGAGCAGATGGAAGTCGTGCTCGAGCGAATCGAAAAGACCAAGAGCAACGCGGAGTTCCTGGCTTCAATGCAACAATGAGAAACGATGATCACGCATGGATGATCACGCCCGCCACGACGGAACTGAAGAGAAACAGACAATGAAGGTCGTTGGTAACGAAAACCAGCGGCCTCTTTGGCAACGTTTTACGCGCCTGCAGCGAAGATCACACCTCATACTTGGAAGACCAGTCAGTCCAAAAGGAGTTTTCCGCTTCAAGAGCTTTGAGGAATTCGACGAATGGAAGAAACGTTACCAGTTCCAAGAACTCCCGAAGAAGACGACATCATAAAGATATGTGCTGCCCTCAATGATCGGGGTGCTTTGTACCTCATCGTTGGCGGCGTCGCTGTTAACCAACAAGGCTTTTTGCGAGCCACGGAAGACATTGATTTGCTCCTGGAGGACTCCAGACAGAATCAGGCAAAAGTACTTAATGCGCTCGAGATACTCCCTGACAAGGCAGTACTGCAAGTCGAGGAGAGCGACTTGGAGCAATACACCGTCGTCCGGGTCGCCGACGAGGTAGTTGTCGATCTCATGCTCTCGACTTGCGGAATAAAGTATTCCGAAGCCGTAAAAGAAATAGAGTTCAAAGAAATTCGCGGCGTGCGAATTCCGTTCGCGTCAGCAAAGCTGTTGCTCCGCATGAAACAGACTTATCGCGAGAAGGACATTGCCGATCGAATGTTCCTGCAGCGAAAACTCGAAGATAACAACTCTTAGAGTCGAGCGTCGACAGGCAAATGCGGGTTGCAATCCTTTCATCCGAAGCGCTTCCTTTCGCCAAAACCGGCGGCCTGGCCGACGTTTCCGGATCTTTAACTAAAGCTCTTCACGCCGAGGCTGTTGATTCACTTCTGATTCTGCCGCTGTACGATCAGGTCGATCGAGACCTGCTCACCGGAACCTACACCGAAGACCTCGAGGTGAATTGGCGTGGTCGCAAGCCGCTGGTGCCGGTGCGAATCAGCGATGCACTGGGCGCGCCGACTTACTTCATCGAGTCGCCACACTATTTTTCGCGCAAATCGATTTACGGCGACACAGACGATTTCGAGCGGTTCGCTTTTTACTGTCGCGCGGCGATCGCTCTGCTCCAAAGAATCGGCGACAAACCCGACATCGTTCATCTAAATGATTGGCCCTGCGGATTCGCATCCGTAGAATTGCGCGCGCGACGGCGGCACGAACCGTTCTTTCAAGACACGCGGATTCTCTTCTCGATTCACAACCTCGCATACCAGGGTGCGTTCGACCCGGACAATCTTTGGTGGATGGATTTCGCCGCTTATCGCGACGCCTTCATGCTGGATGGCGCAGCCGCGGCGCTGAAAGCCGGAATCGTCGCCGCCGACGCGCTGTCAACCGTCAGCCCCACTTATGCGCGCGAGATTCAGACGTCCGAACAGGGTTACGGCCTGGATTGGCTGATGCGGGCGCGCAGCGATCGGCTCGCTGGGATCACCAACGGCGTGGACTACGACGTCTGGAATCCCGAGACAGATCCGCATATCGCAAAGAACTTTTCGGCTGACGATCTTTCCGGCAAGCGCGAATGCAAACTGGACTTGCTTCGTCGCTTCAAACTGCCCGCGGAACCTGATCGGCCCATCATCGCAATCATCTCGCGGCTGGTGGGACAAAAAGGCTATGACCTGATTCGCCAGGCGGCAGGCGCCATCGTCGATACCGGCGCCTTCTTCATCGCGCTCGGGGCCGGGGCCCGCGAGTACGAGGACTTTTTGCAGAGCTGGCATGATGCCGCGCCGCATCGTGTCGGAATTTACAAAGGTTATGCGGGCGAACCCCTGGCCCACCAAATCGAGGCCGGCGCCGATATGTTCCTGATGCCGTCGCTGTACGAACCGTGCGGGCTGAACCAAATGTACAGCATGCGCTACGGCACGGTTCCCATCGTGCGCGCGACGGGCGGACTTGACGACACGGTTCAGAATTTCGACGCAAAGAACGGCACGGGAAATGGTTTCAAGTTCGGTCCGTACAACACAGCGGCCATGCTTGATAAAATTCGCGAAGGGCTTTACTTTTATAACAACTCGGAAACGTGGGCGAAGATTCAACGTAACGGAATGGTCGCAGACAATTCCTGGTCGGCCGCAGCCAGGAAATATATTCAGCTTTACGAATCGATGCTCAATTGATGCGGCAAATGAGCGCCAGTTCGACCGCAAATCGAGAAAACCAGCAAGGAGTTTAATAATGAGTGAGCACGTAAAAGAAGTTAGTGATAGCAGTTTTGAAGCAGACGTTTTGAAATACGAACAGCCGGTCCTGGTCGATTTCTGGGCCGCCTGGTGCGCCCCGTGCCGCATGCTCGCGCCGACCGTCGAAGCCGTCGCCCACAAATACGCGACCACCGCGCGGGTGGTGAAACTTAACGTGGACGACAATCCTTCGGTTTCACAGCGCTACGGCATCAAAGGCATTCCGACTCTGATTCTTTTCAAGAACGGCCGTGAAGAAGAGCGCGTCGTCGGGGCGACCTCCGAAGCCGCCATCTCGCGCATGCTGGACAAGCACGTCAGCACCGCGGCCACGACTTAAGTTTTACGAGTGTCGGGCGCGGCTATCTTTGTTTGAGAGAACAGCCGCGCCTGTTTTGTGTCCGGGGAAGTGTTGATTCACTTTTTCATTGATTCAATGGATTAGTGATTCAATGAGCAATCTTATGGTTATCGCAGTTATCGGCGCCCAGTGGGGCGATGAAGGCAAAGGGAAGATCGTCGATCTGCTCGCCGAGCGCTTCGACATTGTCGTCCGCTTCCAGGGCGGTCACAACGCCGGCCACTCAGTGCAGGTCGGCAACCAGTCGTTTGTGCTGCATCTGCTGCCGTCCGGAATCGTGCACGAAGGGAAAACCTGCGTGCTCGGCAACGGTATGGTGATCGATCCGAAAGCCTTCTTCGAGGAGGCCGACCGTCTGGCCGCCCAGGGCATCCACATTACGCCTGAGCGAGTGAAGGTTAGTTCACGCGCGCATCTGATTCTTCCTTACCATCGCGCTCTGGATCACACGAGCGAAGAGCGACTCGGCAACGAGAGGGTCGGCACAACGCTGCGCGGCATCGGCCCGGCGTATGAGGATAAGGCCGGTCGCCGGGGCCTTCGCGTCGCCGACGCACTTGTGCCGGAAGTGCTCCGCTCCCGAATTGAACGAAACCTGGAAGACGCAAATCGAATCATCGAAGCCTACGGCGGCGAGCCCCTCGATGCCGACACGATCATAGTGGAGACGTCTTTCCTGGTTGAACGTCTCGCGCCCTTCATCGCTGACACGTCTCATTTTCTGAATCAGGCCGCCGCCGCGCGCCGCACTATTTTGTTGGAAGGCGCGCAGGCGACTTTGCTGGACGTTGATCACGGCACCTATCCATTCGTCACTTCGTCGAGCACCACCGTCGGCGGCGCGTGCGTCGGCACCGGTCTCGCGCCGAAACATATCACTGGCGTGCTGGGCATCGTGCGCACTTACACGACGCGCGTGGGCGAAGGCCCCTTCCCGACTGAGATGCTTGAGGGCGAAGAAGAAATCGGCCAACTGATTCGCGAACGCGGGCATGAATACGGCGCATCGACCGGCCGTCCGCGCCGCTGTGGTTGGTTCGACGCCTTCGCCACGCGTTATGCGGCCGAGATCAACGGTTTCAGCTCCGTGGCCCTCACAAAGCTCGACGTGCTCGATGCTTTGGAAGAAATCAAAGTGTGCGTCGGCTATGAAATGAACGGCAAGAAGGTTGATTCACTTCCCTCTGTCTCGCACGAACTGCGCCGCGCAAAACCAATTTACGAAACGCTTCCCGGCTGGCAGAGCCCCACTGTCGGCGTCACAGATTTGAGCGATCTTCCGCGCGCCGCGCGCGAGTACGTCAACTTCCTCTCGAATCAAATCGGAGTGCAGATCGGCTTGATCTCCACCGGTCCTGAAAGATCGCAAACAATTGTGGTGAGAGAGTCACTGTTGGCGGAGTGGCTTCGCTGAAAGACGTGCTTTTGAACTTTGTGCTTTGTTCTTTGTTCCTGTGGCTAAACGCTCTCTCTTAAAACAGCAGGCGCTCGTCGCTAAGAGATCGAAGCACAAAGCACGAAGCACAAAGTACAGAGCTGTTAACTTGAAACTTGAAACTTGGAACTCTAAACTGAGTTTCATTCGTGGGCCGATAGCTCAGTTGGTAGAGCAACTGGCTTTTAACCAGTGGGTCGCAGGTTCGAGTCCTGCTCGGCTCACCACTATAAAACGACCAAGCAGGAGCGCCCGATCCAAAGGAGCGGAATGTTTACAGCCCTGCATCATTAAAAAACATCGCCTCTCGGCAGTGGGCGCGCCACTTACGAGAGGCGAAAAACATTGACTCTCGCGGACCCCTGTCCGCTGACGTCTGACCTCTGACTTCCTAGCCTCTGACCTCTGGCTTCTTCCTGTTTGCGTGCCAGGCCGCCAGCAACTCAGCTTCGCGTTGTGGTTTCATCCCGGCGCGCATTCTCAACTGTCGTGCGGGTGTCTGTTTTCTGAACCATTCGAGTGTGGCTCTGGTGGTGTCGGACAACGATCGAAAAGTCAGTCCGTGCTTGAGCGCCTTGTCGATGTTCGTCGTTAAGTAACTGATATACGGTCCCTTGGTTGAAGTCCAAATCGGAAACTCGTCGATGGCCTTTTGCGCTTTCAGGAATTCATCCGGAACCCAGGTAAAGCGAGCATCTGACTTCGTCGTCTTCTTAATGTCGTTGAGCATTCGACTCATGCTCAGTTTTGATTTCGGCCCGGTGGCGTTAAAAGCGCCCACCGTGCCCTGCTCAACCATGCGAATGGTCCACTCCGCCAAATCGCGCGCGTCGATGATCTGCATCGGATCCGAGGGACTGCCCGGCGCCAGGACTTCGCCGCCACGTTCCACGCGTACGGGCCAGTAGGTCCATCGATCGGATTCATCCCCCGGCCCAACGATATAACCGGGACGAATGACGAGAGTCTTACCGGGAAACCACTTTTCAGCCTCCGCTTCCGACTGGGCCTTCAAAGGCCCGAACAGAGAGAAGTTGCTGGCGCGCATGGTTGCGCTCGTTTCTTTCAGAGCATCCGTGCCCGTGTATTTTACGAGCGGCGCGGTTTCATCCTGGCCCTGCTTGCTGGTGTCGGCATAAACAGCCGTCGAAGAAATGTAGACGTAGCGGTCGGCATTACCTTTCAGGATCTGTGCCGCATCGCGCACCCAGACAGGCAGCGTCGCGGGATTGTCGATCACCACGTCCCAGGTACGGCCTTTCAGAGCGTCAAGCTGGCCGTTACGGTCGCCGATCAACTGCTCGGCCTCTTTTGGCAATTCGCCGGGATGGGTGCGCCCGCGATTGAACACGGTGACCTTGTGTCCGCGACTGAGGGCGTAGCGCACCTGGAACGGACCGGTAAAGCCCGTGCCGCCCAAGATCAGGAGGCGCAGGCTTTTCGGATTCTTTTGCGCGGGGTCAGAACCGCCTGCGGTAGCGGGTGGGCCAGCGATCATTCCGAAGGATATACCGCCGCCGGCCAGGACTAAGAGTTCAAGGAAACTTCTTCGACTGGTTGACATCAATTATGCTCCTGATCAGTTTTGGGGCACTAGCCCGTTACGGAGGGCTCACAAAGACGCGTTTTAGAGCCATCCCTGACGGGCGGGCTAGTGCCGTTCTTTCACGATCCAGAATCCTAACGGGTTGCGAAAGATTTGTGCAGTTGCTGGATGATACGCACGAGACTGCTGATAGGTTTACGTTAGTTGCAGTCCTTGACGCGTCAATAGCATCCGGCGATAACATGTGCGCGCAGTCCTGTGGAGAGATACATGTTAAATCTTGAACTTACGGAAAAACACAACCCTCAATCCCGCCGCTTTGTTGAAGGTGTTCTGCCAATCGGTTTGCTGACATTTTGTTTTCTTTTCCTGCCGGCGCAGGAAGTTTCCGCGCAAGAGAGAATCTCGCCCAATCAGACCGTCGCCCGAACGATCGAGCCCGGCAAGACTGACCTCTTCTCAATTGCCCTGAAAGATGGCGACTATTTCAACATCTCGCTTGGGTACAAGGGCAGGATCAACGTTTTTATTCTGAATCCCGATGGAACGATTGCCCGGCGGGCAACTGGCTCTGCGACCGAGGCGAAAGGATCGTTCCCCTTCGCCGCCGAAGGCGCCGGATCGTATTCCTTCAAGATTGAGAATTCGGGCGACCAATCAGCCACTTATGAACTGGGCATCGGAGAGGTGGTCTCGCTCGACGAGCGACTAAAACCTCAACCCGCGAGCGATCCTTATCCGACCAAACGAATTCAAGCTCTTCGTAAACAGATTAGCGAAGGTCAGACAAACACAGAGAGCTTCTGGAAACAGATAAAAGCAGAGGGCACGCCGCTTACAGAGCCGTATGGTTCAGACGGCAAATTTCAACTGGTGACATTCCTGTGGCGAAGCACCTATGACACGCGAAATGTGTTTGTCATAGGCTCTTTTTGGGGGTTTGATGGTACGGCGGACAAATACTCGATGCACAAGATTCCTGACTCGGACATCTGGTATTTGACCTTGAAGCTCCCCAGTGGGGCCAGGGTTAACTACCAGCTGTCACCAAACGATCCCTTAACGTCCGAGGGTCCGCGCGCTGCACAGCGCGCGGCCACCAGGCAAGCCGATCCGTTCAGTCTGAATCCGTTGTCCAAATGTTCGCCCGAGACCAGCAAGTTCAGATGTCGAAGCGTGGCGGAGTTGCCGGGAGTTGCGCCGCAACCATGGCTCGTCAGCAAACCCGGAGTAGCGGAAGGACGCGTCGAGAAACAAACCATCAAGAGCGCCGTTCAGAAAATTGACCGTCCGTTTTCCGTTTACACGCCGGCTAACTACAAAGCCCATGGGCCACCAAACGCGCTGTTGATTTTGTTCGACGGCGAAGACTTGCCGAACGACGCATCTCCAGTGACGACGCTGAACAATCTCATTGCCGCTGGGAGGATTCCACCAACCGTAGCCGTTTTTGTTAACAACGTTCCTGGACGTCGTCTGGTGGATCTCGTCGCCAGCGATGAGTTCGCGGATTTCATGGCAAAGGAACTTGTTCCCTGGGTGCGATCGCACTACAACATCACAAAGGACCCGAAGAAAACCGTTGTCACTGGCTATAGCGCTGGTGGTCTTGCGTCAGTGTACGTCGCTCTGCGTCACCCCAAGGTCTTTGGCAATGTAGTGAGCCGATCCGGCGCCTTTTGGTGGTCGCCCGAACATAACGATGGAATCTGTGGTGCGCGCTGTCCTGATTCCGGGGGACACGGCGGCGACGGTTCGCGAGATGCTACAACCGAAGGCAACTTCCTGGTTAAGGAATTCCTGGCAAGTCCCAAACTGCCTCTGCGCTTTTATCTCACGGCGGGAACATTTGAAGCCGACACCGCCGGCGGTGGGGGTGCGAATCTGGAGAGCACGCGCCACCTGCGCGACGTATTACTGGCGAAAGGTTACCAAGTCCATTACCAGCAGTTCGTCGGAGGCCACGATGGTTTAAGTTGGCGCGGGGCGCTTGCCGACGGCCTGATCAATTTACTCGGAGTTCGTTAAGTGGTGATCACGCCGAAGGCGTTAAAGAGGTAGCCAGGCGGGAGCCCCACGCGGGAACCCCGCGTGGGGTGGGAGAGGTAAGCGACCGCAGGTCGCGCCACCCTTGGATCGCGTCCCAAAATAATTCCGCGCCCTGAAGGGGCGCTATGAATTGCGATCGTTTTCGAAGGCGCAAGGCCTGTCGCCCGCTTCGCGGGCTCGATGTTCTTGGGTGTTGCTGATCCTGGGGCTTACGCCTCAGGCTTTATGCTTTCGTGCGCTCCGCGCACTACTCCGACTTCCGACCTCTGACTTCTGATCTTTGACCTCTGACATCCGACACCTATCACCCGTCACCCGACACCTATCACCCGTCACCCGTCACCTGTCACCCGACACCCTACACCCCTCTTCTATTCACTATTTACCATTTACGATTCACCTGATAGACCCCTTGCCTCACCCGCACCGCATATCCTTCATCCACCAACTGATGATTCCCAAGCCCCGCTTCAACGCGGCTCAAACCCGAAGCGCGCGCGGTCTCGCCGAGCAGAGTCATCCCGGCACCCGCCAGATATGCCCGAGCGATCTCTCGCAGAGCTGTCTTGCGTGCCACACGTTTTCTTAACTCTTGCGCGAAGCGGTCTTCGGCCAGCATCCAGATGTAGGAAAACGGTTGATAGATGACGTCCTGAGGGATCACTTTCATGTTGCGTTGTAACTCATCGAGCGCGCGTGTGAATGCCGCACGGTTTGAGGTGGCACTCGCATCTGGCGCGTGATTCACCGGCGGGACGCCCGTGCCACCGCCGAATCCGCTTTCGGCGCGCAGGTCCGCAGTGGCCAGCTCATGTTCGCGCCGGAGCACCTTCAGAACGCGCTGGGCCGCGGTGGTCAAAGTCCGGGGTTCGTCCTTCTTTTGGGGCATCCAGACGGCGGCAAACGCGCTTATCAATCGCGGCGCGACAAACATCGAACGACCGCCCGCGAGTTTCGCGTAGTAAACGCGACCGCGGCGCATAACTTCGTCCTTGAGGTACCAGGTGAGGCGCGTCTCTTCGTCCTTCTGAACATTGCGCGGCAAGCTAACGTCGCGCCGACCGCACACCGCGATGTAAAGAGACGGCCCTGCGCGACGGGTGTCTGTCAGCGTGTTGGCAAAGCCCACGTCTTCGATGAAACGTTCCGCATCAACCGCGCTTTCAACGCGGAGGTCTTCGTCCCGCCGCCACATGCGGTCGCGATGGAGTTCGATTTGTTCGGGGAGAGGTGGAGGGGTCATTCACTCAAGAGCGGTGTCAGCCAAACAGAAGCTGGTGAATCACCGGCGTTGCGAACTCAACCTGACTCTTAATCCGTACGTTCAAATACCCAGAAACCGCTTGAGTAGAGGTATTTGACTTTGCCGGACTTGTCGCTTTGAAAGGAAATCCTGGATTTGCCGTCATCGCGAACGAATAACATCGGTTCCACCTCAATC
>DASUTF010000039.1:0-16795 GCA_036374695.1 Pyrinomonadaceae bacterium
TGTCCGCGGTGGGCTCAACCCTGACGACGATCGCCTTTCGAGCCATCGGCACCACGCCGAGCAACATGCGGCTCTTTCTCTACATTCTCATGTTGCTGGGTGGCGGACTTGTGATCGTCGCGGGCTCACTCTTCAGCCTGATCGTAATGGGTGGCGCAGCCCGCAACCTGGTCGCGCATCTGCTCTGGGACGAGCCGGTCAGCTTTCGCTCGACGTACGCCGCGGTCAAATCGCGTTTCTGGGGATTGTTGGGGGCGAGCGTTCTGATCGCTTTGTGGCTTACCTTCTGCGCGTGGTTGGCCTTCATGGGCTTTTATGTTGTCTTCCTGGTTGTGTTTGTAGGTGTGTTCGCGATCGCTTCGGTGCTCCCCGAGTTCGTCACCGGGATTGTGGTGGTTTTCGGCATCATCGGCGCCCTGGTCGGCGCGCTCGTCCTGTTCTTTCTGCTGGCCGGCCGCATGGCTTACGTGCCGCAGGCGATGCTGGTTGAAGGACGGTCTGTGGGTTCGGCGATCGGCCGCAGCTTTTCGCTTGCCAGCGGCAACGTGCGTCGTTTAATGGCGATGGCGCTGTTTACTTTTTTTGCGACCTACTCGGCGCTCGCGCTGCTGATTATTCCGCTCGGATGGTATGGCTGGGCGAGCGGCGTGGACGTTTCGCCGTTCGGAACTGAATGGCCGGCGTGGTATGCGATCGGATACGAAGTCATCCTGCAATGCAGTCACATTCTGCTGGCGCCAATCTGGATGCTGGGGATGTCACTGCTGTACGTGGACGAGCGGGTGCGACACGAAGGCTACGACATCGAGTTGATGGCGGCGCGCCAGCTTCCGCCGATGCCTGAGTTACCTGGTGTGATGTCGCCGTTCGCGCCCGCGCTGGTCACGCGTCGCACAGCGCAATTTGTACCGCCGCCTGCGCCGATGCCGCCGCGAAGTGTGCTGGGCTTAAACTGATCGTTTGCCGCGAATGCGTACCGTATTCCATTCACTAAGAGTCGCCGCCGGCGCCACTCTGTTCGTCCTCGCCCTCTGCGCTCGTGGGCAAGCCGCGAGTTTTGAAGACTATCGCGCCCGCGTCTCTCAGGCAGTCAGCGCGATCCAGCAACTCGAAGCTCCCGATTACTACACGGACGATCCTTTGCAGCGCGATTCAGTCTTGCAAAACGCGCTCACGCGGTTGCGACAACTGCTGCCGGCGCAAGAGTCAGTTCTCTTCAACGGTCAGAACATCGATGTGGACAATGCGTGGTTCCACGAGGCGCTCGACCAGTATCAGAAACTGGGCCATCAGCCTGAGCGCGCCACCGCCCTCGTCACCAGGACGCGCGAGCAACTGCGCGCGCTGCTCGAGCGTTTGGACGAGATGAAATCGGCAAGTTCGACGGACGGAAAAGATGCCAGCAAAGCGCGACTTGCCGAAATCCTGCGGCGTCCCGAATACGACAAGAATGTCGCGGAAAAAAGCGCCATCGAACGCTTGTGGGAAGAATTCATTCGCTGGCTCTCAAAACTGTTTCCAAAAGTTGGCCCGCTGCAACCGGGCTCTGCCGGGGGCCTCTCAAGCGTGGCTCAGGTTGTAGTCATCGGCTTTTCCGTGCTGCTGATCGCATTTCTGATTTGGAGATTTCTGCCGGGCTATTTGCGCACCCGCGGAATTAAAAAGAAGAAAGCGAAGCGCGAGCCGCGCATTGTACTGGGCGAGCGGCTGGAACCGGATCAAACAGCCAGCGATCTGCTTGAACAGGCCGAAGCTCTCGCGCGCACCGGCGATCTGCGTGGCGCAATTCGCAAAGCATACATCGCTTTACTCTGCGAACTCGGAGATCGCAAAGTCATTATGTTGGCCCAGCACAAGACAAATCGCGATTACCTGATGGCGGTGAGAAACAGGCACGCGCTTTACGAGCCGCTGCGCAAACTCACGGCCAGCTTTGAGATTCACTGGTACGGTTTTGTCGCGCCGGCGCCTACTGACTGGGAAGCGTTTCGGCTTGGCGTCAGAGCCGCAGGCTCGAGCGAGGCGAGCCGGGGAGGCCGCTAAGGTTACATGCGTCAACGTCTAATCGTCATCATCACGTTAGTCGCCGTCATTGTTGTGCTGATCGCGCTCAACGCGGCTTCGTATGTGCGCATCGAGTCCGCGGGCGATTCCGAAGTCTCACCCGATCGCTCGACGTTCAACTCGGGGGCGACCGGGACACAGGCCCTCTACGATTTTTTGGACGAGTCGGGCCAGCCGGTCATGCGCTGGCGTGAAAGCACGTCGTCGTTGCTCGCGAGCGCCGACCCGAAACCGGCGACATTCATCGTTATTGGCCCGTTGCAGGTTGGTTACACAAAACGCGAAACGCGGGAACTTCTTTCTTGGGTCGAGTCAGGCGGACGTTTGCTCATAGTCGACCGGCGTCCGGATCGGCGTCTGCTTGATGGCCGCGAAGACTGGACGATCGATCCTCTCGGCTATCCGTGGAGCGATCTCGATCCAAACAATTTTGAGCAGATGACTTCGGGCATCGCGCCGATAAAGCCGGCACAGCCGACGGCGTTGGCGCGCAATGTCGAGTCGGTGATGCCTTCGAGGTTCATGGGCGCGATCATGTTTGAGCCGCGCCAGGCGAACTCGCCTACGGCCTCAGAAGACACCGGCGCCGATGACGAGGAAGAAGAACCGGGCTATTTCGAGCGTCCGTCGCCGGATGTGTCCGATCCTGAGCAGCCAGCCGGACAATCCAACGATCGTTCACTTGCTCCCGTCGTTCACTTTCGCGAAAAGCGCGGAGCGCTGCTGGTAGATTATCCGTACGGCAATGGCCGCATCGTTCTTCTTTCCGATCCCTACATCGTCGCGAATAACGGGATCGGCCGCGCCGACAATTTGCTGCTGGCAATGAATGCGGTGACCGGAGGCGGCGGAATGATCGCGTTTGACGAGTTTCATCAAGGCCGGCCCGCGACGCACAACGAGCTGTTTCAGTATTTTTCCGGAACGCCGGTGCTGGCCATTTGCGCGCAACTGGCGCTTATCGGCGTCGCAGTTGTGTGGTCTCAGGGACGTCGCTTTGCTCGTCCGCTGCCGTTGCCGCACGTGGATCGCCGTTCGAAATTAGAGTTCGTGGCGTCGATGGCTGAATTGCAGCAACGCGCGCGCGCTCACGATCTGGCGCTGGAAAATATTTACGCCCGCGTTCGTCGCGTGCTGGTGCGATATGGCGGTGTGAGCAACAGCACGCCGCGCGCCGAAATTGCCCGTCGGGTGGCGATGCGCTCTGGACTGAATCGCGAAGAGCTGGAAACGCTCATGCGAAACTGTGAAGAAACGATCAACGGTGCGCCGACACACGCGAAAGAGGTCCTTCGTCTTGCGCAACGGCTCCGCGACATCGAGTCGAAGCTCGGCTTGCGCACTCGATCACGCGACGAGAAACAAGCTGACTGAGAACACGGTCTTTGTACTTTGGTCGAACATTCCAAGTCCCGAGCACAAAGTACAAAGTACAAAGCACTAAGTACAAAGCTCTATCACCTTAACTTTGACTATCCAACCAAATGCCTGAATACGTCTCGAATACCATCGCACACGTTACCGCCGAACTGCGCAAAGTTATCGTTGGGCAGGACGAGCCGATCGAGCAGATCCTGGTGGCGCTGTTGGCCGAAGGTCACGCCTTGATCGAAGGCGTTCCCGGAACCGCCAAGACACTGATCGTCAAGACGCTCTCGCGCATCCTGAGTGCCGGCTTCGGCAGAATTCAGTTCACCCCGGACTTGATGCCATCGGACATCACCGGCACAAATGTATTCAACGTGGCGTCGTCAAATTTCAGTTTGCGCCGCGGCCCGGTGTTTACGGACCTTCTCCTGGCGGACGAAATCAATCGCACGCCGCCGAAGACACAAGCGGCATTGTTGGAAGCCATGGAAGAACGACAAGTGACCATCGATGGTGAATCGTATCCGCTGTCGCCGCTATTCACGGTGCTCGCGACTGAGAATCCCATCGAGTACGAGGGCACTTATCCACTGCCGGAAGCCCAACTCGATCGTTTCCTCCTGAAGATTCTCTTAGGCTATCCGTCGGCAGAAGAAGAGCACCAGGTCGTGGCCCGTTGGGATGCGGGCTTTAACGCGCGTCGCCTGGACGATATTGAGATTCAGCCGCTGGCGGCGGACGCGATTCCCGCTTGCCGCGCCGAAGTACGAAATATGCGGGTCGAGCCGGGGGTGCAGCGCTACATAGTGGATATCGTCCGGCGCACGCGCGATCACGCCGCGGCGCACTACGGCGCCAGTCCGCGCGCCGCCGTCGCATTGTTGTTGTGTTCGAAAGCGCTGTCGGGAATTCGCGGTCGCGACTTTGTGACACCTGATGACGTGCGCGACATCGCGCGGCCCGTGCTGCGCCATCGGCTGACGTTGCGCGCCGAGGCTGAGTTGGATGGTGCGACACCTGATTCAGTGATCAGTGACATTCTCCAGTCTGCTGAAGTACCAAGGTAGGGGACGGGTGTCGGGTGCCGGGTATCAGGTCTCGGGTATCAGGTGTCGGATCTTGGAGCGATGAAGTTCCGGCACCAGTTACCTGACACCCGACACCCGGGGCACCCGTCACCTGACATCCGATACCTGCTTTAATGCGATTCGTTTTCTCAAAACTCTTCTACGCCCTGCTGGCGGTCGGGCTGGTTCCCATCTCTCTGTCGTGGGGACGGCCGATTCTCGGCTGGCTGGCGCTCACTTACGATCTAATTATTATCGCCGCGGCGCTGTTCGATGCGTGGAACAGCAAACTCCCGCAGAGCGTGCGCATTGAGCGTCACTTCGGCGGACGGTTTGCAGTGGGCGCAGGAACGGACGTGCGCATTGAGGTGGCGAATCACACCTCGCGCGATCTCGATCTTGTTCTTAAGGACGAATATCCGCCGCAGATGAGACTCACCGGGACGCGCGAAGCGCAGCTCGAGGTTGAAGCCCAAACCAGCGCGTCGTTCATCTACAGCCTGAAGCCCCCGAAGCGTGGTCAATTTTCGTTTGGCCGCATTGCCGTTCGTTATCTTTCGCGTTGGCGACTTTCGTGGTGTCAGACGATGGTTGGCGATCCGATCACCGTGAAGGTTTACCCGAACATGCGGCGGGCGCGCGAAGCTGAATTGAAAGCGCTCGGCACTCGTTCATTCGTCGCCGCGCGCCGCAAATCGCAGTGGCGCGGGGAAGGCCGCGACTTTGAGTCGCTGCGCGATTACGTTCGCGGCGACGAGATGCGACATATTTCGTGGACCGCTACGGCGCGACGCGGCAAGTTGGTCACGCGGCAATATCAGATGGAACGCGACCAGACCATCTTAATCGCGCTGGACGCCGGCCGCCTGATGACCGGCCGAATGGAAAACGAAACAAAGCTTGATCTGGCGGTGCACGCCACGCTGGCGCTAATGTCCGCGGCGGCGCGTGCCGGAGACAACGCGGGTCTGCTGGTGTTCGGCCGGCGCATCAAAACATTTCTGCCGCCGAAGCGCGGGGCGGAACATCTGGATGCGGCGCTGGAAGCTCTGCACGCCGTCGAACCTGAGATGATTGAGCCGAGCTACTCGCGTGCGTTCGAGTTCATTTCCGCCAACAGCCGGCGCCGCTCACTGGTGGTCGTGCTGACAGATTTGGTTGATGAAGAAGGATCGGCTGAATTGCTGACCTCACTAAAACTGCTCCGGCCACGACATCTGCCGCTGGTCGTCACGATCGCGGATCGAGACTTGAGAGCGGTCGTGCGCGAGACACCCGAAACGGAAAACGATTTGTTCACGCAGTCGGTCGCCGAAGAGATCATGTATCAGCGCGAAGCTGCATTGCGCCTGGTTGAATCGCAGGGCGGTTTGGCGTTGGATGTGACGGCCGCGGCGCTGGTGCCGAAGCTGCTTGAGACTTATTTGCGAGTTAAGGAGCGCGGGTTACTGTAGAAGAAAAAGATGGGTGACGATCATTCAAAATTGCCGTTAGAGTTTCAGTTGCGCCTGGAAAGGGCGAGGCGGGCAGTGGCCGATGCAAGGTCCGCGAATGATAAGGTTCGGCTCGCGCACGCGCTGAAACAGCTCGGAAGCATCGAGCGCCGACCGCCTTTTATGGCCGAAGTTGCGATCGGCACATTTATCGAGGCCGCGGATTTGTGTCGTGAACTCGCAATGCCGCTCGACCAGGCGTGGTGTATTCGACACATCGGCATAGTTTGTGAATATCAGGAGCGCCTCGAAGACGCCGAGAGGTCGTACGACAAGGCGCTCGGTTTGTACCGCGAACATGCCGTAGGAAACAGCCTGGACTACGCAAATGCAGTCCGATATCCGGCCGTCATAAAGAACCGGCTTGGCAAGCGTGAGGATTCGAGGCGACTCTGGGAAGAGGCCCACGATCGCTACCGACAAGTCGGTCCCGGAGGCCTCGGAGAAGGCGTTGCGGAAGCAGCCGGCTGGCTGACTATCTTTGCGATCGAGGCGGGCGACCGCCAGCTCGCGAACAGGTGGTTTGCGAGAGCGAGCGATGCCTCGCTGGCGTCAGGCGATCCTGATACACACAAATTCGTGGCGGAAGTTAAGGCCAGGCTGGGTGATGGGTGACTTGCGCGTTCGACTTTCCGCGCCACATGCGTCACGTTGCCGAAGCTCGCGGTTTTATCTAATCGTTTTCGTTTTCTCTGCCGGCCAGAAACAAATACGAGTAGAGAGCGATGCCCGTCACGCCGGCGACGGCGAACTTAATCAATGGATTGATCGGCGCCGGCGAGATGAAGCCTTCGATGATTCCCGCAATCACCAACAGGGGTACACAGCCAACAATCAGACGCACTGCTTCCATGCCTCTGGATTTCAAAGCGTCCGCGCGTGTGAGATCGCGCGGCATAACCAGGGCCGTGCCGATGAGCAAGCCGGCGCCGCCCGCGATGAAGATACACGTCAGCTCAATGACGCCGTGTCCCGCCACGAAAGTGACCAGATCGTTGCCGTACCCGGCCCGATAAGTAAGCGCCAGGATCGAACCGAACAACGCGCCGTTTAGCGCCATCACGTACAACGTACCCAACCCCAATGTGGCTCCGAGCGCGAACGCGTAAAAAGTGACGCGAATGTTGTTCGTCAGGATACCGGCCGACTCGACCTGGTTTTCGCGATTGATTCGTTCCCACCAGCGGTTTTTCTGGTCGGTGTTCCGGGCCTTCCATGAGGCCGTAATCCCCGCAAACTCCGAGAAATTCGGGTCATAACGCGTACCAAAAAAAGCCACCGCGCTGAACAAAAGAAAGACCCCAAAGGCCGTTGCCGTGTACCGCCAGGTGCGGCGAAACGTTCGGGGGAAATCGCGGGCGAAAAACGTTCCGAGACGGCGCCCGCCTTGTGCATTTGCCCGATAAATGCGGCCATGGGCGCGAATCACCAGGCTGTTCAGATAATTAATGAGCCGCGGATCGCGCGATTCCGCGCGGGCGATCGCCAGGTCGGAAGCGGTGCGGCGATAGATGCGGCCAAGCTCGCGCACCTCTTCGCGATGCAGCCGTCGCATCGCCATCCGATCCAGCAGCTCCAGCAGTTGCTCTAAACGCTGCCAGGCGTTCTTGCGCTGGTTGATGAAACGATCAATAGGCATTTCCGATTGGCGATTGCCAATTTCCGATTTCCGATTTGCTTTTAGTTTAGAGTCTTGTTACGAGTAACAATTCGCCAATGCGATCTGGTCAATCAACAATCGGCAATCGACAATCGGCAATGCTGGTTGAGTGTGTACCAAACTTCAGTGAAGGCCGCAAGCCCGAAGTTGTAGAACTGATCGCGCAAGCGATCACGGCGGTGGACGGAGCAACCGTTCTCAATCGTCACATCGATTCGGATCACAATCGGTCTGTGATCACATTTGTCGCTCCGCCTGAAGTGATCGTTGAAGCGGCGGTACGCGCCGTCGCGAAAGCAACTGAGCTGGTCGATCTGCGACAGCATGGGGGCGAGCATCCGCGCATCGGCGCGACTGACGTGCTGCCTTTTGTTCCGGTGAGCGGGGTCGCGATTGAAGATTGCATAGCGCTCGCCCGCGAAGCGGGTGAAAGAATCTGGCGCGAGCTTTCCATTCCGGTTTACTTCTACGAACGCGCGGCCCTACGCCCAGACCGAGAGCGTTTGGAACACGTGCGTGGCAATGGGTTCGAGGCGCTGCGCGAAGAGATCGCGACGAAGCCGGATCGCAAACCAGACGTGGGCGAGCCGCGACTGCACGAAACCGCGGGAGCAATTGCCGTCGGCGCGCGGCCTTTCCTGATCGCCTTTAACGTCACTTTGCAAACGAATGATCTTTTGATCGCGCGCCGGATTGCGCGGGTCGTGCGCGAACGCGACGGCGGCCTGCCGTTCGTAAAAGCCCTCGGGTTTGATTTGCAGTCGCGGGGCATTGTGCAGGTGTCGATGAACCTGACGAATTACGAACAGACTTCGATCGCGCGAGCGTTCGACGCCGTGCGCGAGGAGGCCACGCGCCTGGGCATCAAAGTCCAGGGAGCGGAGATCGTTGGGCTCGTGCCCAGGGCTGCCCTGGACCGCGACGCCGCCTACTTCCCGCTGCTGGAAAACTTTCATGAAGGCCTCATTCTCGAGAATTTGCTGCCGAAGTAAGGCTCGCCGCCGGTCCAACCCCTCGGCTTATGCTTCGGGCTGGCCCCCATCAACCAATATTGGGTAGTGGGTCACTTTGAGGTGGCACGCGCACCTTGCGCGTGATTTCACGGGCGGGACGCCCGGGCCACTCTTTCAAACTGACCCCTGCCAGCCACTAACGGAGCTCTACCAGCAAATTAAACTGCTGGACAGCCTTAGCCTCCTTTGTTTATTATTCCAGCCCCGCTCGAGTCCGAGCGGCTCCACACAGCGGCTGGCCGGCGGTCGGTCAGTATCCAGGTTCGCAGCGGAGTGAGTATTCGTCGCCCCCCAGGCGGTCGGGACTAGTTTCCGCTGAACACATAACGGAGGATTAGTCATATGCTCAGGATGGGAAAAAACCCTAACGAAGAAAAGAGCCCGACCCAAACGCAAGCCGGCGTCGACAACTACGGTCAGCGCACATACGCACCGTATCAGCCCGAACATAAAGCGCCCGAGCCGCCCCCGGCCCAAAGGGCATTGAGCGAAAGCGAAACCGTCGCCCGCGAGATTAAGGACGGCACGTTGAGCGGTTTTGTCGGCAGTGGCACAGCCATCACTGGCGAGGCCACCTTCAAATCGCTGTTGCGCATCGATGGCAAGTTTTCGGGACGCGTCGCATCACCGACCGGCACGCTGATTGTCGGCTCCGGCGGCGTAGTTGACGCGAACATCGAAGTTTCCGTGGCCACGATCCAGGGCACTGTCAACGGCGACATTATTGCCACCCAACGCATTGAACTTGGCCGCGCCGGAAAATTGAACGGCAACATTCAGACACCGTCGCTGATAATCGAGCAGGGCGGCGTGTTTGAAGGAAGCTGCAAGATGATTCAGCAAAAGGCCGCCGCCGAAAAGCCGGCCCGCGTCGAGCGCAAAGAAAACGTGATCGACACGCCCAAGCCTGAGGTCAAAGCAGAAGCGCCTAAAGTGGCGAGCATCGCTGCCGCCAGCTAAAGACGACTACAAATGGAACTGAACCTTGAAGGACGGGCAGATTGCCCGTCCTTTTTGTTTGCCGCGCCGTTGCCGACTCACGACAATCAGTTGCCGCAAGGTACAATTTGGGCACGTCCCCCTGACACAAACCATGATGAGCCATCGAATCCTGAAACCGTCTGTTCTGACAGTCACCGTTTTGTTTCTTGCTTCGCCCGTTTCTGCGCAGCGCACGCGAGCACCGCGCGCGGTTAAAGTCGGAATTGACTCGAGAATTCTGGCGCAAATCATCCGCGCGGAAGATACCCGTCGCTGGGACGGCGACCTCGAGAAGCTAATCGCGCACGAAGATCCGAAAGTCCGGAAGCGCGCGGTATTGGCGGCCGGCCGCATTGGCAATGAAGGCGCCGTGCCTCTGCTGGCCGAAAGAGTTCTCACTGATCGCGACCTTGACGTGCGGCAGATGGCGGCGTTTGCGCTCGGCGAGATTGAATCGGGTGGTGGGGCGTACGCGCTGACTGAGGTCTTAAAAGTCCGCGGCCTCGAAACGGCTCCTGCCCTCGTACGCGCGCGGGCGGTTGAAGCGCTTGGAAAAATTATCGCTGCGGTCGCCAGTCCGGGCGCAGCCGTAAAGCCGGACGACGATTGGTTGGACATCGCGCGCGCGGCAATCGTGAATACATTGAGGTTTGAGGTCGATCGTCGGACGCAATCCGATCGTTTGACGGTTCTGCTGGCACTGACTGCCGTGCTGCGCGCAAGACCTGACGGCGCGGGGAAATTAGTCGCGCAATGTCTTGATCACGCTGATTCGCGAATCGTGGCCGACGCGCTGAACACACTCGCGCGGCTGCGTTTGAAGGAAGGCAACGACAAAGCGCGCGAGTTGCTGAAGCACAACGATCCAATCGTGCGTGCGAACGCCGCGCGGGTCCTCGGGGCAACCGAAGACAAACAGGCTTACGACTTGCTACTTGATCGCGCGCTGCACGATGCGGATTCGCGCGTCGGTATTAGCGCGATCCGGTCTCTGGCGAGCTTAAAGGATCAGCGCGCTGTTCAGCCGTTAATCGAGCGCGGTCGCGATGCGCTGAAACTCTTAGAAGGGCGCCAGACATTCCCGATTGAACCACGCAACGAACTTCTTGAGATTGCGACGACGATAGGAGTTCTCATGAAGGATTCCCGCTCGGCAGACGCAATCCAATTTTTGCGCGCCGTTCGTGCTGCTGTCGAGGCAAGATCTCCTGAAGTCGAAGTTGCGATGGCGCGCATCGATCCCGAGATGTATGTGACTGAGGAGTTGAGATTTGGCGTATTAAGTTTTCGGACCCTTGCCGCCGGACTGCAGGAAATCGCGACCATAAAGAAAGACCATCCGGCAGTTGATCGCAGCGCTCAATTCATACCGTCATGGTTGCACGACGTCATCTTGTGCAAACTTGAAGGCATGGGCCTGCGGCAGTCGCCCGTGCGTCGGTGCGTCAAAGACGTCGAACTTTCGCCATTGCTACAGGCGTACGCGGCGTTTAAGCCTGCCGACTTGGAGCCTGTTCTTCGCGATCATCTCAGGCACAACGATGTAATCGTGCGCGCCACGGCGGCTGAGCTGCTTGGCGAACAACCGCCGAGCCAAGTGAATACGAGGACGTTGATTCAGGCGTTGCCGCGCGCGATGCGCGACGCAGACAACGATGCGGCGCTGGCGATCCTGGGCGCGCTGGCTAAACAGAAGAACCAAGCCGCGAATGACGCGATTAAGACTGCGCTGGAGTCGAAAGACCATCTACTGCGACGCCGAGCTGTCTCGCTGCTGAAAGCGAACAATGTCGGCGATTTTTCAAATCGCATCGGGACAGTGCAAACACGGAACACGGAAGCGGACTATCGACGAGCGATGGCGCGCATCGGAAAGAAACCGACGGCGACCGTTGTCACCAGCAAAGGCTCGTTCACGATCGAGTTCCTCCCAGAAGAAGCCACGCTGAACGTGGATAATTTTCTTCAGCTGGCAAAGCGCGGTTACTTCAACGGACAGACGGTCCCGCGCGTTGTGCCGAACTTTGTCGTGCAGGCGGGCGATCCGCGCGGCGATCAAAACGGCGGGCCCGGCTACACGATTCGTTGTGAGATCAATGAAGTGCCTTACGAGCGTGCCTCTGTGGGCATGGCTTTATCAGGCAAAGATACGGGCGGCTCGCAGTGGTTCGTGACGCATTCGCCGCAACCACATCTCGACGGTGGCTACACGGTATTTGGCCGGGTCATCCGCGGAATGGAAGTTGTCGACCGGATCGCGCGCGGCGATCGGATTGTCAGAGTGATCGTGAATGAGAGGTAATTTGAACTACAGAGGACACAGAGGACGAACATAAATTGATAATGAAGTGCCTTAATAATTCTTCTTTGCGTTACTTTGCGCCTTTGCGTCTTTGCGTGAACCGGCTGCTAGTTTCCCCTGCAAAGGCGCAAAGACCGCCAGGAACATTCGCAAAGAGCAAGGACACCAGAATACGGTTGAACATTTCATTGTGTGTTCTTCTTCTCTGTGTCCTCTGTGGTAAGTCCCTTTTCGCCCAAACTCAAACGACGACCGAACGCACTCGTTACGATATTCAGCTCACGCTCGACTTCGACAAGCGCAGCTACACCGGAACGGAACGCGTGCGCTTCGTCAATCGAGGGACTCGCGCTACCTCAACCCTGTACTTTCACCTGTACTCCAATCTACGGGTGCCCGGCTATTTGCCGCCGAAAAAGACTGAGAGCGGTGAAGCAGTTTCCGACGAACCTCGGCTCGAAGTCCTGGAGGTCCGCACCGCAGACACGAATGCCCCCGTCCCATTTACACTGGAGGATCAGGACACAACCTTGCGGGTCAACCTCCGCGAGTTGATCGCGCCAAAAGCCGCGACCGAAGTCGTGATCACCTTCAAAGGCTCGGCGCCGGAGATCGACCCGGAAGAAACGGGCCTGGTCGCGCATGTCATGCAACAGGTCAGCGCCGCGATCGGCAGCGCACGCGAGATGCGCCGCGCACGCGGAATCAATTTTCGTTGTCGTGGCGTTCTGTTGCTTGGCAGTTGGTACCCGGTCCTCGCGGCCCGCGCCGGTGACGACTGGGTGCGGCGCATGGAGCCGAGCATCGGCGACTCGGTCGTCGCAGATGTTGCTGATTATCAAGTGACGATCGATGGTCCACAGGGCGTTTCAGTCTTCACCCCGGTCGAGGCATCCAGCGTTACCAGCAAGGATGGGCGAACAACCGCGATATTTGTCGCCGAGAACCTGCGTGACTTTGTAGTCGTCGCCGGCAGCACCATGCGCGCGGAACAGCGCGTTATCAGCGGCATCACAATTCGTTCGATCTATCGCACTGAGCACGAAACGGCTGCGCGGCGGGCCCTGAACATCGCGGCGGACGCGGTGAACGTTTATGTCAGGCGGATCGGCCCGTTGCCGCTGCGGATGATCAGCCTGGTTGACGCGCCGCTGGTGGCCACGCTGAGCAACGCGGAGTTCTCTGGCTTCGCGGCAATCGCCAGCGCTTTTTACCTGGATTTTGATTCGCCGGCGGTCAGCAGCATGCCGGATATCATTCGTGAACAGCGGGCGTCGGTAGAAGAGAGTCTGGAATGGACAGTCGCGCATGTCGTCGCACATCAATGGTGGGGGACGGTCGTGGGCAACGATCCAGGCCGCGAGCCGGTGCTCGATGAGGCGCTGGCCAACTGGTCGGCGCTGCTTTACTACCGCGAAGTTCACGGTGAAAAGAAGGCTGAAGTCGCGTTGGAGGAACAGCTGCGCGGCGTTTACAAGCTCTACCGGACATTCGGCGGCGAAGACCTGGAGGCAAATCGCGCGGCGCGCGAGTACCGGAATTCGTTTCAATACGCAGCAATTGTTATCGGTAAAGGCGCGCTGATGTTTGAAGCGCTGCGAAAAATGATTGGCGACGAGAAGTTTTCTGTCGCGCTCACCAGGTATTACACCGCAAACAGATTTGAAATCGCGCAGATGGACGATTTGCGCGGCGCCGTAGTCGCCGAAGCCTCGGTCGAACAAAGACGGACCGTCAGCCGTACTTTTGATCGTTGGTTGTCGAGTAAGAATGGCGATGAAGACATTGCGCCGCCGGATCCAAAACTCGCCGCCGAGCTGGGTCTGCCGGTGAAAGATCCGAAAACGGGCGGCAACGTATTCTCTCGCGTCGGCAGATTTTTTTGGCAGCAGATGACAAGGATAAGGTAAGCCAGGCGGCAGTAGGCAGAGGGCAGTAGGCAGGAAAACTCTTAATGGCAATGCGCGCTTACAATCAGATCGAGGCAAAGCCAACGCGCGACCGCGTTCTGAAACCGACCACGATTCAAGTCGAGCGTGAGCTGGAAGTCTTCAGCCAGTTCATGGACAACCAGTTTCGTGTGCCCGCCCTGGGTTGGCGGTTTGGCTTGAATGCCATCCTCGATCTGGTCCCGGGCATTGGAGATGTGGCGACTTCGATCATCGCGCTCTACCTTTTGGTTTCAGCGGTTCGTTATCGGGTGCCAAAGATCACGCTGCTGCGGATGGCGCTTAACATCGCGATCTATTTCATCGGCGGTCTTGTTCCCCTGGCCGGCGACCTCTTCGCGATTTGGTGGAAGCCGAACATTCGTAATCTGAATTTGCTGCGCGCCCGCGCGACAGTTTCGCCCACGGATTTACAGCAAGGTCGCGTCACCGACTGGTTGTTTGTGGGCGGGGTCGCCGCGTTTTTGCTGACGTTGCTGTTCGGCTCGATCATTCTCGCCGCGACTGTCATCTGGATCATCAGTACGCGCTTACAATTCATGTAGCGGATGTCCTAAGTTAAATATCCTCTGCGCGGTCTTTGCGTTCTCGGCGTCTCAGCGGTGAGTGTTTTGAGCCAAATTATTTCACCGCTGAGACGCCGAGGTCGCTGAGAAAGCGCAGAGAAAACTAAAACCAGGACAGTACCCCGAAAGGGCACTTCCTTGCGCAGCCTTGACGGCTTTGTTATAGTCGCGAGCAGCCATCATCCAAAAAACTTGAATTTACTGGCGGATTCCACAGGGATTCGCCTCTCTAGAAAGGATATTGTTATGGGTAACGATCGTGACTATGGGGACGGGATTTCGACCCGCCTAACGTATTTCCTGGTGGGCGCGGGCATCGGCGCCGTGCTGGCGCTGTTGTTTGCGCCGAAGTCAGGTGAAGAACTGCGCAGCGACATCGCCGACGCCACACGCAAAGGCATCGACAAATCGAAAGAGGCAGCTCAGCAACTCGGCACCAAGGCAACTGAGCTTTACGACACCGCGCGCGAAACCGCCGGCGAGTACTACGAAGCGACGCGCGAACGCGCTACTGAGTTGTATGACACCGCATCGGCGAAGGCCGGCGAGGTCGTAGCCAAGACGAAGGACACCGTGTCGTCTCAGGCGGGTTCACTGGCCGCCGCCGTTGAAGCCGGTAAGAAAGCGTACGTCGAAGAGAAGCGCAAGACGGAACTCTCCGGCCGCACGGAAGCCGCGCCGACCTACACGCCTGAGAAGTCGATGTAAGTATGAACGCGAACGATCCCCTCTTCTGGTTGGTCATCATCACCGGGATCATCGCCGTGTCTTTCCTTGTGATTGCCGCGGCGCTGATCGCGATTGCCGTGTCCGTGAAGCGGGCGGTCAAGACCGTCAATCGCGTCGAAGAGAAACTCGATCCGTTGATAACGCGCGCGAACGCGCTGACGGAAGAGGGTCAGAAGATCGCGGTACAGGGCCGTCAGATTGCCGAGCAGGTCAACGTCATGTCCGGCCATCTCTCGACGGCGACGATGCACCTTTCCGAATCGGCCGCGCTGATCAAAGAAGAGGTCCGCGGCTTGACGCTGCTCGTTGACGATACCGCCGAAATGGCAAAAGAGAAGGTCGAACTGGTCAGTCGCGCGATTGATACGACTCACGATCGCGTGGCGACGACGACTGAATTCATTCAACGGAAAGTGATCGAGCCGGCCCGCGAGCTGGCGGCGATACTTGCGGGCTTGCGGCGTGGTTTGGAAGTTTTAGTTGCGCCGTCGCCCAGCCCAATTGACCGCAGCTACGGAGACGATGAGATGTTTATCGGCTAAACACGCAGAGAACATCAGAAGGCTTGAAAGCCCGGACCATCGTCTCGAAAACATGGTTCGGGCTTTTTGTTTGTACCCTCTTTCCTTTGCGAGAGGAGACGAGAGACTGGAGCGCAAGCGTCCCGCTTGCAGTCGTAAGTGGATGTCGCACTGAAGAGCAAGCGAGACGCTTGCGCTCCAGTCTACCGATGTCTCTTAAATCTGTTACTATTTCGCCTTTGATTAGTTAGTCAAACATGGCCACCGAAGAAGCCACACTCGACCTGAAAAAGACTGTCAATCTGCCGAAAACCAGTTTCGGTCAGAAGGCCAATCTGCCGCAGACCGAGCCCGCGCGTTTGAAAAAGTGGGCGGACATGAAGCTGTACGAGCGGATTCGCGCAGCTCGCTCGGGCGCCGAGAAATTCATCCTTCACGACGGGCCGCCTTACGCGAACGCGGACATTCATCTCGGGACCGCGATGAACAAGATCCTGAAAGACTTCATCGTCAAATCACGCACGATGCTCGGTTACGACGCGCCGTACGTGCCGGGTTACGACTGTCACGGACTGCCGATTGAATTGCACGTTGAGCGCAAGCTGGGCGAAAAGAAAAAGGACATGCCGGCGCTGAGCATCCGGCGCGCGTGTCGTGAATTTGCGGCGAATGCGCTCAAACGTCAGACGAAGGATTTTCAGCGGCTCGGAATCCTGGGCGAGTGGGAAAATCCCTACAGCACGATGTCCGATCATTACGAAGCTGAGACGGCCCGGCTGTTCGCGCGCTTCGTTGAGCGCGGCTTCGTTTACAAAGGCGCGCGGCCCGTCTACTGGTGCATTCACGATCAAACGGCGCTCGCCGAAGCCGAAGTTGAATATGACCAGCACACGAGCCCCTCGGTTTATGTGAAGTTCCCGCTGAAGAGTGACCCGGCGCAGATCGATCCGGCACTCGCCGGCCGCAAAGTGTTTGCGTTGATTTGGACAACGACTCCGTGGACCCTGCCTGCCAACCTCGGCATCGCTGTGCACCCGGACTTTGATTACGTCGCGCTGGAAAGTGGCGACGAAGTGTACATC
>DASUTF010000040.1:0-8977 GCA_036374695.1 Pyrinomonadaceae bacterium
GGTCGAAGTCGTCGGTAGTTGCTCCTTCACCTCCGATTGAACAGCGGCCTAAGGAATCGTCGAAAACATCATCCGAGTTTTTCCAGTTCATCCCGGCGACGCAATCGCCCTGGCTCGGCAGACTGCCGGCGATGCTCGCTAACGAGAACCCGCATTCGGTTGATCATCCCAGCCAACAACGCTTCGGCGTTGAAGAAGCAACCGTCGCTGAGTTGGTTGAATTCTTCGAAAACGAAAAGAAGTGTTCGATGGATCCGAGTGGCAAGCCTTGCGATCACTGCGCTATGTGCAGCTCGCGCGGATTCTAGTCGAACGCACCCATCCGGTGACCCCGGCATCCCTGCCGGAAAGGTGGGCAAGATGCTCGCGACCCGCAATCCCGAAGCGTCGGGACTGCGCTCCAAATGACGTCACCGCGGAATCATTACGTGCAGCAGATAGAACAAAGCGACTCCCACAAACACCGCGATTGAGACAATCGGGTTCTTCGCCTCCGCGCGATTAACTTCCGGAATCAAGTCACTCGCCGCCACGTACAAAGTCACACCCGCAGAGAAGGGAAGTGCGTAAGCCACCGCGCCTTCGATGCGCTCGCTCAACAGCGCCACGCCAGCCACGCCCGCGAACGTCGCGGCGCCGATCGCCAACGCAGCCGCCGCGGCTTTCTTCGGAGAACGGCCGGAGGCCAGCATGATCGATGCGACGGTGAATCCTTCGGGCAACTTGTGCAGCATGATGGCGATGAACACCAGGAACCCGACGCGGAAGTTCACCAGAAACGCCGACGCGATCGAGACGCCGTCAAAGAACGTATGAATCGTCAGACCGCCAATCGCCGCGTAAGCCGCGGACGGTTTCATCAGATGTTCGGGATGCGTCTCAGCGCCGAAGTGGAAGTGCGGTGCGACGGTGTGTTCGAAGAGTTGAATCAGGAGATAGCCGCCGAGCAGAAGAGTCGTCGCGCCGACGATTCCTTCAGCAGGGTTTGATCCGGAGCCGGACCAGAGCACAAAAGTTTCGGGCAGGATCTCGATGAAGATCGCGGCGAGCATGAAGCCCGCGCCGAGCGCCACGAGATACTTGAGAAGTTTCGCCCCGGGGCGATAAACGCCGGATGAAGCTACGAGCAGTCCGCCAGCCAGATTGGCCAGCGCGGCGACGGCCCCAACGGCCAGCAGTCCCAGGATTCCAGTCACTATGCGTTCTTAAGAGGAGCTACGACGCGATGTCAGTACCGGGAGCGGTAGTGACCGGATCGAGCGGCTATTAAATAAGGCTCGCACGTGTTTCATGTGCTCGGCCTTTAGTAGCCGTTTGATCCCGTCGTTACCGCTCCCGGTAGTGACACGGTGCGCTCGTCGCAGACTACCACAAAAAAATCCGTAAAAACTCTTGACAGCCCCTGGATACCAGCGTAGGATGCGCCGGTGGAGTGAAGTGGAGCGAGGTGGCCTCAACGACACGAACCGAAGCAAAACTGGCGCAATTCGTAGAGCCGTCTCCTTTGATCTCAGGTCTCGACCCGGATGCTCCGAGGCAATTACACAGCGCGAATCGATTCCAAGGGCCGGCTCAAAGTGCCGACTCTGTTTCGTCGTTACGTCGAAGAGAAGTACGGCGCGGCGCTGTATGTTACCAGCTTAACGGGTGATTGCGTACGCATCTACCCGATGCCGGAGTGGGAAGCGATTGAGCAGCGTTTGTCTTTGCTGCCTTCAATGGATCCGGCAAGACGCAAGTTCCTTGACAGAACGAATTACTACGGTCAGCAGTCGGCGATGGACACGCAGGGTCGCGTCCTAATTCACCCGCTGCTGAGAAAGAGCGCGCAGGTTGTCGGCGACGTCGCGGTGCTCGGTTACTTGTCGTACCTGGAAGTTTGGGAGCTGGACAAGTTCCAGCAGCGCATGCTCGCGGATCCATACACGGAGGAAGACGAAGCGGCGATTGCGCGACTGGGAATCTAGTCAGTAAGCAGTAAGCAGTAAGCAACAGAGCAGTTCGTTTGAAAACTTATGTCAGTGAGTCGCACATGATGAAGCGTCATCAATTAATGCATCGACTGCTCACTGCTAACTGCTCGCAGCTCACTGTTAGTTCTTTGAACGAGATCACGGGGCGGTGGTGATGGCAATGGCCTTTGGGGGGCAGGGGCTTAGTCACAAAGACCATCGCCCCGTGCTACTTCGAGAGACGATCGAGTCGCTCGCAGTCAAGCGCGGCGGGTTGTTTGTGGATTGCACGGTAGGCCTGGGCGGGCATAGCGAAGCAATTCTGCGAACTTCACCCGACGCGCAGGTGCTGGGAATCGATCGTGACGAAGAAGCGCTTCGGCTGGCGAGAGAGCGACTGGCGGAATTCGGTGGCCGCTTTCGCGCCGTACGAGCTGACTTTCGTGAACTTACGCGGGTCCTCGCGACAGCGGAAGTCAAAGCCGTGCGCGGCATTCTTGCCGACCTGGGCGTTTCATCGTTGCAGCTGGATTCGCCCTCGCGCGGATTCAGTTTCCGGCACGAAGCGCCACTCGACATGCGTATGGATATGTCGAGCGGCGAAACGGCGGCAGAGTTGCTCGGTCGTCTTTCTGAAGTAGAAATTGCGCGCCTCATCTTTGAATACGGTGAAGAGCGTCACTCACGACGCATCGCGCGGCGCATCGTCGCCAGGCGAGAAGCCGGCGAGCCGGTAACATCGACCACGGAACTTGCTAAGTTGGTCGAACGCGCAATCGGAGGTAAAAAGCGGAGGATCCACCCAGCCACGCGCACGTTTCAAGCGCTGCGCATCGCAGTCAATCGCGAGCTCGAAGGCCTCGACCAATTCGTAGCTGACGCGTTTGATGCTTTAGAGCCGCACGGCCGTCTCGCGGTAATCAGTTTTCACTCGCTTGAAGATCGCATTATCAAGCGAACGCTTTTGAAGCTGTCCGGTCGTTGCCAGTGTCCGCCGCGCCTGCCGCAATGCGTTTGCGGAGCGCGCAAGGTAATCGAAATTTTGACGCGGCGGCCGCTGACCCCGACCGAAGATGAAATTGCTGAGAACCCCCGAGCTCGCAGCGCGAAGTTGAGAATAGCGGCCAGGCTTTAGTTCCTCTTCCGGTTTTTCTAAAGCAAGGCCAATTCAGGAGACCCGGATATGGTTCGGCGATTACCCTCGAAACATCGAAATGCACCCGTCGGTCGCGAGAAGGAGAAAGATGCTTTCTTTCGACTCGGCTTACTGCTCGTGGTTGGGCTCGTCCTGGCGTGCGGTTTTGTCTACGCGGGACGACAACACTTCGCTGCGCTTAAGTTCGGCTATGAAACTGAGAAGCTTCGCAGCAAGCGTGATCAACTGGCGGAAGCCCAGCGGCGACTGAAACTGCAACGTGAAGAAGCCGCGAGTCCGGTGCGGCTGGAACAATTAGCTAAGCAGCTCGGATTGCAGACGCTGCAACCGGCGCAAATTGATCCGCTGCGGCAGGGAACGAACAACTCGCGGACGGTTAAGATGCTGACGGTTCTTCCGGACGAGAAGCCGGCGAAACGAGAAGCTGAAAAGAACTCGAAAGCCGTCGCCAGGCCGGCGGCAAAGTCGCAGCGCAAGCCAATCTGAGTTGTGGCACGGGCGTCTCGCCCGTGGAACTCACGCGCAAGATGCGCGTGCCACGCCGCGTAACCTGTTCCGGAGACTTGAATGCCCCTTCGTGCTACGGCCATCGACAGAGAAGCCGCCGACCCGCGACGCCGCGCCATGTTCGTGGCGCTGGGGCTCGTAGCATGGATGGCCATTGTTGGACTGCGACTGGTACAGCTGCAAATCAGCCGGCACACCGAACTCGCCACGCGCGCCAGGAACCAGCAACTAGGGACAGTTGAAACCAGTCCGACACGCGGCCTGCTCCTCGATCGCAAAGGCCGCGAGCTGGCACGCAGCGTTGACACCGCATCCTTCTATGCGGACCCGCGCGAAATTCAAAACGTAAACGAGACCGCGCGAAAAATCTCTTCGGTTACTGACCTTAACAAAGATGAACTGATCGCAAAGATCAGCACGGCCAAAGAATCCAACAAGAAATTTATCTGGCTTATCCGCCGGCTCGACCTGCCGCGAGCGAGCAAGCTGGACGCGCTGGCTCTCGACGGTGTTTATTCGCGCAAGGAGCCAAAGCGTTACTACCCCAACTCGACTCTTGCTTCTCATGTGCTCGGCTTTGTCGGGACTGATGAAATTGGCCTGAGCGGCGTCGAGCAGGTTTACAACGAGAAAATTCGCGGCGAAGGCGGCAAGGTTTATATGGAGCGCGACGGATCCAAAGAGCGCCGCGTTTTCGATAGCTACGAAGTTCAGCCGCTTCCCGGCCAGACGGTCGTTCTCACAATCGATCAAACGATTCAATTTCGAACCGAGCAGGTGCTGTCCAGCGCGGTTGAGCGCGCCCGCGCGAAATCCGGTACCGCGATCGTGATGGATCCGCACACCGGCGAGATTCTGGCGATGGCGAATGCTCCGACGTTCGATCCAAATCAGCCGGGCAAGGACGCGCCTGAGGTGCGCGCGAATTGGGCTCTGCAAAACATCTACGAGCCGGGCTCGACGTTCAAAGTTGTTCCCTACTCGGCGGCGCTCGAGAAGGGTCTCGTGACTCCCGAAGACAAAATCAACTGTCAGATGGGAGAGATAACTGTCGCGGGCCGTCTGATTCACGATCACAAACCATTCGGAGTACTGACGGTGGCTGACGCGCTGGCGCAGTCCAGCAACGTCGGCGCGATCAAGCTGGCGCTGCTCGCCGGCAACGAGGCGATGTACGACTACTCGCGGCGATTGGGATTTGGTTCGCGCACCGGCATCGACTTGCCCGGTGAGTCAGCGGGAATTCTGCGGCCGTTGAATCGTTGGCAGCCGTCATCGATCGGCTCGATCGCGATGGGACAGGAGATTGGCGTGACACCGCTGCAAATGGCGGTGGCGTACTCGGTGATCGCGAATGGCGGCAATTGGGTCAAGCCGCGCGTGGTGCGCGAGATGCGCTCGCCCGACGGGTCGGTCCTCTTTCGCGCACAGCCAGAAATGCGACCGGCCCTGAAGGCCGAAACCGTCGAAGAGTTGCGCAGCATGATGGAAGGGGTGACGTTGCGCGGCACCGCTAAACTGGCCCAGGTCGAAGGCTATTCCGCGGCCGGCAAGACGGGCACGGCGCAGAAAATCGACCCGAAAACGCGCGCGTACTCGTCCACGAAGTTCATCGGATCTTTTGTAGGCTTTGCGCCGGTAAGCAATCCGGAGGTCGTGATCATCGTGGTAATCGACGAGCCGCAGGGCGCCTACCATGGCGGCGATGTGGCTGCCCCGGTGTTCCGTGAAATTGCGGAGCAGATACTTCCAGAGTTGAACGTGACTCCCGATGTGGAGACGAAAGGCGCCAGTGAATTGATCGCGCAAACTCAGAAGCCGTCGCCGCAGGAGATCCAGCAGGCAATTCAAAATGAGCAGCAACGCGAAGCGACCCTGCCGCAAGTGGCGCCGAAGAGTTTCAGTGGTCGCTCAAGCGAAGTTGTTTTGGCGGTAGCGACCCAACGCGCGCCGCTAATGCCGGACCTGCGCGGGCAGAGCGTTCGTGACGTCTGGCGCACCTGCGCGCAACTTGGATTGAAGCTGGAAGCAAAAGGCGAAGGCCGTGCGCTGCGTCATTTTCCGCCGGCCGGCGCAGAGGTAGGTTCCGGACAAACCGTACGGGTTGAATTTGGCCGCGGACCCTAGCGGGAATGTTTAGCGGCGGGTTACCGCCCGCCTACGAGCTCCGTGTCAGAAGCCCGCGCGCAAGCAAGGGCTGGTTTTGGCAAGTTGCCCTCCCTGCCGGTCGGGCTTCTGACACATAATGAAGATGTGAACATTCAAACGGCAGCGGAGTTAATGGGTGCAGACACGAACCGGCTGCGTCCCGAGCTCTTTGACAAAGAAATACTCGATTTCTCAATTGATTCGCGCACGACCGAACCGGGCGAGCTCTTTTTTGCTTTATCTCAACCCGATTACGAACGCGCCGGATTCAACGGCCAATTTGCCGACGCTCATAACTTTATTCAGTCGGCATTCGAACGCGGCGCCATCGCGGCGGTCGCGCGTCGTGATCGAGTGACCAGCGACACAACGTTCGATGGCTTAGTCGATCGCCTGCTAATCGTTGATGACGCAATCGCTGCCCTGCAAACTTTGGCACGAAAAGTTTACGAGCAATGGGCGCGACCTGTCATCGGCATCACGGGTAGTGCAGGGAAGACGACGACCAAGGAATTAACGGCGCATGTGCTCGCTTGCGCTGGTCACCGGGTACTTAAGAGTGAACGCAATTATAACAACGGCCTCGGACTGCCACTGTCAGTTTTGCAGATGGTCAGCCGCGGCCGGCGCCCGCAGGATTACGATCTCGCGGTGCTGGAAATGGGAATGTCCTCGCCCACGCACGAGATTCGGCGCCTCGTGCAAATGACGCCGCCGGACGTCGGAGTTGAATTGATGGTGGCGCCGGTGCATCTCGAGCATCTCGGCACGATCGAAACGATTGCCGCGATGAAGGCGGAACTGATTGAAGGGCTAAAACCCGGCGGCACCGCAGTCCTTAACGCGGATGACGAATTAGTGATGCAGATGAAGTCAAAAACAGAAGGGCCGGTGCTAACGTTCGGCATTCAGAATGAGGCCGACGTGATGGCGCGGGACATCGACATGTCACGTTTCGGATCGATCCAGTTTCGGTTGCGGACGCCGGAAGGCGAAGCGGCGGCGAAGTTGCCGATGACGGGCGGGCATAACTTAATGAATGCGTTGGCGGCGTCAGCGGTGGCAACGGTGTTGAAGATCAAACCGGAGCTGATCGCCGATGCTTTAGGCTCCGCCAGGCCGCCGAAGATGCGGGGCGAAATCGCAGAGTTCGCGGCGGGATTCACGGTGGTTGACGATTCGTACAATTCGAACCCCCGTTCCTTGATCAGCATGGTGCGCACCGTCGCCGAAGCGCGCGAGCAGGTGAAGCGTCGCGTGATTATCGCCGGCGAGATGATGGAACTCGGTCCTGATGCTCCGGAAATGCATCGCGAAGTAGGGCGCGAGATCGTCAAACTGGGTGTTGACATCCTTTGGGGTGTGCGCGGTTTGGGCTGCGAAATCGTCGCGGGCGCGCAGGAAGCCGGACTGCCCTCAGCGCGCTTTTTTCAGTCCGCGGCTGAAGCTTCAGCCGCGATCGTCGATGAAGTTCGCGAAGGCGATTTGATTTTAGTCAAAGGCTCGCGCAGCGTCGAAACGGATAAAGTGGTGAAAGCCCTCAAACAAGCTTTTCCATTGGTGGGTGGGGATCAGTGATTGTCAGTTGCGCGCAATACTCGCGACGACCGACAACGGACCACGGACAACTGACGACGACCTGAATGATTTATTACATCTTTTACGAACTAATCTTCGGCCACTTCAAGGACCGCGAGTGGTATCTCGTAAAAGGTCTGAATGTTTTTCAGTACGTTACGTTTCGCACGGCGTGGGCGGCGATTACGGCCTTGCTGATGTCGTTGTTATTCGGGAGCCAGGTCATCGGACGGTTAAAAAGTTGGAACATCGGTCAGCAGATTCGCGAGGAAGGGCCGCAAGCGCACATCGCCAAACGCGACACGCCCACGATGGGCGGGTTGCTGGTCATCGCTTCTGTCATCATCTCGACCTTGTTATGGGCGCGGCTGTCGAGCTTTTACGTTTGGATCATCGTTTTCGCCACATTGGCTTTCGGCGCGGTCGGTTTCGCGGACGATTATTTGAAGCTGGTCCGGCGACGAAGTTTGGGTCTGACGGGCCGTCAAAAACTCGCGCTGCAATTGATAATCGCAGTCGGCATTTGGCTGGCGCTTTATATTTCGACGCAATACTTTGCCACGAAGTACTCGTGGAATATCAGCATACCGTTTTTCAAAGAGACGGCGGATCCGAATCCCATGACCAGCATCAGCTATATCGGGCCATGGCTTTATCTGGTGCTGATTATCATCGTGCTGCTGGGATCGACGAATGCGGTGAATTTGACGGACGGGCTCGACGGCTTGGCGATCAGCGTCACTTTCATCGCGATGTCAGCGCTGACGGCATTTACTTATTTGAGCAGCGACGCGCGTTGGGCGGTCTATCTTGATCTGACACATCGCCCGCAAGCGGCCGAACTGACGGTGTTTTGTGGTGCGTTAGCCGGCGCGAGTCTCGGGTTTCTTTGGTTCAATGCGCCGCCGGCGGAAGTCTTCATGGGCGACGTGGGCAGCCTCGCGATCGGCGGCGCGATGGGCACCATCGCGGTCCTGACAAAGCAGGAATTCATGTTGCTGATGGTGGGCGGCGTGTTCGTCATGGAAGCGTGCTCAGTAATGCTGCAAGTTGCCGTTTTCAAGATGACCAAACGCACCAGCGGTACCGGGCGGCGCATCTTCAAGATGACGCCTTTGCATCATCATTTCGAGATGGTGGGGTGGAAAGAGCCGAAGATTGTCTTTCGATTCTTGATCCTGGCGATTTTGTTTGCGCTGTTGAGTCTGTCGACGCTTAAGTTGCGGTAACGCCGGGACGTACGACACGAGATTTTCCATTTGTCATTTTTCATTTGTCATTTGACATTCAGAAACGGGGTCGAGCGGCGAATGGTATGCAGGAGCTAAATGACAAATGAGAAATGAAAACTGTAGATGGAAAATGGCTTTGAGGTCGCTGGCAAGAAGGTTCTCGTTATCGGCGCGGCGCGCAGCGGCATTGCCAGCGCGCGATTTTTGACGGGGCGAGGCGCAACTGTAGCGCTGACCGATCGCAAGCCGCTGAATGAATGGTCGCAGGCAGCGCTGGATTTGAAAACTGGAGGCGTCGGTTTGATTGAAGGCGATCCGCCTTCCTGACTGCTCGATCAGATTGACTTGCTTGTCGTCAGTCCGGGCGTGCCGACGAAAGCAATTCCGATTCGCTATGCGGAACG
>DASUTF010000041.1:0-3051 GCA_036374695.1 Pyrinomonadaceae bacterium
ATTACCAAATGCTCCTCGATCAAGCACTTGCAAGTACATTGTTTCCCAACTGGGACGGTCGAGCGGGGAAAGACCAGAAGAAACGGTAATCTGGTGAAGCGCGAAAGCAACTCGCTGGCGCAACTGATCGGGTCTTGACAGAGTATTTGTGAAGAACGTCTTCTGAACGGGATACAGCGAGTAATTATCTCGTACGCAAGTAGAGGGGCTTCCGCCTGGACAGCCCTGACTGGAATCGTCAGACGGAAAGGCCAAGTCGGGATAGTTGGAGCCCTTCGGAATGTTAGCTACCGGCTCGTTGAATTGTTGGTTGAGGTACGCATTGATTCCCATCGAGCGGACCTGGTTGAAATCCGATCCGTCACCCCTGGGACCCCACGATGATTGTTCGAGGAACCTAATGATGTCCGCGTCGTCTGGAAAACTCGGACTGTCGTATTGCGCCTGATACTGCGCGAGCGTGAGCGGCGACGCTGCGCCCGGAGGTGCTGCCGGCGCCGGCGTTCCCACGCCCGGAAAATCGTCCGGCGGTCCGCCGCCAACTTGTCCGACGGCGACGCGCACGCGATTGCTCGCCATTCCATGCAGCCGCAGACGCAGCAACACGTCGCCAAGGTTCGACGCCATCGAATCGTTCAAACGCACGATCACCATGTAAACGCCGTCGAAATTCGGAACGGTGCCGACGTACTCAACATTTAGCGGATAGATTTTTCCGGCTGCATCCTGCGCGTCCGCGCTCAGGGCGTTCGCGCCCTCACCTTGTAGAAACTCGAAGTCGGTGCCGAACAGCGCGATGCGCGTTCGTGTATCGCCGGCGCCAAAATAACCGTCCGACGTCAACTGAAACGGCTCCGCGCGCAACGTCACCGACTCGAGCGCGACGGCTCGGGTCGAGGAACTCGAGGCGCTATACAGCACCGGACTCTTTTGTGGTGCTGCCCAAGCTTTTTGAATTGGGCCGGCGATGAAAACCAGAAGACTTGCACAGATGGCGGCGAAACTTCCGCGCAACAAGCAGACGTGGTCTCTCATAGGGGTAGGCTCTCTACTCACAATCTCGTTAAAACGCGATGAGGCTGGGCCAACTTTGCTTGGTGGAGGGGCCACCGGGCGATGCACCCTGGTTCGAAAGACTATACACAGCGGGCGATCGCATGGTCAATACTTTTAGACGACAAGCTGGGCGCATTGGTTGAGGAATTTCCGGGCGCGTTGCGTCTCAGTCAATTTGAACGAGAAGACGCTTAGCTGAGCCGGGAAGTAGCGCGAATGAACTCGTAAAAGCCGGCGGCCGCGCCGAGGACTAGACCAACAACCAGCAGCCACGGGCTGGTGCCGAGCCAGCGGTCGAGCAGCCAACCAACGATCAGACCGCCGACTACGGCAGCGAAGAGAGACACGGCCGCGCCGTAGGCAATGCCCGACTTGATGTTGGTTTCCTCTTTGTCGTCGTCAGGTGTGCGTGAAGGCATGAACTTGAATTCTTAAATATCGCGGGGGGGCAGTAGCCCGCCTCTAAACGATCTTGTAATGGACATCAGGCGGTAGAGTCCTTGCCCCAATGTGATCTCGTGACGTAATTCTTCGGACCCTCGAGCAGCAAAGCCCGCCGCGAATGGCGCATTGAGTCGTGAATGAAGCACACGTGCGTGCACCAACACGCCTTGCCACCATCGATTGCGTTGAGTTCCGCAGCTCTTTCCTGACTTGCCCACAGCGCGCCAAAATCGTATTCGTGATCCCTTAGGCTGCCAAACTTCTCGCGCAACTCGCACGCGCGCACATCGCCGTTGTAATCGATGACGGCGATTGTTTCACCAGCCGTACACGCAAATGGCCAGGCGGTGGATTTCGCGAAGTTCTCGTGCTGAGTTCGGTAATGGGTTGTGATGGTGCCTACGTAGGCGACGTTTTTCACGAAGCGCCGCGAGGCGTCGTCGTCCGCGAACATCCGGTCGCCGTAACGCTTCGTCAATTGCGAAATGTACGCGTACATCCGGGGCAGCACGCTCGGCGGCACCTGTTTTACTTCTTCACCCACGAGTGTCTCGCCACGAACGATGTTGAAATACTGGCCGTCGAGCCGGTAGTTACGCCACATGAATTCGCCGAGCTTCTCAATTTCCATGTAGTTGTCCGCGCAGACGACAGTGTTCACGTTCAGTCGCAAACGTTCGCCGTACTTTTCCTTCAGCGGATAAAGCGCTTCGATGCAGTCGAGGGTCTTCGGCCAGTGTCCGGGCACGCCGCGAATGCGATCGTGCGTTTCACCGTAACCGTCGAGCGCAACATTCAAATACAAATGCATTGAGGAATGGCGGCCCAGCGCATCGTCAACGATCGCGCACACTCGGTCCTTCACCAGTCCGTTTGTCGGAATGATTAATCGCTGCACGCCATTGTTACGCACAAACAAGTCGATGATCTCCGAAGCATCATGACGCAGCGTCGGCTCGCCGCCGGAAAGCCAGAGGTCTGTGATCGGCGGCATGGTGCGCGAAACCTTTTCGATTTGCGCGAACGTCATGTCGCCCGGCTGGTTCAGCTCGTTGTGATAAAAGCACGTGCGACACAGTGAGTTGCAACGCGAGGTCACGAACAGGATCACTGTCCCGAGACGCTTCTCGCGTTTCGTCGAACGGATCAGTTGAACCAGTTGGGCAGCTTTGGTGGCCATTAACTCTTCTTCTCGGGCGGATGCGGATCGGTGAGATCGAGGATCAGCTTCCACGCGCCGTAAACCTTCTTCCACACGCGCAGGTAGTTTCCCGTTTCGGCTATTGAGTTCGTGGCTTTGTCGCGCATTTCATAAAGGCCATAGCTGTAACCCAGGTCACCTGACGTCGAAACATCCACGAACTGTGTCGTCCAGCTCCACTCGGTCGAGAGAGGCGTCCACGCCGCAATCGCGGCCTTCCGGCCGATGAATGGTTGCTTCTGATTTCGAAACACGCGCACGTCCGACGCCGCGTAACCGAGGAAAGCTTCGACGGCCCCGCGTTTCACGGACGCTTTGGAAAAGTCGCGCTCTGTATCCTGCAGAGTGCT
>DASUTF010000042.1:0-2047 GCA_036374695.1 Pyrinomonadaceae bacterium
CATCGGTTCGCCCGGACAAGCCAATCGTGACGCTGGAAACAGTCTGCACTAATCAGCGCGAGGAGGCGGTGGTTAAAGGTGAAGCTGTCGTCCTGGTAGAGTAGGCTGTTTTTTTTCAGCAGCACACCGTCCCATCAAACCTGGGGGCTTCGTGTCCTGGCGTTCGAGAGGCTCCTTTCCACCGCATTTGCGCCCTCCCTCACGGTCGGGCTACTGCCCCGCCTCGTCGTTGTGCCTCGAATTCGCTCGCGTTCTGCGATAAACTCCGCGCGCTTTTCCGAGTACATCACGCGAGCGAATTCTGATGGCTGAACAAGCGGCAGCGCCGCAACCCGCAGGCGCAGTGAATCCGGAACCGGCAAAGCCCGAACGCCGCCGGATCGATTCGATCGATCTGCTGCGTGGCATCGTGATGGTGATCATGATGCTCGATCACACGCGCGACTTCGTCCACTCTGGCGCGTTCAATTTCGATCCGACTGACCTCACAAAGACGACGCCCGCGGTGTTCTTCACTCGCTGGATTACACATTTCTGTGCGCCCGTCTTCGTTTTCCTCGCCGGCACCGGAGCGTATCTGCAACTGTCGCGCGGTAAGAGTAAGAAGGAGCTTTCGAAGTTTCTGGCCACGCGCGGGCTTTGGCTGATCCTGCTTGAGCTGACGATCGTGAAGTGGGGCGTATGGTTCAACTTCGACATTCGTCTGCTGGCGATGCTCCAGGTCATTTGGGTGCTCGGTGTCTCGATGATCGTGCTCGCCGCGCTGATTCATTTACCGGTTAGAGTGATCGCCGGGTTCGGCCTGCTGATGATCGCGCTTCATAACCTGCTCGATAGGTTTGAAGTACCTGGATGGAACGGCCCGGGAACGGCGGTGCCGACGTTCGGGCAAAAGCTTTGGATCATTCTGCATCAATCGCCCTTCAAGGCATTTCCAATCCTTGGCGATCCAAGTCCCGTGGTTGTCGTCATCTACTCGTTGATTCCGTGGATTGGAGTGATGGCGGTGGGCTATGCGTTCGGCGTGTTGTACACGAAAGATGCGCGTGAACGGCGGCGCTGGCTTCTGATCATTGGGGGCGTTGCGACCGCTTTGTTCTTTGCCTTGCGGGCGGTCAATCTCTACGGTGATCCATCAAAATGGGCTTCCCAGAAGAACGCGCTGCTCACGGTGATGTCTTTCCTGAACACCTCAAAGTATCCGCCGTCGCTACTTTTCCTCTTGATGACGTTGGGTCCTTCGATAATGGCTTTGGCATTGTTCGAACAACTCCCCGCGGCGATTGCCTCAGGAAAATCTCTCGTCGGCCGACTGCGCGACGCGTTTGTGACCTTCGGCCGCGTGCCCCTGTTCTTCTATCTGCTTCAGTGGTACACCGCGCACCTGATTGGAGTTATCGCCGGACTTATTGCCGGTCAGCCCGTCGCGTGGCAATTCGCGAGTCCCGTGGACAAGTTCACGAATCTGCCGACCGGAATCGGTTTTCCGATTTGGGTAGTTTACCTCTGTTGGATTATTGGAGTGCTGCTGTTGTATCCGTTGTGCAAGTGGTTCGCCGGTGTAAAAGCGCGCCGTCGAGATTGGTGGCTGTCGTATTTGTGAGCTTTTGCTTTCAATTTCGAATTGGGAACAACATGCGTGGTGTGCGAAGCTTCAAAGGCAAAACCGAAAGGAACAACTTTAAGAATGAGAAAATATCTTGCGATCTTTATGCTGGCCTTTGCAGTGGCGAGTGCGTCGTGCGCCAATCCCGCTGACGACAAACCGCACGCGACGGTCTCCGAAGCCACTCAGACGCCAGACACTGCTAAACCTGCCGGCGCTGAGACGCTTGCGATCAACCCTGAGAACTCGAAAATTGAGTTCGTGGGATCGAAAGTCACCGGGAGTCATAACGGCTCGTTCAAACAGTTCAGCGGCACAATTGAACTTGCCAAAGAAGGCGTGGACAAAAGCCGTGTGACGATCGACATCGACACGACCTCAATTGTGACCGACACAGATCGTCTGACCACGCATTTGAAGACGCCCGACTTTTTTGACGTC
>DASUTF010000043.1:0-9449 GCA_036374695.1 Pyrinomonadaceae bacterium
GTTGAGACGGTTCAGTTTCACAGCACGCTGGTCGGCAAGACACTTCCATACAACGTTGTGTTGCCGGGGGACTACCGCGCATCACGGGTAACTCGCTATCCGGTTCTTTACCTGCTCCACGGATTGACCGGTCATTACTCAGACTGGCTGACCCGTTCGAATGTCGCGGATTACGCTTCGCAGTATCGAATCATCATCGTCATGCCGGAAGGAAACGATGGCTGGTACACAGACAGCGCGACGGTCGCGAGCGATAAGTACGAGAGTTACTTCATCAGGGAACTGCTTCCCGACGTGCAGAAGCGTTATCGCACAATCGACAGTCGCTATGGCCGTGGCGTTGCCGGTTTGTCGATGGGCGGATACGGCGCGCTGAAGTTTGGTTTGAAGTACCCGGCGACGTTCGCCTTTGCCGGATCGATGAGCGGCGCTTTGCGTCCCGCCTCCTGGACTGAAGAAGAATTGAAGGACTTCAAGCCCATCCGCGATTCCGTGTTCAGCGTCTTTGGCCCCATGGGTTCAGACACGCGGAAGGCAAATGACATCCACCAACTCGCGCGCAGCGCCTCAGCCGCGCGGATATCTGCGCTGCCATACTTTTATCTCGACTGCGGAACCGAAGACGTGCTCGCCAGCGATAACGCACGATACGCGGCGCTCCTGCATGAGAAAAAGATCGCGCACGAGTACCGGCAACTACCGGGCAATCACAACTGGCAATACTGGGATCAGCAGGTGCGGGAAGTTCTGAAGATTGCGGCTGAGAAACTGCGTGCGCAGCGCGCCTCGCGTGCAGGATTTGTTAATGGACGGTCGCCGTTCGTGCCTTCAGTACCGATGTGATGGCCGGCCAATGTGGATATGGGGCCCGGTAGCGACGCCCGGAATCGCACCGCGAAATGCCGAAAAGGGGATGCCATTGCGCCGCATGAAATCGATCAACGCCTGGCCTTCAGCTCCATCCGGATGCAGTGAAACATCCATCGCATTGCGGTGATCCAAATGCCAGCGATTGTGAATTGCGCCCTGGCCGAAAACAGCAATCGGCAGGGGACGTTTGAAAGTCTGTTGAAAGAACATCTCGAGCTTGCCGGCCTGCGAGATGGCCCAACTGCCGGCGCCGGTGTAGCGAATGAATGACGTCGTCTGAATCAATCCGCCTTTTGGCTTCAGGCGCAGCCGGGCAATTTCCTTTTCACCTTCCATTTCCAGCAACGTTTGCGAGATCTGCGTCTCGGCGCCTTTCATCTGATTCTCAACGCCGGCGATCTTGAGTTGCTCGTCCGCCAGCGCCTGTTCGCTTTCTTCAAACTGAGTCCGGGAAATCAATCCTTCTTTGAAAAGCTCTTTAGCCTTATCGCGGCGGGCTTCTGCTTTCTTTACACTGGCTTTGTACAAGTCGATCAGCTTTTCCAGGCTGGCTTTATATTCCTTCGTAGTCTCGATGTATTGCTTTCGGAGTTGTTCCAGCTCGGAAGACGCCGTCGCCCGTTTGACGTTCGGTTGCTCTTTAGTTTTGTTGCTCTGCGCGACAATCGTGGGAAAGCAGAACCCGGCCAGCAGCGCCGTGGTCAGCGCTTTGGCCAAAAGACGAGATCCCAGAGACTTGGTTGCGTGTCTCATCTATGTTGATTAAGGCAATAAACAGGCCATGACTGCCTGAAATGATAACGAATTGTGAATGGCTGCGGTTCTCTCCGGTTTCCAGAAAACCGGCGCGAAAACGGAACATGCGTGTTCACTTTGCATTCGGCGCCGAAGAAAGCTAACCCCAGCGGACACAGGGGAAGAACTAACTAAGCCACAAAAAGGCACAAGAAGCACAAGACAGTAACCGCACGATCAGCTTCTGTCTTTCGGTTAGTGCCTGTTGTGCCTTTTCGGCGGCTAATTCTCTTTCTACCTCTGTGTCCTCTGTGGTTGATTTTCCTCTGGTCGATCGCGACTAGCGCGTCATGAATCGAATATTATCGAACCGCCGGGAATTCTCAGGCGACGGCTGCCGCACGCCGAATGCTCCCTGCACGATCGATAGTTTCGACATCAGCCGCGGCTCAGCGAATTGGAAGCGATCGGCGGTCGCTTGCGCGCGCTCGAAATCGACTTTCGCGAGCGCTGCCAGTTGCTGGCCGAATCGGGCCACGACGCGACCCAACTCACTACCGCCCTGCAGCGGCAATTCGCCGTCGCGAAACACGTGAACTTCAAATCCGTTCAAGACCTGCGCGGCTGTCAGCAACTCGTTGAGTTGCGCGATGCCCGGCTCCAGGACTTCAAAGCTCCGTTTCGGATCGAGCGAGGCAAACAGTTCTGCCACGCGAATCTGGTTTTCCAGGTCGCGATAATCTGACGCGCGTTTGGTCACAATCGCGCGCGCGTCTTCAGCAAAACGAAGGGCCAGCTTCGGATTGTCTTTCTGCGTCGCGGCCACCAGGTCGCCCAGGTACTTCACGCGATCGGCGTCTGACGGAAGCGCCGCGAGCTTCTGACGAATCTCGTTCAGCTTCTCAGCGGAAACGTTTGTCGTGATCTTCTTGAAGTCGATCGCCTGCATGACTGACGCACGTCCTGATTCGTCGAGGTGATCGTTGGCCAACTGTAACGCGCGTTCAGTGTTGCCTTCATCGACGGCGCGTGTCGCCGCTTCCCGATACAGACGCGACTGGATCGGCGCGGGCGCCGTGCTTGCGGCGGCCGCCAGGCTCTCGCTGTCGCCTTGCTGCATCACGTTGCGCATCTGGTTTGCGAAATCCCTCATCGAGTTATTGCCCATGCCCAATTCCGTGAGCTTTTGACGGACCGCCTGGCCACGCTCAGGCACGTATTGATCGATTTGTGGCAGCATGCCCTGCAGGTTCCGCAGCAACATCCGCGCGTTATTCTGCTGAATCTGAGCCGGGTCAAGTTGCTGTTGATTGTTTCGCGGTGGCTCCATGTAAACCGCCACCGGCCCATCGCCTGATCCCATCATCACGCCTTGCCGGCGCTGGCCGCGTCCTGTCCGACCTTGCGAATTCCCACCGCCGGCATTCGTCCGCGGCGTTGCGGTCAGCGCGGCAGTCACCGCGTTATTAAGCAACCCCTGGAACGCGGATTCCGTCAGCACGCGCGAATTGTTCGCACGCGAATTGGCGGCGGTCGCAGGGCTCGGCGAAGTTGTTGCGGCTTGCGGTCCGGGCCGCAAAAGGCTCATAGCCACGTTCACGGCCTGACCACTGGTCAAAAGATTTTCAGAACTCAGGCGATTGAGTGTCTTTTCCGAAAGTTTCTTGAACGCCTCTTCGTCTTTGGCCTGGAGTTGAGACAGCACGCGGCTCAGCGCCACTGGATACTCGCCTTTGTCCAAAGACTCGGCCGCTTTCTGATAGGCGACTTTGGGATCGCTGGCAGCGATCACAATTAGGAGCGCCTGTTCGAGATTGTCATCAGGAAACCGAAAATTGGCGAGCCGGCGATTCCCGTCATTCATGCCCGCGGGCGGCTGCGTCTGACGCAGCAGTTGATAAGCGAGTTCTGCATCGTGGCGCGCCGCACTGAGAACCAGTTCACGCCTCAGGGCATTCAGCATGCCGAATTCACGCCTTTCGGAATCCTCGGGCTCGGCCATCGTGTTCGCTAGTATCGACGCCGCATCCGTAAAAAATGTTCGCGCGCGCGCCGGGCTACGATCCCAGAGCAAATCGCCCGCGACGACGGCTACGCGAATGCGATTATCGGGCAGCTTCAGCCCTTGCGATTCGCTGACAATCTGTTCAAGTAAAGCAGCGGCTTTGGCTTCGAGCTTGGCCTTCTCTTCCTGTTGTTTCGCGGCGTCGGGTGTCGCTTCCTGCGCGGCAGTAAACGACGCAAACATGACGAGAAACACCGCAATTAACGGCAAACGGGCGGTTAACTTACTCATAATGATGTCCTCAAGTACCGATTAGGCGGAGAGCGGCTGTTCTACCAGCTTTAGACGTTTATGCACACGATTTGGTTACCCAAATGTTCCCGAAATGCTGATGACCGACTCGGATCTATGGGGTCACTCCCTAGATTTACTTAGCCTCACATTTGAGCTAGTTTCAGAGCTCGGTCACTGACCCCCAAACGAGGTGGAAGATGGAAGAACGAACCGTCACACATCACCGATGGAATGAGTTGCCGATCGAGGCTCTCTCGGATTCACTCGCCCGCCGGCTGATCACCGGGGATCGAATGATGCTGGCGCACGTGTATCTGAAAAAGGGCAGCGTCGTCCCATGTCATTTCCACGAGAACGAACAGATCACATACATCCTGGAAGGCGGCCTGCGATTCTGGATTGGCGCGGACGAGTCACAGGTTATCGACGTAATGGCCGGAGAGGTCCTGCACATTCCTTCGAACGTGCCGCATAAAGCTGAAGCTTTGGAAGACACCCTCGACGTCGATGTCTTCAGCCCGCCGCGTCAGGATTGGCTGGATAAGACGGACGATTATTTAAGACAGAAGTAGCGCAATCCCGATGCGTCGAGATTGCGATTCGCAAATTACAATTTGCGTTACCAGCAAAAAGCCCGAACCTAATCTCTTGATCAGGTTCGGGCTTCTACTTACTTAACTTCGCTGTCAGTTTTATCTGAAAACGAGGCCGATACCGACGCGGAAGTTGTGCTGAGTTTCGCCGCCGAGACGTGTCGGATTGTAGTCCAACTGAATCGCACGAAAGTCGACGCGCGGACTAATTTTGATGTCCACGCCGCCGCCGATAACGCCGGCAAAACCGGTTTCGCTGTCGCTAACGAACCCGCTGACGCGAGCGGCCGTGAATCCAGCCATTACGTGGCCGAACGGCTTGACCTTGGTTTCCTTCGAGTTGTCTTTGAACTGAAGTCCACCAACCAACGTGTGCGTCTTAGCCTTCACCTCGAAAGGAGCAGCATCGAACGACTTGAAGTGAAAAGCATAGTCGCCTTTCAGACCAATGTAGCGACTGATGTTTCCGGTCACGGCGCCTTCGACACCGTTGAAGCCTTCGTAATCGCCACCGAAATCGACGCGGGCGTGTGAAAAGCCGGCGTAGATGTCCACTTTGTTGTAATCATCGCTTTGCGCGAAAGAAAATGACGCCGCGCAGGCCATAATGATCATTGAGAATAAAAGTTTACGCATTACAGGAAATCCTCTTTCTTAGGTTTGTGTCCATGTTTCTGTTTTACGGTTGTTTCTGGGGGAACAACCAAGATGCCGGGCCCGCTCGGAAGTTTGCCTGTCATCGCGAAGAACGTTGTGCAACAGTGGTGCCAGTGGAAGGCAAATCAAGAAATGCGCCGAAAAATGGGGGGTTCAACCGCCAACGCCACGCGCACCCCGATGACCTTAACGCAGGATTCGTCCGACAGACGCAGTGCAACAAAATGCGGCGAAGTTTATGATGTGGCGTTATGAATAGCGAGTGTGCTCATACCGATCAAATTCAAGCGGTGACGCCCAGCGGCGATGGATGTGAGGAGTGCCGGAAAATTGGAGCCACGTGGATGCATCTGCGTCTGTGCATGACGTGCGGCCACGTCGGCTGCTGTGACTCGTCAAAGAACAAGCACGCGACGAAACATTTTCAACAGACCAGTCATCCGATTATCAAATCGTTTCAACCGGGCGAAGACTGGGGCTGGTGTTATGTCGACGAAGTAATGCTGGATGGGGTCTGAGGCGTCAGCGTAATGGCAGCTAGTGCATCAATTCGTTGACGAGTAATTCAACTTGCATGCGTGGCGTTGCTTTGGAGGTCTTGATCCCAAGATCTGCTTCCGCAATCCGCACCATCTGCCGGGCGATTCTGTGTCCATCGACGCGGTTCAGCATCTGAAGATAGTTCGATTGTTTGAACGGCGGCATCGGCACCTGGCGAAAGATTTCTTTTGGCGGTGCGCCTTTTGCAAGCAGCGCGTGGGCCAGAGCCATTTTCCGGTACGTACTGGCAATCAAACCGATCAGCATCACCGGCGGCGCGCCGTCGTCAAGCAGGTGTTCCAGAGTTTTCATCGCGCCTGCCCGGTTGCGCGCCAGCATGTGATCAGTCAATTCCCAATTCATCAACTCACGGGAACGTCCGACCAATTCTTCAACCAGGTCTAAAGTAATGTTTGCCGACGGCAGCGCCGCCGTGGCGAGCTTGTTCAGTTCGTTGGCCAGGGAGCGCACGTTTGAACCGACGAGCTCAACAATGCGACTCACGACCGCGGGCGCGGCGTCGGCTTTTACTTCCGCCAGGTGTGTTCTCGCCCAGGACGAAAGTTCGGCATTGTTCAGCGGCGGGAATTCGAAGGCGGCGCCGCTCATCAACTTCTTGGCGAACTTCTTGCGCTTATCGACGTCGTCGGCATTGAAGATGACGACGGACGTTTCGACCGGCCGGTTGATGTAATTCAGGAGAATCTCTTCGGTCGTTTCGTTCAGCTTTGAGAAATCCCTGATCACAACGACGCGACGGGGCGACATCATTGGAAGCTGTTCAGCGGCGGCAATCGCGCCTCGTGGGTCTCCGGTTCTTAGGCTGAATGTTGAATCGTTGAACTCGCGCAGCAGAGTTTCGCGTAGCGCTTCGTCGGCAATGGCCTGCGCCGCCTCGTCGCGCAGATACGATTCCGGCCCGAAAAGAAAATAGACGGGCTCGATCTTTCCTTGCTTGAGTGACTGCAGGAGTTCCTTGCGGCTGCGTACGGGCATTTTTTTGGAGTGCGGTGGCAAGCGCAGCGCAACACCGCTTTTGGATCAAATATTAAATGAAAGCGCCGTCGCCGCTTCGCTCTGCCGGCGCACTCCAAATCCTTACTGCTTCACGCCAAATCCGTTAACCAGCGTCGAGACAATCGATTCGGCAAAGCTGCGCGACATGCGCATGACGGCCGGATCCTCTTCATTGAAGAAGTTTCGTGGGTCGTTCGCGAATTCAAACTCGCCGCGAAACACAAAGTTCTGGTTGTCGTAAAGCACGCGGTTCTGGTGCTGGTCACGCACGGTTACCGCAGCCACGATCGTCACCTCAAAGATGCGTGCGCGCCCTTTGTCGTCGAGCAGCACGCCCGAGAAATTGAAGCTCTTCACCACGCCGTCGACCACCGCATCGGCGCCTTCGCGTTCGCTCTGCACGCGCAAACCATGGCCGCGGCGAATCAGTTCTTTCATCACGGCTTCGGTGAAGCGATGCTCGATCTTGAACCGCAAAGCGTTGTTCTGGAACGCCGGCACGGCAACGGTCTTGATGTGCGGCGGGAGCTGCGTCTTCGTCACCGGCTTGTAGCATTCCGTGAAGCCGGACACGAACAGCAGAGACAGAAGCAAAGTAGCCGCGCGAATCGTTCGTTTCATGATTTCTTTTGCGAAGAGCGTTGATAATACGTCAGCGTGCGTGTTATACGGAAGCCGCTCTTGTCGGAACCACCTGCGGCGCGGGGTCCCCGCGCGGGCATCCCGCGTGGGGTGCAGGATGCGGGTGGTTAATCTCAGATTGCTCAGTTCAGACGAGGAAGAGTATGACCGCTCCAATTCCGATTGGCCCGACGCTGTCGCAAATCGGCCAGATTTTCGTCAACGCCAAGGACCTCGACCGCGCGATTGCTTTTTACCGCGACATACTGGGAATGACGTTTCTGTTTACCGCGCCACCGGGAATGGCTTTCTTCGACTGTGGTGGGATACGCATCATGCTCGGAATTGCTGATCGACCAGAGATCGATCATCCGGCGTCGATCATCTACTACAAGGTTGATGACATCGAGAAGGTTTACGAGGTGTTCAATGCCCGCGGCGTCGAGTTCATGGTGAAGCCTCACCTGGTAGCGCCGATGCCGACGTACGATCTTTGGCTCGCGGACTTCAAAGACTCAGAAGGAAACATCCTGGCGTTGATGAGTGAAGTGCCGAAAGAAGTGGCGTAGAAATCGATAACCACAGAGGGCACAGAGGAAATACTCAAACCAAAAAAGGCAGCCAAGTTAATTTATCGATCTCAGTGTCTTCTCTGTGTCCTCTGTGGTTTGAGTGCTTATCCCGAGGCGATCAAGCGCCAGACTCAATCCCATGATCATGTAAAAGATCATCACGACTTCCGAATCGCCCCAGTTGTAATGCACGAGGCCGCTGATCATGAAACCAACGAGTCCGCCCAGCGCGCCCAGCACTAAGCCTCGTTCAATCCAATTTTCTTTCGAGAGCCGCCGCCGCAAACGCCAAAGCATCCGCGCGTAAAGCGCCATCAAAGCCAGCCAGGCGATTAACGCCGGCACGCCCCGTTCGAGCGCGATTTGCAGATAATCCGAATGCATGTGGCCTTTCGGCCGGCGGCCCTGATCGAACAGGTTCCATTCGCGCCAGTGCGCCTTGACGGAATCGATGCCAACGCCAAACAACAGATGGCGCGGGCTACTCACCAGAAGCCGCAGACCTTCGCGCTGAACGGTCTGGCGCCAGCGAATCGAGTCGTCCTTCGGATCGAAAAACCCGACGTTCCGTTTCTGCTGCAGCAGAAACAATCCCGCAAAAACAAGCGGCACGGCGCAGAGACCCACGACAAGCAATGCGCGCCGGCGTAATCCAAGCAAAACAATCAAGGTCGCGGAAATCAGAAACGAGAGCCACGACGCACGCACAATCGTGAGCAGCAGTGCCGCGCTCAGCATCGCCAAAGCCAGCGTCAGCAACAATCCCCATCTGTTTCGTTTGCGCGGCAGCGCAACCAGCAATCCGAGCACCAGCGATCCAAGCAACTGCAACGCTTCACCGTAGGTCGTCCAGTGACTGAAGAAACCTGTTGCCCGCCGATCGCGTCCCCGCGTCCACGACCCGATGCCGAGTCGCTCTTCCGGCGTCCCGCCGGGAAGCAAGCCACCGCGGGAAAGTTGCAGGGTCGGGTTCCACTCCACGCGATAAATCCTGATTTGCGCAGGCTTTTCCGCTGGAAGCCGATCGAGCGCAGCGACTAGTTGCTCCGGACTGGAAATTCTTAACCCATCAACTTCCTCGATTGTGTCGCCGCTCTGGATTGGTGTCAGATCATTTTTAAGACGCGAGGGCGCGAAGCGTGTCCCTTTCAAGGGGCTGTCCGCCCGCACGTCCTGGACTTTTATGCCTCGCCCAATCGCGGCTTGTCCGAAAGTGAACAACGCGCTGAAAACCGCGGCCCCAACGAGCACGATTACGAGCGCCCGCAAGACGCGCATGGATTTGGTGCTCTCCGCAAAAAAGTAAACAATCGTGAACAGCGTCGCGGCGCGCAGTTTCGGTATTGAAGTAAAAGGTTCGTACGAGACAACCGAGGAAATGCCGCTGAGGACGAAAAAACCCAACAGGACGTAATCCACAGGGGTTCGGAATAGCTTTGGCCTCGGCCAAACCAGGAGGCGGCACAAGCAGAATACGATTCCCAGTCCCCAGGCAATCTGCGCTCCCGCGATGGAAATTGGCGCCGCCAGAGCAAACAGAAAAAG
>DASUTF010000044.1:0-3925 GCA_036374695.1 Pyrinomonadaceae bacterium
AATGGTCAGCACATATCGTTGAGCAATCACGCCGGCATCGCCTTGCTGCCGTCGTTTTGTCGTCGCGCGCACATCTGCCTCGACCGTGTAGTTCGAAAAATCAGACGGACCGAAATAGGCACGCGCCCGGCTCAGAAGCGACGAGCCCTCGGTCGTTTTCACCAGAATCTTGCTGCCTTCAAATTCCCGGACAATGTATTTCAGAGTCGCGTTCACCCAAAGCGGCGGCACGGTGTTCGGACCCATGGCGTCAAAGTTCTCGGTCCATGGCAATGGCGGAAAGATGCGCACCGTCGCAGCGCCGGTCACACTGCCAACTGTTGCTTTCACGGAACCAGCCTGCATGCCGCCATCGCTGGCCGCGACAAACTGTCCGTTGGCGACGGTTCCTTTCAACTGATCGAGCGACCAGGTTGCGTTCGCCTCTTCGCGCAGGAACATGCCGCGCTCATCGAAGAGTCTGACTCGGAAGTTCACCTTAGCACCGGGCTTGAGAATTAGTTCGGTGGGCACCACTTGGACGTGTGCCACCGGATTCGCAGCTGCCGCAGTTGAGTTTATGATCGTCGGCTCACCAATGCTCAGCTGCTTCTTCCCGATGCAATAGAGGTTCGCATCGCTGACGAAGTAAATGCGTCCGTTGGCAACGGCCGCTGAGGCGATAATCTCTTCCGGATCAGCTTCTGTTCCGAGTTGATCCTGGTCAAGAATCTCAACCCCGGTCGCGCTCGGTTTCAGGATAAAGAACTTTCCATTCTCAGTGCCGACATACAGTTTGCCATCGGCGAGTACCGGCGACGCCTTCTGAATCGTCCCCAAATTCTGCAGCCAGAGCCGTTTGCCGGTCGAGACCTCGAAGGCCGCGATGTTCGCGCTGTTGTCGATGTGATAGAAACGATCGCCGTCGATCACCGGGGAAGAGAAGCCCCCCTGCCATCCGTAGACGCTCCACTTCACATGTTCTTTTTTCAACTCGCCTTTCGCGCTCGCATCGACCGCGACGACCATTCCCATTTCACTCGAATCGAGATTCTCTTCGCTGTGCGTCAGGATGGCGGTTGTGCCGTGCACCACGACGCCGGTGTTGAGGCCGCGTTTGCTGATCTCGTATTTCCAAACCGGTTCGCCCGTCTGCGCTTTAATCGCGTGGACCACTCCATCGCTCGCACCTTGAATCAGGAGACGGGTGCCGTTGATGTTCACGATGATTGGAGGCGCGTAAGTTGTGTCGTAAGGACGTCCGCCGGGGGCACTCTGCCAAATCGTTTCGCCCGTGCGCTTATCAAACGCCATGAAGCGATGAGCGCCGCGTGCGTTTGGACCCCAAGCGAACGTGATGCCGCTGATAATCAGCAGGTCACCGTCGATAATCGGCGACACCGTGCGGCCGCCATGCGTGGTCAATAAGCCAAAGTCTTCGCCGAGAGAGCGCTCCCAGATAACTTTGCCTTCGCGCGTCAGTGCGAGCAGTGAGCCGCCCACACCTAACGCATAGACATTGCCGGTGGCCTGGTCGCCGACCGGCGAGGCCCAACCCACCCGGTGCGGAGGCACATCACTCAAGAAAATGTTGAAGCGATGCTCCCAGAGCAGCTTTCCGGTGTCGGCATCGAACGCCATCACGCGCTCCTGCTCTAACTCGCCTTTGCCCGCGGTGTTCTGGAGAAACACGCGGTTGTTCATGACGATTGGCGTCGACCGGCCGCCGTATGGCGCTTTCCACGACAGGTTTTCGCCTGCAGTCGACCACTTCGCGGGCAAACCTTTTTCCAGCGAAATGCCGTCCCGCGCCGGGCCGCGCCATTCAAACCAATCGCTGGCCATCGACGGCGACAGGACGGCCAGAAAAACTGAGATTGTTAAGAATTGTGAAATTCGGTAGCTCATTGGTTTTTGTCGCGCCGCTGCAACCCTAAAGATGTAGAATGCGTACACTCGCGTTGTAGCTGATTTTTGTAAACTTCTCTTTTGCTGCTGCGATTGAATCTATCACTGTAGTCGCAACTCGAAAAGCGCGGAGGCTTGTCAGAGCCGCGAACGGTAGCGACCGGGTAAATAGCTCATGAAGGCGATTCTCTCAACAATCCTGCTGGTGCTGGCCGCACCGCCGGCGTTTGCCCAGATCTCAAAGCAGGAACTCAACGATCAAATGTACGAGGCCGTCCGCCGCGGCGATGCGGCCGCGGTGACGACGCTGCTCGATAAGGGCGCCGACGTGAACGCCAAATTCCGCTACGGCGCGACCGCGCTATTCAAGGCCGCCGAGCGCGGAAACTCAGACATCGTCAAACTCCTGCTCGCCCGCGGAGCGGACGCGACGGTAAGAGATACTTTCTATGGCGCGAAGGCGATGACCTGGGCTTTGGGCGACAATATCAAAGTCGATCTCGTCGGCGCTTTGTTAGAGAAAGACCCGACCAGCGTCGAGGATGTGTTGATGCACGGGGTGCGCGAAGGAAATGTCGGGCTGGTGGAAGTAGCTTTGTCCAAAGGCGACCTTAAGCCAGAAGTCCTAACGGCCGCGCTGGCTGTCGCAATGAGCGACAAAGAGAAAGCCGCGATCGCCGAGACACTCAGGAAAGCCGGAGCAAAGCCGCCGTTCGAAGTTGATGCGGCAACGCTGCAATCGTATGTGGGGAAGTACAAATCCGAGCAGGGCAACGAGATCACTGTCACGGTCAAGGACGCCAAGCTGTTCGCGACGCCTGCTAACCAGGGCCCAATCGCAATGATGGCAGTCGACAAAACAACTTTTCGTCCAGTAGCGTTTGCCGGACTGGTGGTTACTTTTACTGTGGACGGTGAGAAGACTTCAGCGTTCACCCTGAAGCAGGGCGCGAACACGACCGTTTTCAAGAGGGTTGAGTAGCAGAGAAGGGTTAACCACAGAGGACACAGAGGAAGAACAAATAGGAACAAGGAGAGATGGAATCTCGCGTTAGCGGAGAGACTTGGCAATTCTTGCAATGGAATCAAGAGGTTGGTCGTTTAATTATTAGTTCTTCTCTGTGTCCTCTGTGGTAAATCGATCTGGTAACTGAAATGTCAAAGATGAATCGACTTACATTTTTTGTAATCTTGATGGCCATATTCGCCGTCTCAGCACGCGCGCAAAACTGGCCGCAGTTCCGAGGGCCGGGCGCTGCCGGTGTGGTTGAGGGTCAGGCGGCGGCCCAAACCTGGAACGCCCAAAAGGCTGAGAACCTGGTTTGGAAAACGAAGGTGCCGGGTCTCGCTCATTCCAGCCCGGTGGTTTGGGGCGACGTGGTTTTCGTGAGCACGGCTGTCACCTCCGCGGCGAAAGACGAAACGCGTTTCGGTCTCTACGGCGACGTTGCGCCCGTAAAAGACGATCCAAAACATACCTGGAAGGTTTACGCGCTCGACAAACGCACGGGCAAGATTCTTTGGGAACGCGTCGCCTCTGAAGGGATACCGAAGGTCAAGCGGCATCCCAAATCAACTCATGCGGATTCGACACCCGTGACCGACGGTAAATACCTCGTTGTGCTGTTCGGTTCGGAAGGGCTGTACGCCTACGATTTCAAAGGGAAGCTCCTGTGGAAGCAGAATCTCGGCGTGCTCGACGCGGGCTGGTTCTATGATCCGGATTACCAGTGGGAATATGCCAGCTCGCCGATTATTTACAAGAACCTCATCATCGTTCAGGCGGATCTTCAGAAGAACTCGTTCGTTGCCGCGTACGACCTCAAGACCGGCAAGCAGGTTTGGAAAACTCCGCGTGAAGAAATCCCGTCATGGAGCACGCCCACCGTCTACGCAGGCAAGACGCGCGCGGAATTGATCACCAACGGGACCAAGGCCATTCGCGGTTACGATCTGAAGGGAAAGCTCAAGTGGAAGCAGGACCTCGGCGTACTCGACGCGGGCTGGTTCTATGATCCGGATTACCAGTGGGAATATG
>DASUTF010000045.1:0-6241 GCA_036374695.1 Pyrinomonadaceae bacterium
CGGTTACCAGGAGAAGCAGGGAACTTCAATGGCGACGCCGGTCGTGGCCGGTGTGGCCGCGCTCATCCTCGCCGCAAATCCCGGCATTTCCCTCGATGAATTGCGCGCTCGGCTGCTTAACTCAGTCGATCCGTTGCCGTCTTTGAAAGGCAAAGTCGCCACCGGCGGCCGGGTTAATGCGGCGAAGGCGCTCGGCTCTCAGTGAACCCTTCCTGACGGCCCTCCTTGCGCGCGCGCCACCCCCTGTGTGATTATTGGCGCAATGAATGTCATCGTTTACAAAACGCATTTCAAGAGGAGCCGATAAAGAGTGAAGGCGGAATTAGCGCAATTAATCGCACTGCAGAAGACTGATACAAATATAAGAACACTACAGACTGACATCGAGAGCATTCCTGAAAGGCGCGCCGAGATCGAAAGAGAGTTCGATCAGCGCGCTTTTGAAATTCGGGCCCTCGAACAAAAGAAAGAAGCAGCGTTTCATGAGCGGGCGCGAGTGGAGAAGGAAATCTTCGAGCAGAAGCAGCGCGCCGAACGTGCCGACCGAAATCTAATGGCCGCCAAGAAGCCTGACGAGTACACGGCCGCGATTCGTGAAGCTGATGCCGCGCGCAAACAGATCTCCGCGTTCGAGACACAGGTGCTCGAACAAATGGAAGGCTTCGAAACGGCCGAGAAAGAATTGAAGGAACGGGCGCCGGAAGTCGAAAAGCTGCGCGAAGACATGCAGGCGCGCTTCGCTGAATTTGACGAACAGGTGAAGCGGCAAGAGAAAGAGTTGGAAGAAGCCCGCGCGGAACGCGAGCGGCTGCTGAAGGAACTCCCAAAGCCGATGGCCGCGCTCTTCAACCGCATCAGCAAGCGCATCAGAGACGGCATCGCCGTGGCCCGCGCGCACAACGGCGCGTGCACCGCCTGCTACATGGCTTTGCGCCCGCAGATAATGGCCGATGTGCGGCGCGGTAATGAAGTGATTACCTGTGACAACTGCAATCGCATTCTCTATTACGAACCCGAGAACGCGGCACAGCCGGCACACGTCTCGTAGAGACTGGAGCGCAAGCGTCCCGCTTGCCTCTCCCAAACTCATCGTGAGCAAGCGAGACGCTTGCGCTCCAGTCAGTAATTGACATAGTGGAGTCCGGTCGAGTAAAAAGTCCTGCCAAACGGGGGAGCGAACATGGCGGAAGAAACCAGCGAGCGTAAGCCTGCAAAAACATTCGACAGCGCCTACGGTTTTTCATTCAGCATCGCAGTCGGATTAATCCTGTTCATCGCCGGCCTGGTCATTAGCCTGACATTGAGTGATGGCACAAAGATCGGCTTGATCTTCGGCATCCCACTGCTAATCGCGGGCCTCGTACTTCCCGTCTTCATGATGCGAGACTTGTTCAAGACAAATGAAATTAACGCTCCTTGTCCGAACTGTAGCGCGCCTATCCGAACTTCAGACGCAACACTCCGCCTGAAGTGCCCGCATTGTCACAGTGTGATTGATGTGCGAGAGAAAGAATTGATCCTGGCGCCGCAGTAGCTTACTTAGTCGGGTGTCTCAGGAGAGCTTGAGTTAGAAATTAGATTGTTTTGGAGGTAGACAACCTCCGCGCGCTTCCAAAAGGGAAAAAGAAAAACTCCAGTTTCACTGTCCGCGATCCACTCGTCCTTCTGTTTCGACTCCACAGTCCAACGATAAGCAACGCCTCCTCGTCGATGTTCTTTCAACCGGCATTCGTCCGAGAGGCCGAACGCGAAACAGTTCAAGGCTTCGTCCGCGTCTGTAAATTCCTCGTGCCATCCATTGAAAAATACCAGGTAGTGGCCAGGCGCACCCTCAAATCCGACTTTAAAGCCCTTGTCGGATGCAGGTAACACCGTGACTGACGACGCGGAGGTTTCGTATTTTATATGAGGATACTTACGCAGTCTTGTCTCTATTTCTTCGATTGGGTTCATCACCTGGGATGAGTGAGTCTCCACAACTTACATAGTCGTAATCGGCAGCCAATCACGCGACGAATAATCGCTAATCGTCAGCGCGAACATAATTCCCATCCAGAACAGCGCGGCGGCAATCACCAGCCAAATCAGCCGGCCACTGTAGCGCACGTGCATGAAGTAGAGCACGACGAACGTTGCTTTGATGGTCGCGATCGTCAGTGCCACGATGGCATTCAACGGTCCCGGAAAATCCTGGAAGGCGGCGAGCACCGTAATTACGGTGCCGACCAGCAGGATCAGGAAGATGCCGATGTAGACCCGCGGATAAACTATGTGTTCGCTCATAACGGTACGCGCGCGTCTCGCGCGCTCTGGTGCCAGCACGCCAGCGGCGTGCGTACCTTAACTAGTGTCCTCCCAGGTGCCGGCCCAACAGGTACAGCAACGGAAACAAAAAGATCCAGATGATGTCGACAAAGTGCCAGTACAACCCGAAGATCTCCACCGGTGCGTGATACTCGGGACTAAACTTTCCCCGCCAGGCCATGATGAGAATCACGATCAGAATGCCGGCGCCGATAATCATGTGCAGCGCGTGCATGCCGGTCATGATGAAATAAATCCAGTAGAACATCTCGACATGCCTGACTGACGTGCCCTGGGGCAGATGCAACTTGTGCGGATCCGTGTCGCCATGTTGCGCCACCGCCGGATTAAACGGGTTGCCGGGGATCAACTGACCGGGAATCAGGTGGTCATCGTACTTGGCCTTGTACTCGACGGCTTTGATCCCGAGAAACGTCAGGCCGAGCACAAGCGTCAAGACGAGAAAGATAATCGTGTTTCGCCGCTTCCCGATCTGCGTGCTGAAGACGGCCATGGCCATCGTAAAGCTGCTGACGATCAAGACGGCCGTATTGACGGCGCCGAGTCTGATGTCGAGGTGGTTGCTCGCTACGGCGAATGCATCCGGGTACTTGTAGCGATAAAGCGTGTACGCCAGGAACATGCCGCCGAAAAACATTATCTCGGTGACCAGAAACACCCACATGCCGAGCGTGCCTGCCTCGCGCTGCTGCTCCATGTTCTCGAAATGGTGCTGCAACGCGGGGTGCGTGGCGTGCTCGTGTCCGGTTGTCGCTAAATCAGCCATATTTAAGTAGTCAGTGCCACCCGGGTGGGTTAAATGCTCAACTCGGTTCTTGAGATTTCGATCCATCTGCTAACGCAGATGGTACTGACCTCGCATCGCTTCAAGTTTCAGCCCGTGTTTCCCTCTCAAACTTACCCACCACTTCTTTCGTTTCAGGCGGCGCAAATTCGTAGGCTTCCGCGTGCACGATCGGGGTCTCAAGAAAGTTTTCAGTCGGTGGCGGCGAAGACGTCTGCCACTCCAGTCCCGGCAAATGCCACGGATTCGCTTCGGCAATGCGTCCGTAACGCAGCGACCACGCCAGGTAGATCAGCGGAATCAGCAACCCGATGCCGAGGATTGACGCGCCCGCCGTCGAGAGCACATGCAGCACCTGCCACGAAACCTCTTCGACCGGGTACGTGTGATAACGCCGCGGCATGCCCATGTAACCGAGCACAAACTGCGGCGAGAACGTCAGGTTAAAACCGACGAAGACCACGAGCGCCGAAAACCGGCCCCAGCCCTCGGGATACATGCGGCCGCTGATCTTGGGCCACCAGTAATGCAGTCCGCCGAGATATCCAAACAGCGCGCCGCCGACCATGATGTAGTGAAAGTGCGCCACGATAAAGTATGTGTCGCTCACATGGACGTCGACCGCCAGGGCCGCGAGAAACAGTCCCGTCATGCCGCCGATCAGGAACATCCCGATAAAGCCCAGGCCGTAAAGCATGGGCGTATCGTACGAAATCGATCCCTTGTAAAGCGTAGCGGTCCAGTTGAAGACCTTAATGGCTGACGGAATGGCCACGGCAAAGCTCAGGAACGAAAAGATCATTCCGGCATAAACCGACTGGCTGGCGACGAAAAGGTGATGCCCCCAAACCAGGAAACCAAACACGGCGATCGCCAAACTCGAGAAGGCAACAAACTTGTAGCCAAAAATATTCTTGCGCGAAAAGTTGGCAATCAGCTCGCTGACTACTCCCATTGACGGCAGCACCATGATGTACACGGCCGGATGCGAGTAGAACCAGAACAGGTGCTGGAAGAGAACCGGATCACCGCCGAGCGCCGGATCGAAGATGCCAATGTGGGCGAGTCGTTCGAACGCCAACAACAGGATCGTAATCGCGACGACCGGCGTGCCAAGAATCATGATCAGGCTGGTCGCATAGTGCGACCAGATGAACAAAGGCAGCCGATACCAGGTCATGCCTGGCGCGCGCATCGTGTGGATCGTGACGATGAAATTTAATCCCGTCAGGATTGAAGAAAACCCATTGATAAAGATTCCCAGACCGGTGGCAATTACGTAGGAATTTGAAAACGTCGTGCTATACGGCGTGTAAAACGTCCAGCCGGTATCCACGCCGCCGGCCAGCAGCGCGTAAATCGTGATGACACCGCCGAGCATGTAGATGTACCAGCTCAACAGGTTGATTCGTGGAAACGCCAGGTCCTTCGCCCCGATCATCATGGGCACGAGGAAGTTGCCAAGCGTGGCCGGGATTGACGGAATCAGGAAGAAGAAAACCATAATGATTCCGTGCTGCGTGAACATCTTGTTGTAGGTGCTTGATTGGGTGAGGTCGCCCTGCGGAGTCAACAGCTCCAGCCGAATCGCCATCGCGTACAGGCTGCCGATCAGAAAGAAAAAGCTGATGGACCCCATGTAGAGGATGCCGATGCGTTTATGGTCTTTCGTCAGCAGCCACGACTTGATGCCGTATTCGGCATTCAGATAGTTCGTGCGCGGCGGTTGGATAGTGAATTCTTCCATTTTCTTACTAACGGCTATGCCGTCTGATGTGCGGAAAGGCTCTGCCTTTCCGGCTGCAATGCTTTCCCTATCTCGGCAGGCTGCGCCTGCCAAAATGAGGCGGAGCCTCGATTACATAACCGGCTCTCTTCGGAAAGCCATAGGCTTTCCGCACATCAAGCGGCAAAGCCGCAGATCCTAAATGTCACCTCGGCACCACCGGGTTCGCGCTTTGCGGCGTTCCCGTCGCCGGTGGCTTAGCGGTCGGCGTTTCTGGTTGCGTTGTCGAAAGCGACTTAATGTAGGCCACCAGGCTCAAAAGCTGCTCTTCGGTTACTTGTCCCTGGAACGACGGCATGATCGGTCCAAAGCCGGTGACTATCTTCGCCTGCGGGTTGATAATCGATTCTCGCACATACCCTTCATCGGCTCTCGCCCGCTGATTGTTATTGAGCACCCGATCGCTGCCAAACACGCCGAGCAGTGTCGGCCCGCGTCCGCCTTCCGCATTGGCGCCGTGACAGGACGCGCAGCCGAGCGTTTCGTAAAGCGAATGTCCCACAGCCGCCGGCGACGCTGCGTTTGCATTGCCGCTCAACCAGTTGTCGAAATCCGCGGCCTCCATGACTTCAATGTACCCGCGCATGCCCGAATGATTCATGCCGCAGTATTCGGCGCAGAAAAGGTGATAACGGCCCGGTTTGGTGGCCTCGAACCAGAGGACTGTGTACTTTCCCGGAACGACGTCCATTTTTGTCCGGAATGCCGGAACAAAAAAATCGTGAATTACGTCTTCGGTGGTCATGATCAACTTGACCTTGCGACCGACCGGCACGTGCAGTTCGTTGATTTCGCGCTGACCGGTGGTGTGCTGAAACTTCCACATCCACTGTTTGCCGACGACGTAGATCTCCATCGCATGTTGCGGTGGACGGTACTGCGCAAAATAAACTTTCGCCCCCCAGACGAAGATAGTCATGGCAATGATCAGGGGGATTACCGACCAAAGCGTCTCAAGTTTGGTCGAGCCCTCCACGGGCCGTGGAATTTCGAACGGATTGCGACGGCGATAGCGTATGACAAAGAAGATGATGACGAGTGAAATCAGGGTGACGAAGAAGACGGTGACGCCCGAGATGTAGAAATACACGGCGTCCACGTCGTCCGAAAGTGTCGACGCGCTTTCGGGAATGAATGGAATCCAGGATTGCATCTGTTTGATTTTCAGCTCTCTGTGTCTTTGTGGATCCCGGTGTCTCTGTGGCGACCTTTCCTCGACCGCCGTTCACCACAGAGTCACAGAGAAATCGCAGGTCACAGAGGATTCACATGTCCAGCGTCATTCGTGCCAATCCGATAAACGTTGCGCTTGCGCAGCAGCAACAACGTTCCGGCAATCAAACCAA
>DASUTF010000046.1:0-19201 GCA_036374695.1 Pyrinomonadaceae bacterium
CAGGAAGAACTGATCGGGCGTGGCGAGCTCGACGAGGCCGCGCAACAACGAATTGAGTTTCAGCGGAAGATAGCGAAGTACGTGGGTGCACCGTTGCTGGGCGCGTTTAGTTGTGCGGCTGGTGCCGCGATGTGGGCCCAGATCTTCCAACCGGGCGCGATCACGGGAGCGCCGATCAGTTGGTTGCTCGGCGGCAATCCGTTTCTCGATGGGGTGTGGTTATTTGCAAACGGCGTGATCTGTTTCCACCAGGGCTACAAGTTCTTCATGATCGCTTTGGCGGATCAGGAAGATGTGAAGAAGGTGGTGCGCGAGATCAAGGGACTGCTGCCGGCGTAGAAGTCTTGCTCTGCGAATTCCGCAGGTGCCGTTCGAGGAATAGTAGAACCCGTTGCTCGTATTCCGGACCTGCAAAGCTGAGCAGGTCCTCGTGCTTAGCGCCATCTACGATCCATAACTCTTTTGGCTCGGCAGCCGCCGCGAAGAGCGCCCGTGACTCTTCGACTTTCGTGTGGTAATCGTTCGCTCCCGCAATAAAAAACTTGGGATGATGGATGCTGCTCACTCTGTCGATAGGCCGCAGATCCGAGGTGCTGATTCCCAGTCTCGGCTTTAGTTGAATACTCAGCAAGGGCGCAAGCACAGGCCCCAGTCGGCCGAATCTGATTTCCAATCGGTCGTTAATCGCCTGGTTGATGGACGGGTAAACCATTTCCAGGATCAACGCGTCCGCTTCCAATGGCGGCGCGGCGAGTAAAGCGGCGGCGCCACCCATTGATATTCCAATTACCCCGATCGGTTCGCCGGGTGCGCGAGCGCGAAGGAAGCTGACGGCCGCGCGCGCATCGCGACTCTCAAGAAATCCGAAGGTAATGTGCCGTCCCGGACTCTCTCCGTGCGCTTGAAAATCGAAGAGCAAGACTGTGTAGCCCGCTCGTGAGAGAAAGCGCGCTCGACTCAACATGTTTGTGCGATTGCCGCGAACGCCGTGCATCAGCACCACCGCGCCGCCTTGTTTTCGTCCAGGGCGCAACCAGCCATGGATTGTCGAGCCGGAATCGCTGGCGAACTGGACTGATTCGCCGGGAAGATCGGGTGGCAGATTCCCAACTGGCTGGTTTGCCGGTGCAGTCAGGAGGCCGCCAGCAATCCAGAGACTAACTAAAACCACCAGCGCAAGCGTGAGGACAGCAATTACGATTGCGCGTTTTCTGTTCATCAACCGCCGCTTCCTAATCTCCTACGGAATATCCTCAATCGTGGGCTCCTTCGATCGCGCCCCGTCGATGAACTGCTTTGAGCTGGCAAGTAACCTGCCCTCAGCCTGGGCGAACTCCGGCGCGGTGGCTGACACCTGCTTCCCGTCTTCACCAATCCACCTGATCAGTTTGTCGTCTTTGAAGTAGTAGCGGTTCTCTGTCGTCCGGGCCACTTTGCCTGAGAGGTGCGAAGTGTAGTGCAGATGTTTGCGGAAAACGAAGATCAGTTTGTCCTTCGAGTAATAGAATTCATCGGTAGCCCTGCCCATTTCACCGTAAAAGGTCGCGCTGATCTTAACAATTGAAGGCCCACTCAGATAAGCGACTAACTCGCCGCCTTCGGCTGAGAAACCCAGCAACTCCTTCTTAACCTTTTTATATTTGGCGGCGCTGCGATTGATGGCCGCGTACTGCCGGCGAATTGTCTGAATCGGATCCTGGGCTTGGGCCTTGGCTTCAAACGCCGCTACAACTCCGAACAGTACAAAAACTAGGACTGCTGAGATTTTCTTCATTCATATCTCCTGGTGTCCCTGCGATTACGTCATCGTAATCGGAAACGGCAAGAAGCACAGCCGAAAGAGACGCAAGCACAAGCACAAGTAGAGCTAAAGCGAGGAAAGCTGGGATGCGCTTCATTTTTCTCTGTGCTAAGGCAAATCGATCGAAACATCCGGGGCCAGTTGAATCTTCTTCAAGGATGTGCCGGTCTTTACAGGAAAAATAAAATCGCGGGGCTCCTCAGCCTCTTCTCCGAGCGGTTCATACTGATATACCGTCGAGTGCTTCTCGCCTTTGTCGTCAATTGCGACGACATCACTCAGAGCGAGCGTGGCGCCTTCCGCCACTCGTTTGATATTCATGTGAACCACAGCCAGCTCGTATCCTGCATCAGCGGTGAACCCCTGACCCATCACCAAAGATACGCCGCGAACCAGCAAGAGTCCCCTTACACCTTTCGGGGTGGGCCGCCACTCTTTGACGCGCTCGACCGACGTGACTTTGATGTCGAAACCCTTGGCTGGCCCCGTCGGAGTTGGAGACTGCGCTGGCGAGCCTTGATCGGCCTTGGGTGTGCACGCAACAAAGACAGCCAGCAAAAACGCTGTGCCAACATATACTGTCATTCTCATAGTGGGTTTCCTTTCTTCATGGATCGTCCATTTACGTAATCGTAATCGGAAACGGCAAAAAGCACAGCACAAAGACGATCAATGTAATCACGGCGACGATGGTGCGCGCGAAACCTAGCGGCTCCATCTGTTGCGGCTGCGGATGACGCACGCGCAGCAGGACCGCGAGCAGCACCACGTAAACAAAACCGCTCGGACTGCCATGCCAGAACCAGCCGAGCACCGACACAATCGCCATGCTCACGAACGCTATGCGACCAATCCACCAATGCGCGCGTTGGCCAAAAACGGAAAACGTTCCGTGTCCGCCGTCGAGCTGTCCGACGGGCATCAGGTTCAACGCCGTGACCAAAGCGCCAAACCACGCAGCGAGATAAAACGAGTTCACGATGCCGTCATCAAGCCGAATTCCAAATGCCCAGCCAATCAGACGAAATAATAACGGGTCGTTGAAAGTTATTCCTGACGCTCCCGGCGGGACGACTTGATGTTGCAACGTCAGCAATCCGGCGAACGCCATCGGCAACATGACGATGAATCCGGCCAACGGCCCGGCTAACCCGATGTCGAACAAGGCGCGGCGTGACGGGATGGACGACTTAATTCTGATGAAGGCGCCAAACGTTCCAGGCACCAGCAGCGGCGGCTGCGGAATGAAAAAAGGCAAAGTCGCATCGACGCCGTAGTAGCGGCAGAAGAAATAATGTCCCGATTCATGCGACGCAAGAATTGCCAACAGTGAAGTTGAGAAGACCACTCCCTCTTTTAGAATCGCGGGATGAGCAAACGCGTAACGAATCAGCTCGAAAACTGCGAGGACGTAATACCAGGGTATCAGCCAGAGCGAGCCTGCGAATCCACCGGCGTCACCCGAAGAGGCTGGATCTCCGCTCGCCGCAGGGAGCGCCATCACGATTCCGCAAATCGTCGTGGTCGCAAAAGTAACGAGGAGTAAGCCGACGTGCAGCGCCCATTGGCGGGCGGTGAGTTTAGGAAACCTGCCCCAGGTTCTTACTGTCCGGACCCCAGGCACGTTTGTACGTTCGTTCGAATCAGGCATGCGACATGCAAAATCTATCCGGCACCCTAGTTTTGCCGTGCCGTCAGGCAAGCTATGTTTATAGCCATGCGCCCCTCCTTAGAACTAAGCCCGGCGAAATGAAAGCACCGCTTTCATTTCGCCGGGCAATCTCAATCTGCGCATCCCGGCTATAAACATTTAGCGCCAACGGCGCCTGGCGCTCGCGCCCTGCATCTGAAATCGCGCTCTTACGTATCCGCCAATCCGTCTTCGTGCGCCTGCAACTCTTTGCCGGGCTTGAAGCGAATCGTCTTCCCCGACGGAATCGCCACTTCCTCGCCCGTGCGCGGGTTGCGGCCGATGCCGCGTTTACGCGGCTTGACCACAAACACGCCAAAGCCGCGCAGCTCGATCCGGTCGCCGCGCGCCAGTGCGTCTTTCATCGAATTGAACAGCGCGTCCACCGCCTGCTCGGCTTTTAGTTTTGGAATTCCCGTCTGGTCGGCGAGACGATTGATGATGTCCAGCTTAATCACTTTAAATGCCTCCGTTGCGGCGCGCGCCGACTGGTTAGATTCAGGTTGGAACAGTTTCTTGAACGCGTCGGATGATAGAAAGCGGGTGGGATGACTGTCAAGTTTTGGCCATTCAACTCTCTCTTTCAGCGCCCGGCGATCATGGTTTGACACGCAAGGAACCGAAGGCTAACCTCGAATTTGCGTGTGATGAGCAGCTAACTCGTGGCGTCACACAACCAGTTAAGACATGTTTGGCAAACAACCCACACTTCCGCCCTTCGGCACCATCGACGCGGGCGACGACACGGACATCGAAGTGCAGCGGCCGAAAGAAGTCGCCCGCAAACACTTCTGGCAAGAGTCGCGCCTGTTGTTTCGCGATCTGCTGTTTGCGCTCATGGTGCTGGCGCTGGTGATGGTCTTCATCATTCAACCGGTTAAGGTTGAAGGCACTTCGATGCTTCCCTATCTGCACGACGGCGAACGCATCTTCGTTAACAAGCTGATCTACTACGACGAATATCGCTGGGCGCCGAAAGTTTATCGCGGCGACATCGTCGTGTTCTGGTTTCCCGAAGACCCTTCCAAGAGCTACATCAAGCGCGTCATCGGATTGCCGGGCGACACGGTTGAGGTGCAGGAGGGTCACGTGCGGGTGAACGGCAGAGATTTGGACGAGGGTTATCTCGATCCGCAGTTCAACATGTCGCATGCCAGCCGCCCGCCGACCTACGTCAAGCCGGGTTACTATTTCGTGATGGGCGACAATCGCGACAACTCGAGCGACTCGCGCATTTGGGGCCTCGTGCCGAAGAAATACGTTTACGGGAAGGCGCTGTTTAGGTATTGGCCGCTCAGCACCGCCACGGTAATTAAGCGCGATATGCGCAATGGCTCAGTGCCCCCGGGAAGTTATCGCGGGGAATCTGGGGACGAGAGATAAGACTGGAGCGCAAGCGTCCCGCTTGCATATCCGCAAAGTCCGGAGCAAGCGAGACGCTTGCGCTCCAGTCAGCACGTGACACTATTCAATGAGTGACTGGCTGCAATTTATCGGGATGATTTTTTACGCGCCGCTGCGCGGGATACGCGAAGTGCGCGATCGCGGCGGGCTGCTGCCGGCATTTCTCTGCGCGTATCTTTCTCAGCTTCTTTATATGTTCGCGGTGCAGTGGCTGAGCGGTGACCGGGCTTTTCTTACGCGTCCGTCAGTCATTTTCGCCAACCTGTTCCATGCGGCGACGGCGCTGTTGCCCTTCGCGATTGTCTTAGTGCCGCTAATTGCGCTGATCGCAAACCTTTTCGATCGTCGCGGCAGCTTTGGAGTGGTCCTGCAACAGGAATACGCATCGCTTGCTTCGGTCATCTTCTATGTGTTGATCGCGGCGAACCTGATGACGATTCTGATCGCCACCTTCTTTCACTTCAGCGGTGTGCAGGCGGCTTACGTCGCCAGCTCGATGCAAAAAGCCGAGCAAATCAAGTCGCTCTTTACCGTGCCTGAAGTGCGCGCTCAACTCGATCTGCAGTTGCGCAATCCGGCACTCATCGCGGTCGGCCTGTTTAGCACGGTAAAGATCGGTCTTTTCACCATCGGCGCGTTGGAAACGGTGCGCAAAGTTTTTCGGTTATCGATTCCGCGTTCCCTCGCGGTGCTCGCGTTGACCTACGCGGCGGCGTTCGCGTTGTCACCGATTTGGACGTGGTTGTTTACGACGGTCGTCGGGTCGCCGTTCCTCCTGCTGATGCTTTTCTTTCTCTTTCGCGGCTACTTCAGCAGCGTGGTCAGCACGCAGCGCGCGCGCGGGGCGTTCAAGCAAAATCTGGAAGCAGCCACGATCAATCCGCGCGATTCGTCGGCGCACTACAACCTCGCTTTAATTCATCAAACCCGCGGCGAGCTGGACCAGGCGCGCGAGCGCTTTCAGCGCGCGATCGACATCGATCCGGACGAAACTGACTCGCATTATCAGCTCGGACGGATTGCGCGCTCACAGAATCGTCTGGCAGAGGCGATTGGCCATTTCGAGCAAGTCGTCCAGCGCGACCAGTACCACGCGCTGAACGAAATCTGGCGCGAAATCGGGGCGACGTATATTGCGGCTGGTCAGTTCGCTGACGCCCGCGAGGCTTTGCAGAAGTTTCTTGAGCGACGCGAGAATGACCCGCAGGGTCTCTACCTGATGGGCCGCGCGCACGCGGGGCTGGGCGACCAAAAGGAAGCCGCCAATTCCATGCAAGCTTGCATCGACGCGGTGAAGACGGCGCCGGCATACAAATATCGCGCTGAGAAGCGTTGGCTTCACGAAGCGCAACAGTTTCTGAAGGGTAAGAAACGCGAAGCGGTTAGTAGCGAGCGGTAAAAGGTACGCACGGCTCCGGGCGTGCAGCGCGTATGAAATCAACTTAGCACGCGAGGACGCGGGCATACCTTAGGAGCACACCATGCTTTTGTGGCTTGTATTGTTTTTCTTGATCGTTGCCTTAGTCATGTTCGTCCATAAGCTGGTGATGAAGAATTCGATGCAAAAGAAGCTGGGCAGAAAAGTCGAGGATCGGGAACTTACCAGCATCACTGCGTGGATGGAAGACAGCAAAGACAAAGATCAATCGGCGAAATAGATTTCGGTGCGCACGCCTCCGGCGTGCAGTTGCGCATTGCAGTCTTTTAGGCACGCCGGAGGCGTGCGTACTTCAGGGAGTAAACATGAATTGTCCTAATTGTGGTGCGCCTGCCGTGGCAGGCGGTTTTTGTGGGGGCTGTGGCAAACGCGTCGAAGCCCGTCAACCGGCGCAGCCCGGCACGATCAACCTGGACATGGACGGCGAGGGCACGGGCCGCGGCTACACCTATCACATCGAACATCAGCCCGCGTTTTCGCTTGCCGTGCTGACGCTGCAACCCGAGCAATCGATCATGGCGGAAGCCGGCGCAATGGTTTCGATGTCGGCAAATGTCGAGTTGCAATCGCAGATGAAAGGCGGACTGCTCGGCGCCTTGAAACGGGCCGCCGGTGGCGAATCGGCCTTCGTCTCAACGTTTACGGCGCACGGCGGCCCAGGCGAAGTCACGCTCGCGCCCGGCGCGCCTGGCGACATTGCCGCGATCGAGCTCAACAATCAATCTTTCTTCGTCCAGTCGAGTTCTTATCTTGCGGGTGACTCAAGTCTGAATGTCGATACGAAATGGGGCGGCGCGAAATCCTTCTTCGGCGGTGAAGGTCTGTTTGTGATGTTGGTGCAGGGCCAGGGCCTCCTGCTCGTCTCTTCATTCGGCGCAATTCATCGCAAGCGTCTGCAACCCGGTGAGCGTTACGTCGTCGATACCGGGCACCTGGTCGCCTGGGAAGGCACGACGCAATACACTCTGCGCAAAGCCGCCGCCGGTTTCTTTCGCAGCATGGTCAGCGGTGAAGGCATCGTCGCCGAATTCACCGGTCCCGGTGAGTTGTTAATTCAGACACGCAACCTCGCCGCGATGGCAGGATTGCTGAAACCGTTCTTCCCTTCGCAGGGCAGCGGCGGCAGCGGATTCAATCTCAACCTGGGCGGCTAGATGGGGGGGCAGTAGCCCGACCGTGAGGGACGGCGTCGTTCCTATTAACTCAAAAAGAACAATCAAATGAAAACCCTCTCAACACTAGCTTTGGTCGGTCTGCTTTTCTTTGCTTGTAAGCTATGCAGCTTTTCCGACAACACGAATCGATCAAATTCAAACTCAAACTCCAGTCCCAGCCCGCAGAAATTGATGTACGCGCGCGACTTCATTAAGCAGTACCCGGGCCGCCCCTACACGCTCGTCAAGACCTACGACAAGGAAGAGGCCCGGAAGACCGCGTCGGGTTTTACAGTCAAGCTGATCGAACGTTCAAGTGACACAGCGGGCGGCGAGTACAAAATGAATAGCGGTGGCACGGTTGTCCTGATGGCTTGTAGTTACAGCGATACCGCGACGCCAGCTGCGCTCGTCGATGAGCTGGAGACAAGCTTGCGAGGCGCCAGCGCCTGGAAGAGCGTGCGGGCGATTCCCAAGTCAACCGGGAAGCGAGTCGAAGGCGTTGACGGACAGGGGAACGGCCTGGTGGTATGGAGCAATGGCCAATGGTTGTTTCTGGCGATTGGTGACAGTCTTTCGTCCGTAACGTCCGTGGCAGACGGTGTCGGTTACTAGAGCAAAGCTTCGACTTGCATGGAAAGAATGAATACAGGAATCCTCGCGCTTGAAGACGGCCGCGTCTTCCGCGGACGCTCGTGGGCCGCTGAAGGCGAGTCGTGCGGCGAGATGGTTTTCAACACTTCCATGACCGGTTATCAGGAAGTGCTCACCGATCCGTCATACGCCGGTCAGATCGTCTGCATGACGTATCCGCTGATTGGCAACTACGGCGTCAACAAAGAAGATTCCGAATCGGCGCGGCCCTGGGTGGAAGGATTCGTGGTGCGTGAAGCCAGTCGCATGCATTCCAACTGGCGTGCGGAAGAATCGCTGCCCGATTATTTGAAGCGTTGGAACATTGTTGCTATCGATCATCTCGACACGCGCGCCCTGGTGCGGCACATTCGTGACAAAGGCGCGATGCGCGCTTGCCTCTCAACCATCGACGCTGAAGCCGAAAGCGTAGTCGAAAAGGCGCGGAACTCTCCGGCAATGGAAAATCGCGAACTCGCCAGCGTCGTCACTACCGATAAGGCTTACGAATTTCCCGCTGCGGGAGCGGAACGTTTTCACGTTGTGTGTTACGACTTTGGCGTGAAGCTGAATTCTCTGCGCGAGCTTTCGCAAGCCGGCTGTCGCGTGACCGTGGTGCCGGCTTCGACGCCTGCGAGTGATGTGTTTGCAATGAAGCCGGACGGCGTGTTTCTTTCAAACGGTCCGGGCGATCCAGCCTCGATGAACAAAGAAGTTGAAGAGGTGAAACTCGTCGCCCAGTCAGGCACGCCCACCTTCGGCATCTGTTTCGGTCATCAACTGCTCGGCCGCGCGTTCGGTGGAAAAACTTTCAAGCTGACGTTCGGTCATCGCGGCGGCAATCAACCGGTGAAGGACTTTCGCGATGGGCACGTCGAAATAACTTCCCACAATCACGGCTTCGCGGTGCAGGCTGATTCTCTGCCGGCCGAAGTCGAAGTTACCCACATCAATCTCAACGACCAGTGCGTGGAAGGCATGCGCCACAAGACGCTCCCCATCATCTCAGTCCAATACCACCCCGAAGCTGCCCCCGGCCCACACGACGCCGAACATCACTTCCAGAGATTTATTGAATTGATGGAGAAGCAGTGAGGGAATCAACGTGGGATCGCATAATAACTAGTCCGCCCTTCGACCACATACTCAGGGTGGCCGCGCACTTCAATTCGCACCTTCCTAAGGCCTCCGTCAATGATCTTATTTGTCGGATAGTAGCTGATGATGTAGCGGTGATTTATGTCTTCCAGAATTCGCCCATAGACTTTGCTCGCATCTTTTTCCGACTCTAAAAATGATGTCCATCCGCCCGTCAGATCGGCGACACGGGCGGCCGCGGTTTGCCCCTTGATCATATTTCTCATACCCATTTCCAAGATCTGCTGATTAAGACCTTCGGGAAGCTTAAATGAAGTATTTGAATTTGGGTTCGGTTTGGGCGGGAGGCGTTCCAATCCGAACCACATATCTTTGTACCTAGCGCGGGCCAGCCTGCGCCTTTCCGCTACTAGTTCACCGCGTCTGGCAAGCTCTTCCTGCGGAACGTCAATCATCCGGATATCGGGTATCACGGTGTAAATTTTAACTCGCGACCTCTCAGCCTCGGAATAAACGGTATTTAAGTCATAAGCGGATGGTCCCTGATTCTCCCACCTGACCGCCTCATCCCCGTCCGTTTGAAAAATGATGATAGGTCTTTTCCGGTCCGTATCGATCAATTCTCTAAGCGTCGCTAAAAGCGCACTAAACTGCTTGCTGCGAGTGTGGTAACCATTAATGCTCAGCTTTCTGAGCGAGTCCAATGTCTTTTTTAGTTTGTTCTTATCTTTAGTGAAGCCAATCGCAAGCTCTACATCGTCTGTGACGATCGCCATCTCGTCCGACGGCGCCAGCTGATTAACTAAAGCCTTCGCCGCATCGATGCTGGCATCCAGGTAAGCAAACTGGCTTTGGCTTCGATCAAAGATAAGCACAATCGAGCGGGGCAAGCGCGCGGCATCATCACCGATCGTCAAACTCGCGACCGTTTGCAGTTTATTATCTTCGGCGATTACAAAGTCATCTTTCGTTAGCCCCGTAATGTACCGTGAGCTACTCGCGTCTTTGACCAAAATATCCAGACTGACCAGCGATGTATCTATCCTGATGATATCTTCCACTCGAGGGTCAGCTTCAATCGGCTTCTGGCCTGTTTGTTCTTTTGCTTCGCTCTTAAGACTGGAACCGAAAGGAGAAGGCTTTTCGGTGGATTGCGCGGAAGTTGAACCGGCTGACAGAGCGAAGATTAAAGCTGTGGTTAGAAGCGCTAATGAAAACTTGATCGCTAAGTCGTTTTTCATACCTGCCTCCGATTTATTACGCCGTTTCCTACTGTCTGACCCAGATGGTTCCGTTGGCCCAGTGGAGCTCCCTGCCCTCGTTTGCAATCGTGCCGGTCAGGTTTCCCCAGCCCCTCGCCACAACGCTCTTAGCGCCGGTAAAGCGACCTGCGGAGGATTGCCCTCCCTCGTTCGTAAAAGTCAGCGCTTCTCCGTTGTGCGCAATACTCGCTGTCTTACCTTCTCCGCCGGCAGGACAGCTAGCCTTGCAGATCCACGTGCCGGATAGATTGTCCTCTCCCTCACGCTTAAACACTTCGGAGCACTTAAGACTGAACATTCGGCTCTGACGTAGCGCTATCTGATCGCGGACCCTCAAGAGTCGATCGAGTAGTTCATTTGCGTTGCTATCTCTGGCTTCCTGTATCGCCTTCTCCAACAAATCCCTGAGAGTCTTTTGGAAAGCCAGCCTTTCGTTGTTCGAAGCGCCATAGCCAGGTCCGCGCACGTTCACTCTGGCGGACAACTCGTCCAACATGGAAATTACGTAGCCGCTCGCTATGCCCCGGCGCAGCTCTGCTAAAATCCCCCGCCATTCCTCTTCATTCGACTTAATTTGATTCAATCTGCCGGCTTCGTCGTGTTCGCGCTCGAGCTGCTTCAACACTTTATTAGTCTCGCGGCACACGTCCGCTGTGCTCTGTGCTGTCGCCGTACCAGGCGCACAAAGCAAACCGGCCATGACGAGTAGAAGCGGCAGCCAAAGAGTCTTTAACCACGCGAGACGCCCCAATTTGATAGCACCAGTACGAACATTAAGTCTTTTCATAACTAAGCTGCCGGTCCATGCCGACGACTTTGCAGAGCGCAATTCCAGCCCACTTCCACAAGCATCTCTCTCCGGAAAATGTCGCCAAGGTGGATAAAGCATGAGGGCGTGCTTTATGAGGGCGGTGCCTATATCGCGCAATGCTCAGCTGATATGCTCCTGATCTCTTCACAGAACGTGCACATACTTCGGCCGGACTCATTCCTCTTCTTTCGGCAACTTCAACTCACCCGTCAGCAGATCGGGACGGGCCCGGGCCATGTCTTCGGGTGTCGTCGTGGCGGTGGGATGTTCAAGCGTTTCGTCTGAATCCAGAGCGGCATCAACGACGGCTTCCTCGATAACTTCGGCGATTGTTTCGCTGCCGCGATGCTCGAGCCAGTGCCGATAGGTAACCGTGATAATCGCGATGACGGGAATGGCAAGGAAGATTCCGGCAACGCCGGCGATCTCGGCGCCCGCGAGAATCGCGAGAATAACTGCGAGCGGATGCAGGTGAATGCCGGTGCCGATGATGCGCGGATAAAAGACATAGTCCTGGACGATACGCAGCACCCCGAGAAAGATCAGCACCACGAACGCTTTGCCAAACCCGAACTGCAGAAGGGCGAGCGCGGCGGCCAGAACCGCGACCACCAGCGGTCCCACCAACGGCACGAACTCCAGAATGCCGGCAATCAATCCGAGCACCAAAGGACTCGGCAAGCCGAGCAACCAAAAGCCAATTGTGCAAATGATGCCAATTAGCAAACAGGCAATCAGTTGCGCGCGGATGTAGGCGGCCAGCGTGCTATTGATGTCCTGAAAGAATTCGTCGCCGCGCCAACGCAGACGCCCGCGCGGCAACATCGCGAGCACTGACCGCCGAAAGGCGTCGGCGTCCTTCAACATGAAGAAGCTGAGGATCGGAATCAGCACCAGCCAGGGAACGAAGATGACATATCCGACCAGGCGCTCGGCCGCGATGGTAACCAGATCGCCGCCACGCGCCAGCAAGCTGTCAACATAATGCGCGACGCCTTCAGGCATGCGTCGTCCGCGGAACCAACGGCTGACACTCTCAGTGCTGCCGCGAATCTTTTGGTAGTAAGCGATCGCCTGTTGTTTGAACTCCGGAAACTGCGCACTGAGTGACGGAATCAGCAGGTAGATCGCCAGACCAATGCCTACGAACAAGACTACGTAGACGATGGCAATGGCCAGGCTGCGGGGAATGACGCGATCGCGGCCGCCGATTCTGAGGGGTTGCTGAACCAGATCGACCAGGGGCGCAATCAGGTAAGCGAAGAAAATCGAGAGCACAATGAGGAGGATTAGTGGTGTCAGCCGATAGGTGATCCAGAGCAGACCCGCCACCAGCAACAGCAACACGAGAATTCTCAGCACGGCACGCGTCTGCAGCCACGTATGGGTGACGGCTTCTGAATGAACCGGCGATTCCTTGGGGTCAGTCATTTGCTCAGGTAGTTGGCGAGGTCTATTCCAATGTCAGCGCCCTCCCTCACGGTCGGGCTAGTGCCCCGCGCCTCGGACTAATGCTCGACCTACAACTCGTCGTCGTCGAGTTCGTAATCGGCTTCGTTCATCTTGATCATTGCGTCATGCCATACGACTCCACGCCATTCGTCGGTTTCACCGACCAGTTGCAAAGCCGCCTGCGGATGCGCCGGGTTTCGCTCGATGCGCAGCACTTCGGCGATCACCCGCAGCTTTTCGCCATCGTCGCCCATCACCTGGAGATTCACTGTGCTTCCCACCGGCGGTAATTCACGTTGAAAATGAACCAACGTGCCTTCGGGACCGACGTTTTCAGTCTCACCTTCCGAGATGATGTGCGCGCCCTCGGGCGTGTCCCATTCAGCGCGAATCGGGAAGGCAGCAACGTATCTGGGGCCAGAGCGGTATTCCGAAATCACTGTGTCGGGCATCGACGACTCCTCTTTGGGTGAAGCAGGATCCAACGGGTGCATAATACAAGGAAAAGCGGGATTTGCAGAGAGGTTTGGAGCCAGCCTGGTGCCCTAACTAACCTATACGTTCCTTTCCGACGTGGCGCCTTTGCGTCAACCTGCGTCTTTTGCGAACGGCAACTCACGCAACGGCGCTAAGAACGCGCAAAGAAAAAAGCAAAATCAGGGCTACCGGCGGCGAGATGGACGCTTTGCCTCCGCTCGAGGGACAACGATGGTCGGGGAACATATCGGAGGAGCCGCGCCAACGGGCGTGACCCAAAGCTCGGCTGCGGGCGCTTCGCGATATCCACACACGAGTGTATTCAGGCGCGCGTTCAGCACATCACTCTGATTTATCCACTGTTGTTTTTCGAGAAGTTGTCGCTTGGCAACGTCGGCCCGTCTCTGCGCTTCGGCGAGCGATGAAGACCGGCCCGCATAAGTAACGATGAACCCGTGGCTGTTCTTGTGCGCTTCCATCACGGGAATTATTCGCACGAGATTTTCAAGGGAGACACTCTCGAACGAGTGTACTTTGATTGACTGCGGACGGGCGCACTGTTGCTCGGTACGGTTCTGCGCTTGCCCCGACAGAAGGGACAGGGCGAAGACGAGCAGCGCAACAGAGACTGCCGTCCGAGTCGATTTCATGGTCGTCATCGAATTCGCTTCCGTGGCTTTACAAACTTTGGATCAATCGTCGGCCGGCTTGCCGGCGCTTCCGTGCCGCGAAGTGACAACCAGTATTCACCGGAAACCTCATCACGGTAACCTCCGTTAATCGGCAAGACCCGATCTGCCTCCAACCCGCGGCTTTTTACCAGGTAGTCTTTCGCGCGCTCTGCCCGGCGCAAAGCCTCATTAGGCTGACTAAAACGACCGCCGTAGAAAACTATATGAATCTGAAGCCGCGGATCCTGCTGAACAGTGATCGCCAGATAATCGAGTCGGGCCAGCTCGTCTTCTTCATTGATGTTGCCGAACTCGTCCAGCAAGACGTGGCGAACTCCGAAAGCCGTTCGCGCCGTTGCGGTGGTTGCCTGCGCAGGACACTCGAGAGAGAAGCCTTCCAGTTTGAGGCGGGCGACGACCTCGCCTTTCGCACTTTCGGGTACTGAGACAGTTATTGAGTCAGTACCTTGTCCCGCAACAATTTCTCCGATCGACACCTGCCAGACGAAACGCGGCTTCACCCTGTCGCTGTTGACATTGACCTTCGCTCTGAATGTAAGAGGGCCACCGGGAGGCGGCACATAGGGCACTCCTTCAATACGAACGTGCGGGCAATGAGCCACTTGTGCTTCCGTGACGGTTGGAGTCGGGCAAGGCGGCTGCGCTCCCGGAGGAACAATCCACAGTTCGGTGGCAGCGACTTCACGAAAGCCTCCGTTGACTACATTGATGTTTCGCCAATCGAAAAAAGCCGACAGGCCCGCGGTCCAAAGCGAACTCGCTCTCATCTCAGCAATTGATCGGTCGTAGATTTCCCAGGGCACGATTCGCGGACCATAGGTAATCGCATACGGGCGCGCGCCAACCCGGCGCAACTCTCGAGCGTAGGCAGCGATCCGTTTTTTCTCTTCCTGGTCGTGTCGCTCGTAGGTTCCGAACCGGTAGTCGAGACTGCCGATGCCTTCGGTGAACTCGTCGAACTTGCGAGCCTGAGGCGGGGATTGCGCGCGCGCAGGCAAAAAGGCGAAGACGATGACGAGTAACGTGAGAGCCAGCCGGACGTGCATCGGATTTTAAGAGTTACTCTTCTTCGCCCCGAAGTTTTTCCAGGACGGAAAAATCTTCAAGCGTCGTGACGTCACCCGCCACTGATCCGCTGGTAGCGATCTCACGCAACAGGCGTCGCATGATCTTGCCGGAACGCGTCTTTGGGAGCGCATCAGCAAATCGAAGATCGTCGGGTCGGGCAAGCGCGCCGATTTCTTTCGCCACGTGCTGACGTAACTCTTCTTTCAAAGGTTCAGAAGCGGTGCGGTCGCCTTCGAGGGTTACGAACGCCACAATCGCCGAGCCTTTTAGATCGTCGGGCTTTGCTACGACGGCAGCTTCCGCGACTGCTCCGTGCGACACCAGCGCGCTTTCGATCTCGGCCGTCCCCAAACGGTGACCGGCAACGTTGATGACGTCGTCGATGCGGCCCATGATCCAGAAATAGCCGTCTTTATCTTTCCGCGCGCCGTCGCCCGCGAAATAGATCCCGGGAATTTGCGACCAGTACTGCTGTTGATAACGCTCATCGTCGCCGTAGATCGTCCGCAACATTGAAGGCCAGGGCTTTTTGATCACGAGATACCCGCCTTCATTCGCGCCCACCGGTTTCCCTTCGCGCGTCATTACGTCAACGTCGATGCCCGGGAACGGCTTCGTACCCGATCCGGGTTTCGTCGGCGTCGCGCCGGGCAGAGGCGTGATCATGATCGCGCCCGTTTCCGTCTGCCACCACGTATCGACAATTGGGCAACGCTCTTTCCCGATCACGCGGTGGTACCACATCCACGCTTCGGGATTAATCGGCTCGCCAACGGTCCCGAGTAAACGCAGCGAAGAGAGATCGTGTTTCAAAGGCCACTGCTCGCCCCACTTGATGAACGCACGGATCGCCGTGGGCGCAGTGTAGAGCGTGTTAACTTTGTGCCGCTCAATGATGTCCCAGAAGCGATCCGGCTCAGGCCAGTTCGGCGCGCCTTCATACATCAGCACCGTTGCGCCATTTGATAGCGGGCCGTAGACGACGTAACTGTGGCCCGTCACCCAACCGATGTCCGCGGTGCACCAGTAAACGTCTTCATCCTTGAGATCGAAGACCCATTTCGCGGTGAGGTGCGCCTGCAAAAGATAGCCGCCCGTCGTGTGTAGAATTCCTTTCGGTTTTCCTGTGGTGCCCGACGTGTAAAGAATGAACAGCGGATGCTCGCTGTCGAGCTCTTCCGCCGGGCAATTCGCGTCAACGGTCTGGGTCAGCTCGTGCCACCAATGATCACGCCCGGCCTCCATGTGAATCTCGCTGCCGGTCCGTCGGACGACGATGCAGTTCTTCACTGACGGCGTCTGTTTCAGCGCTTCATCAACCGCAGGTTTCAGCTTTACTTCATTGCCGCGTCGCCACCCACCATCGGCCGTCACGACCAGATTGCACTGGGCATCGTTGATGCGATCGATTAGCGCTGTGCTGGAAAAGCCGCCGAACACCACTGAGTGAGTCGCGCCAATGCGCGCGCAAGCAAGCATCGAGATCGCCAGCTCAGGAATCAGCGGCATATAGAGCGCGACGCGATCGCCCTTCTTAACCCCAATCTTTTTCAGGACATTCGCGAAGCGACAAACTTCTGTGTGCAGTTGCTGATAAGTCAGCGTGCGCGCATCGCCGGGCTCGCCTTCCCAAATCAAAGCAGCCTTGTTACGTCGCCAATTGGACAGATGACGATCAAGACAATTGTGAGAGATGTTTATTTTGCCGCCAACAAACCACTGCGCGTGCGGAGCTTTCCAGTTCAGGGCCGTGTCCCACTTCCTGGACCAATCCAGTTCACTTTCAGCCATGCGCGCCCAGAACTTTTCCGGATCGGCGGCAGCTTCGGCACGCAGCGCTTCCAGCGCTTCCATCGACTTGATGTGAGCGGTGGCTGAAAACTCCGCCGGCGGATTGAAGACCCGTCCTTCGTTTTGCAGTGACTCGATGTTGGTGGTGGATGACGACATGTTGGCTGCGTATATTACAACAGCGGAATGCGAAAACGGAGGTACAGTCTAAGGGAGAGTAGGCAATTCGCCGTAGCTTTGTGTCTCAGTGGGATGCTCTGTGTCTCTGTGGTGAGTTTCTGTTAGTTCCTTTCACCACAGAGGCACAGAGTACTCGCAGAGACACGGAGAAAATCAAAAGAGGAGACAATTCTGATGGTTCCCGCTTTTCAGGTAGATGAGAGTTCCTGAACGATTTCGCGCATCACGGTGCGGCCCCTCTCAACTTCATCAGGCGCAAACGAAATCGCGCCGACGACTGCGTGTCCACCGCCACCGTAACGCTCGCAGATACTCGCGATGTTGTGGCGGCGCGGGCGCGGCGCCCAGGGGTTTGAGCCGACTGAGATTTTCGTGCGCTTAGGCGCGCGGGTGAGTGCCACTGTGTAAGTCGCTTCCGAAAATAAATAATACGGGATGAACTTGTTGAAGCCTTCGAAGCCCTCTTCCACCAGGTCGAAGTGCACCACGTCGTGCTCGCAGACGGCTTTGCGCTTGATCGCTTCGAGCACTTCGCGGTGCAGTTTCAGAATCGGCTGAAACCGCTGTTGTGTCTCAGCGCTGGTGGCAACTTCGTTAAGCGGTCTGACCGTAAGGTCGCGGATGATTTGTTCGATGACGGACTCATCCGAAGTGCCTTCGATCACCTGCATCAGTTGCAGCGCCGGCTCTTTAAGCTCGACGCATTGCGCGGCCGATTCGTAGAGCGCCCCGTCGATGATGTGCGCCCAGTGAATCAACTCGTTCAAAGGTTCAGGATTGAAGCCAAACTTTGTCTGCGCCACATCTGCGATGAATTCCGTGCAGGACTTTCGCGTCGCATCGAGAAATTTTCGGCCGGAGTTATCGGCGCGAAAGTGCGCCTCATCTTCGGGCGTGAGAAAGGCGGATTGATGATGATCGAACCACCAGGTCAGCTTTTCAGACGGCGAGTACTTGAAATCCACGATTGCGTTTTCGTCGCCGTCGAACATGTCCCGGTCGAACAATAGATTGTTCGGGCGATGCAGCAACCCCCCGTAACTAACTTCAGCGTTAGGGTGAATTCGTTCTTGATAAAAACGTGTGAAGGTCGCCGCCGAAGCGACGCCGTCAAAACAATGACCGTGATAAAGGACTCGAAGTTTCATATGTAGATAAAAAGCTGGTCATCTTAGCAATTACGCGGATGAGTTAGCCAGCGGACATAACAGAGTACCATCGAGACGGTCCGGTCATTCTCGTTCACACCTCGCTTCAGCGAGGTGAATCCGCGCAATACTAATTGGTCAGCCGTTTCAACGGCTTTTTATCAACCGTTAAAACGGTTCACGCGTTCGAGTTATAGCGCGCTGACACCTCGCTGAAGCGAGGTGTGAATGAGATTGGCCTTTGATTCAGAGTCTCGCGGGCGCTGGAGGAATCGCTTCGGACGTGGGTTTTGCGCCATTTGCACGTCGCCACCGTCCAATCATCAGAATCAGCGCGCCAACGCCGACCACGATGCCGACCAGTTGTGAAGTTGAAAGCCCCGTCAGCGTCGTCAGCCCAAGAATATCGCCACGTGGATCGTCGCGGACAAACTCAATCAGGAACCGCACCGTTGCATAAAGAATTGCGTAAGCGAGAATCACCTGGCCGCTAAACTTCTTCCGCTTGTGCAGCCACAAGAGAAAGACGAAAACAACCAGCATCGAAAGCGATTCGTAGAGCTGCGTCGGATGAAGATGCACTCCGGTGGGGACGCCAGTGACTTCATGTCCCTCGGGTGGGAAGCTCACGCCCCAAGGCAAAGTCGTCGGTTTGCCCCAGCAACAGCCGGCGAAAAAACACCCCAGCCGCCCCAGAACGCTTCCCAGCGCGATGCCCGGTGCGCACGCGTCGGCGGTCGTCCACCACGGCAGCTTCCCACGCCGCATCAGAATGTAGCCGGCGATGATCGCTCCCAACAGTCCGCCATAGAAAACTCCACCTGAGCGCAAAAAATCGAGTGAGAAAAGCAACAACGGATTCTGCCGGTACTCAGGCTCAGTCAGGAGCATCAGGAGTTTTGATCCGACGAGTGAAGACAACAGCAGCCACAAACAGAGATCGTAGATCTTCTCTTTCGGCAATCCATCGCGCACCGCCAGCCTGACGGTCACAAAGATTGCGGAAAGAAAAGCCAGCGCGAGAAACACGCCATACGCGTTGACGGGAAAGTTACCGAGGCGGAAAAGAATTGGATGCATGGGCTAGTGAGCAGTAAGCAGT
>DASUTF010000047.1:0-44980 GCA_036374695.1 Pyrinomonadaceae bacterium
GCATGCGGAATCAATTCGATCGAGACCGTCGTTAGCAAGAATCCGATCGATGTTTGAATCGTTAACGCCGTGCCGAGGTATTGCGGATCGCCGAGTTCAGTGACGCAGGCAGAGAACTGCGCGGAATCGGCGACGACACTGGCACCCCAAATCGCGGCAATCGTCAAAAGCAGGAGCGGATGAGCCCCGAACGCAAAGCCGATCAGCAAACAACAACTCGCGCTAATCGCCATGGCGCCGGACGTCACCACTGTGCGACCGATGCGATCGGCGAGCAAACCGGCCGTGACGCAACCCAGTGCGCCGCAACCGATCACGAGGAACGAAGAAACTTCCGCCAGTGCCGGTTCGCTCTTCCGCAAAGAAAGGCTCGCGCGAATCATGAACGGAATCCAGGTCCACATCGCGTACAGCTCCCACATGTGTCCGAAGTAGCCGAGGCTCGCGAGCCGCACGCCCCGATTGCGAAACACTCTTCCGACTTGTCGCCAGTCGAAACGCGCCGCCGGCAACGCCAGCGGACCATCGCTGATAAAGAACAGAACCACCAGCGCACCGGCCACGGCCAACAAAGAAACCAGCGCGACATTCGTCCGCCAACTCTCGCTGCCAACTCCATTGATCAAATACGGCGCCGCTTTGCCCAGCGTCAGCGAACCGACCAGAACGCCGAGTGCCAGACCGCGACCGTAGCGAAACCAGGTCGCCAGGATCTTCATGGCCGGCGGATACACTCCAGCCAGAAACATCCCGGTTAAGAACCGCAGAGTGATCGCCGTACCCACCTCATGGGCGAACATTCCGAAAGCGGCGTTTACCAAAGCCCCCGCGATCGCAGTCAACGCGAACAGATGCCTTGAAGTGATGATGTCGGGAAGATTGAACAGCGCACTAAGAAGCGTGCCCGCCACAAATCCGAGTTGAACTGAGAGGGTTAGCCAACTGGCAGCGCTTTCGGTCAGGTTCCATTCGCGCGCCAACGCGGGCACCACGGCCGAGCCGCTGAACCACAGTGACATGCCGAGCAACTCAGCAAACGCGAGCAGCGCCAGTGTGCGCCAACGCAGTGATCCAGTATCGGAGGTTGAAGCCGCGCCAGAGTCTCGCAAGGTGGGCGGATTGTAGCGTAACAGCTCAGTGAGGAGCGGAATATTTATAGAATCTATGGACTGAAAAAATCATGCGCAGACAGAAACGAAGCGGCTTCGGTCCTGTCTGCGCCATAAACCAACGGAACGGCAGTTCTATAAACATTTCGCGCCTAACAGCGCGAGGTACGCACGCCTCTGGCGTGCAAACAGCGCGCGGGAAGCGCGCGTGCCAACCGACTAAGCGGCGGCTTCGATCAGCGGCTTTACCATCTCGAGTGGTGGCATCCGGAGTGAGTGTTTGCGGCGTTTTTCTTCGTACATGCTGCGATCGGCGCGCGCGGTGACCTCTTCAATCGACGTGTCGGTGGAATCAAAATGGACGACGCCGACGCTGATCGAAAGCTTATATGGCAGGTTGGCCTGGGCGTTGGCGATATCAAATCGCTGCTGCAGCCGCTCAGTCAACGAATCGGCGACCTCGTCCTGTCCGATGGCGGCCAGCACCACGAACTCGTCACCACCCAGACGCGCCACGATGTCTGAGGTGCGGAACGTATCTTTAAGAATATCTCCCGTCTTCTTTAACGCGCGATCGCCTTCGTGGTGGCCCAACGTATCGTTGATCGTCTTCAAGCCGTCGAGGTCCGCATACAGAATCACCGGCACCTGCTTGTTCCGCCGAATCGCGGCGAGATGCTGTTCAGTCACCGCCATGAATCCGCGGCGATTATACAGACCGGTCAGCTCGTCAATCAGCGAGAGGTTTTGCAACGCAGCCTCGACGCGCTTGCGCTCAGTGATGTCCTGAATCTGGAAAATGAAATGCACCGGATCGCCGTCAACGTCGTGCACCAACGAAACATTGTTGAGCGCCCAAACGAGCTGGCCTGACTTGTGAACGTAACGCTTCTCGACCTGACACGTGAGCGTTTCGCCCTGCATCAACCGGTAAAGGTTTGCCAAGTCGTGTTGCAAGTCATCGCTATGCGTCACGGTTTGAAAATTCGAAGCGAGCAGCTCGGCTTCCGTGAAGCCGATCAGATCGCAGAGCGAGCGATTCACTCGCAGCCACGAGCCCTGCGGCGAGACGAGCGCCATTCCGATCGCGGCGTAATCAAACGCATTGCGAAAGTGCTCTTCAGTTTCGCGTAACGCTTTACTGATTCGTTCCTGTTCCGCAATGTGGCGATTCAATTCTTCGACGTGCTTGCGCGCCTGTTCCGCCTGCGCGGCCGCGCTCGAGACGTTCTTCAAATACGTCAGGTACGTGAAATAGACGATCGCGGTGATCGGGATTGTTGACACGAAAGCGAAGAAGCCCACCGTGCCGATGAAGCGAGCAATGAGCGCGGCGGCTGATGCGCCGGCAAAATACGTAATCGAAGTCCACAGGAAGCTCTTGCGCCATGTTAGCCAAATGGATGTGTCGGATTTCAGCGCTGAGCTGGTCGCGACGAGCAGTGAGTTACTGGCATACTGAATAATAGCCATCGCCGAAATCGCCACGAGATGATTGGTCGAGTACGAATCCTGCCACGTGACCGTCTCGCCAAAGATTAGCCGTAACGACCAGACCGTAAGAAAAGTTGAAACCGCCGTCGCGCCGGCATTGAAAAAGTGAGTGCTTGTCTGCTTGCTGATGCGTACCGACGAGCAGATTGCTTCAACGGTCGCAAGAACGATCGCTGCTTCACCACCAAACAGCAGCAGGGTAAGAAAAATGAAGGTGTCGGAAACTGAGATGTGGGCCCGGACGCGCGGAATCTGAATGCTGAGCCGGGGGCCGACGATTACGGTCGCCAGCGCCATCACGAGGAATCGCACGTCGAGCTGTGATACCGGGAAGTCGCGCAGCGAGAAGAACAGCGCCACTGTGCCCGCCAGGACGACGAACCACATGTAGAATTGATTTAGTCGGGTGCGTGACATCTCAAAAGGGGAGCGGATGGCAGGACGCTCCGCACTTCGAGGCATCGCAACGTCTATTCCACGACCCAGTAGCTTTTTTCTTGGGAAATTCTGACGTTTCCGGTTTCGGTCACGCGGTCATCGGTCAGAAAGCAAGGTCAGATTGGCAAGGCTCAGGCGGGCGGGCGGGCGGGGCGCTGCATTTCGCTCAAAACCGATGTGAGTGCGTCCGTCTGGAGGCGGTCAAGGTGATCCAATCCTGACCTGGGCCTGGTTACTGGGGACGCCGCGAAAACTGATTTTGACCAGGACGTCACCGGTCAAACCATCGGGAAGCCTTACCACGATTTGAGTCAACGGGTGACCATTAACGGGACCCACGTACTCGACGGGTAGTTGAAAGATCGTATGTTGTGCATTCTCGGCCTGCGCCGAAACTACCGAGAATCCCTCACCCGGCATTAACGTCACGTTGTACGCAAAGAGCATGATCCGGGTCCGATGGTCAGAACTAAAATTGAACAGTGTTTGAAGCTGAATGACGTCGCTGACCATGGTCACGGAATCCATTACTATCGCTCGATTTGAGTTTTCTTCGGTCAGTAGCACCGGCGTTGCCTCAGGCGCCGGCGAGGGGCTTGGTGTTGGAGTTGCGCTGGGACTCGGAGACGGGGTTGGGCTGGGCGGTGCGGCGATACACGGTACTGTGAGCATGACAGTCACGTCCCTGGTTGCGACGTTCGCGGCGGCAATATCCGACTTACCGTCCCCATTAAAATCGCCGGTCGCGAGGTACTTGGGATCGACCCCCACCCCATAGTTGGTCGCCACACTGAAGCTGCCGGTTCCCAAACCCGACAAAACAGAAACCGCGCTCAATCCCCCGGCCACCAAATCCAGTTTACCGTCTCCGTTAAAATCACCCTTCTCCACCCACCCAGAGCCGGCCGCAATACCCTCTCTGAAAGTGAAACCCCCATTGCCATCGCCCATGAAGATCAAGACCCCACCTTGTCCGATCGCGAAACCACCAGTAACCGCAAGATCTGGTTTGCCATCCTGGTTAAAGTCCCCGACATCCACGCTCTGAATGGACGCGAAAGATATGGTGGTTGAACTCGTGATCCCTCCGTTACCATCACCAAAACCAATCCACAGGCGTTGATGTAAAAGTTCGGTCACTGGTACCAGCATGTCGGCTTTGCCATCGCCGTTCAGGTCCGCGACTCGAATGTGCGTCGAAAAGTTGCCGACCCCGACCTGAATGTTCTGTGTAACCGAAAAGCCGGACCCGGTAGTGAAATTAATACCATTGTTGATCAGCGTATATAGTCTGTCTCCCGCCAAAATACATAGGTCGGGGCGGCCGTCATTGTTCAGATCACCGGCTGTCAGCCAGGTAGGCAAACTAACTAATGCCACAAAGCTGATCACCGGCAAGAACGTCCCGTCGCCGTTTCCTCTAAGAATTCCGATCGGTTTACCCGAAAAGTCGCTGCCGTGAAGAAAAGCCAGATCCAGCTTGCCATCGGTGTTGAAATCCGCGACCGCCAATGACTTCGGCAGGATGGGGTGTACGTTATAGACCACTGTGGGGGCAAACTCTCCCTGACCGTTCGCCATGAAAACCAGGATTCTGGGTGAGGTGAGACTGGCCACGGCGAAATCCTGCTGGCCATCACCATTGAAGTCCGCAGTGACAATTCCCGTAGGACTCGATGGGTCCTGCGGAGAGTAGGTCCGAGCAGCGCTGAATTTTCCCAGTCCGTCGCCGATGAGAATTGAAAAGTCATTTGATTGCGAGTTCAGTACCAGCAGATCGGGTTTCGCATCGTTATTGAAATCATCCAGCGTCAGGGCACTCGGTTCGGCGCCGGCCGCATAGTCTCTCCTCGCAAATGTTCCATCGCCATTGCCGAGCATGATGGCCACCCCGCTCCTGCGGGCAACAGCAAAATCTGACTTACCATCAAGATTAAAGTCACCGACCACAAGGTCCTGAGCGGAGAGATTCGGTAGTTCAATTTTGGTAGGGAACTCGCCATTGCCGTTGCCCAACATTAGGTTGACATCGTTTCCTGCCCCCGAGGCGGAGATGATGTCGGCCTTGTTATCATTGTTAAAATCGGCGATCTTAAAGGTCATGGTAATGTTGAAACCGGTAACGGTGAGATAACTAAGCGAGAAGTTTCCAGTACCGTCACCGAATAGTCGTGCAATACCGCCGCCGTTTCGCTGTGCGACCAACAAATCCAATTTGTTGTCACCGTTTACATCGGCCACGCCTAGTTCGTCGGGCGCATAACTTGGCGCAAGCTCAAATACCGTCGGTCCAGAAAACCCTCCGGCCCCCTGGCCGATGAAAACAGATACTCGTGGAAGTATGCTTCCCACTAAGCCCTCACTGGTGGTTGCCACGTCCGGAAGACCATCATTGTTAAAGTCAGCTACCGCAATCGCTCGTCCCGCGCCGTTGAAGGTGACCGGCGGTGAGAACCCACCTTGCCCGTTCCCATACCTCAACACCAACGCGCCTGTCGTTGCTGCCAAATCAAGGTTGCCATCGAGGTTAAAGTCAGCCAACGCCAATTTCGCAACCACAATCCCGACGCTATCATCCAGCCTGACGGGATCTGCAAAGCTACCGTTTCCGGAGCCCAGCCGGATTGAGATATTGGCGTCCGGGAGAAATCCGCTGGCCACCACCAGATCAACCTTACCGTCCCGGTTCAGGTCTCCGGTCGTTACGGCGCGAGGAATCCCTGCAATCGGCAACGTCGGTGCGGAGTTGAAGCTCGGATCAGGACACAGACCGGCCACCTTCGCGGTCCAGAAGCTGGGAGCCAGCAAAGCTGCAGTCGAGAGAAAGGTGATTACGGCGAGTGCAAGTCGGCGAGTTGATTTCCCGAGATAACGCTCAGCCGGTTTTTCGTTCATGGGGGTAAGCCGTCGGGTGAGACCATTTAAGGGGTTTTCCCATTAAAACGCAAGCAGCATTCGGACACTTCCGGTCCATCAATCGCGCCGCGATCGATGGCCGCGACGTTGGGCTGATCTTCGTATGCGATCCGCTATGGAATTCGATCCGAATAGGCTAGAATTCAAGGCCCGCGTTTGAATCGGCCACCAACCGGGAGCGGTATTTCACTGAAGAAAGATTAGCAATGTTCGTGACTGAAGTTATCCCCTCAAAGTGTCTCGAATACGGGACAAATTGTCCGACCCCGCTGAACGGCTACATCTGCATCGACTCCCCCGGATACTGCGATGTTGTCGATAAAACATTCGGCAACATCAGTCCGCTTTACCAGCTCGACATGTTCGATTGGACGGTGCTGATCGTTTACTTCGGCATTCTCACCGTGTTGGCGATTTACGGCGTGTATCGCGTTAAGCAGGTCATAGACTTCTGGCGGTACTCGAAATTCCCGCCCAAGCCGAAAGGCGAATTCGCTGCCGCTGATCTGCCGCTCATCACCGTGCAGCTTCCTCTATTCAACGAGATGTATGTAGTCGAGCGGCTGGTTAAAGCGGTGACGGAAATCGATTACCCGCGCGAGCGCATGGAAATTCAGGTGCTCGACGACTCGACCGACGAGACGGTGAACATTGCCAGCGCCACAGTTGCGCGGTACGCCGCCAGCGGTTTCGACATTCATTACATTCATCGCGACGATCGCACAGGCTTCAAAGCCGGCGCGCTCGAGAATGGCATGAAGACGGCGAAAGGTAGCTTGATCGCCATCTTCGATGCTGACTTTGTGCCGAAGCCTGACTTTCTGCGCAAGCTGGTTCACTTCTTTACCGAACCGACGGTTGGTTGCGCGCAAATGCGTTGGGCGCACATCAACGGTTCGTACAATCTTTTGACGCGTCTGCAGACGATCATGCTCGACGGCCATTTCGTGGTTGAGCAGACGACGCGTAATCGCAGCGGCAACTTCTTCAATTTCAACGGCACCGCCGGTATCTGGCGACGTGAAGCGATCGAAATGAGCGGCGGCTGGCAACACGATACGCTGACCGAAGACACCGACCTGAGTTTTCGCGCGCAGTTGATGGGCTGGCGTTTTGTTTACCTGCTGGACGAAGAAGCGCCGGCGGAAATTCCCGTCGAGATCAACGCCTTCAAAGCGCAGCAACGTCGTTGGGCCAAGGGCGTGCTGCAAGTTTGGTTCAAGCTCTACCGGCGCATTTGGCACGCGCCCCTGCCCTTGCGGGTGAAGCTTGAGATGTTTTTCCGTTTGACCGGCAACATCAGTTATCCGCTGATGATCGTCGCGAGCTTTATGCAGTTCCCGCTTTTGCTGGTGCGATACAACCAGGGGCTTTATCAACTGATGATTCTGGACGTGCCGCTGATGTTCTTCTCGACGGTTTCCGTCGTCCTGTTTTATGGCAGCGCGGTCTGGTATCTCGACCGAACGAAGAAACGCTTTTTGCATTTGCCGCTAGTGATGGGGTTGGGTATTGGCCTGGCTTTCTCAAACGCGCGCGCGGTCCTGGAAGCGCTCATGGGGAAGAAATCCGACTTCGTGCGCACGCCGAAGTATCAGATTGAGACCACTGGCGACGAATCGTGGAAGCGAAAGAAGTACAAACGGAAACACGGCTGGCTGCCGCTGCTCGAACTCAGCTTTGCCGTTTATTTTGTGCTGGCGATCGCGTACGCGGTGAAGATGCACATGTGGGGACCGATAATTTTCCTGTTGCTGTTCTGCTTCGGCTACGGCTACATGGGTGTGATGAGCCTGCTGCAGACGGCGGGCGGCGGTCGCAAGCCTTCAAGTGTGCCGGTAATAAAGTCTGAATCCTCGGCCTGAAATGAGTCCGTATCAGCCGTCAGCGATTTCACAGGAAGCTGGTTAATCGCTTCACATTGAAAAGGACCGTTGCCGCTTGCAAGGTGTTTCTATCGTTCGCTTCGCGGGCTCCCAATTTTTGAAGACCGTGATCCCCGGGTTACGCTCGCTCCGCTCGCTCACCCGGGGCTAAATTCTGTCGCCGCTGCGCGGCTCGTCGACCGTTCCATCCAGAGAGTTCCTCAGTCTCCACCCGGTCTCGGTTCTGACTTCAATTGCTCACGTAGCCGTACGTGGGCGGCCGCTAATCAGCGCCACCAAAATCGAGATCAGGTACAGCACCACCATCGGCAGCGCGAACAAAAGCATGTTCGGGATGTCGCCGGTGGGCGAAAGGACCGCGGCGATGACGAGAATGGCGATCACCGCGAAGCGCCAAACCTTCACCATCCAGCGCGCGGTCACTACGCCAATGCGCGCCAGCACGTAAGTAATCGCCGGCATCTGCGAGACGAGACCCATCCCCAGCATCAGCAGGATGATGAAATCAAAGTAGTCGTCCGCCTTCAGCAGCAAACGAAAATCCGACCCCAGTCCCAGCAGATATTTCGCGGCGGCGGGAAAGATCAGGTAATACGCAGTCGCGGCGCCGAGCACGAAAAAGACGCTCGACAACAGGACGAATGGCGTCACGTATTTGCGCTCGTGCGGAAACAGTCCGGGCGCGACGAACGCCCAAATTTGCCACAACAGAAACGGCACTGAGACCGCGATCGCCGTGTACAAAGAGACGCGCACGTACAGCGCAAAGGTTTCGGCCACGGTGGTCACGATCAGCTTATCGTTGGGGTCCGTGCCCTTCTCGTACCCTTTGGCCAGATCAATGGGCAGCCGCACGTCTTTCGGCACCACTTCGTTTCCCGCGATTAGCGGTTCGTCGGTGAACAGTCCAATGTTTCCTTGCGCGTCTTTATCGACGCGCGCGATGACCGATGTGCCTGCGGGAATCGAAGCCGGGCCGAGTTGCTTCGCTTCCGGAAAAGTGAAACGCAGCTTATCGCCCGGTTTGAGTGAACTGAGCGAACCCGTAGAGATCTGACCGTTCAACCCGTCAATCGGCACGCGCCTCTGCTGCTGAGCTTCACTGAGCGCGCTCTGCACGGGCCGCGCGAGAAAATTGTAAATACGATCCGAGAAAGCCCAGGCCACTGAGGCGGCCAGGAATACGAACACGATGCTGCGAATCAGACGCGAACGCAGCTCGTCCAGATGTTCAAGAAACGACATCTGCCCGCCAAGTTCATCCTCGCGAGCTTCTTTCTTGTCTGGTTTGTTGATCAATCGCAGGCTGGGCATTTTAGAATTCTAAAATCCGCGACGACGGCGTTTCCGACTGGAGCGCAAGCGTCTCGCTTGCAACAAATGCCGAATTCGAACTTGTCAGCATAAATACCCTGTGGCGCAAATCTGGGGTCGGCAAGCGGGACGCTTGCGCTCCAGTCATCAATGTAGCTATATCCACTCGTGTTTTGGCTGTTCGGTTTTCGCCGGCTCGCTCTCAGCCGTGGCATCGCGTGGCGCGACGAGCTCCGCATCAACCGGCTTAATCTCGGGCGTGCTGGGCCGCGCTTCAGATTCGAACACGTTTAACTCGCGCGCGGCGGCTTCACGTGCGGCGCGAATTCGGTTGGTGGCGTTATCGAGAAACGAACTCGCGGGATCGACGCCGTGTTCGTGGATTTCCGCATTGACCTCGCGTTCCCAGGTACGCTTAAAGTCTTCGGACGCGCGCCGAAATTCGGAAAGACTCTTGCCGAGCTGCCGGCTAAGTTGCGGCAGACGCCGCGGCCCGAAGAAAATCAGCGCCGCGACCAGAATCAGCAGCAGTTCAGTATTTCCCAGAGAATCGAGAATCAGCAGGTACATCTTGCGCGCGTTCGCTCCGGCGTTGGACGCTCGGTAGGCCGGAAAGGATTGTAACGCGTTCGTAGCGTGTCAGAAACTCGACTTCAACCGGCGAGCGGCTTCGCCGCCGGCACAGTGCGGAAAGGCTATGCCTTTCCGGCCAACGCCCGGGCCGTTACGGTAAGCCAGAGGCTTACGGCATTGTGCGGCGGCAAAACCGCGATTAGCGCTCCCCGGCTCGAGCTGTTTGACAGAGCGACCAAGTCACACGAATCATCGAGTGATGGCTCAATCTTTGGCTGCAAATTCACTCGAGCAGTTGGCACGGGTCGCCGAAAAGGTCGGCGCGACCACGAAGAAGCTCGAAAAAGCGGCGCTGCTGGGCGAATACTTTCAACATCTTTCGGACGAAGATTTGGCGCGCGCGGCGCGGTACTTTGCTGGGCAAGTGTTCGCGCAGCATGACGCGCGCACCACGAACGTGGGCGGCAGCATCATCAGCGAGGCGCTGGTTGAAGCGACGGGGTTGCAGGCTGATTTGGGCGCACGTTGGGCGCGTTGGGGTGATGCGGGCGACGTCGCGTTCGAGATGTTTACGGAAGCAAAATCTGTGAACACGCCGAGCCTTAGTCTCGGCGACACAGAAGATCTTCTGATTCGTTTGAGCAGCACCCGCGGAAAGAAAGCCAAGACTGATTTGCTCACCAGGGTCTTAGCGAAGGCCACGCCGCTGGAAGCGAAGTATCTTGTCAAACTATTGTCGGGAGATTTACGCATCGGTTTGCGCGAAGGGCTTGTCGAAGACGCAATCGCACGCGCGTTCAAACAGCCGCTGGCTGACGTGTCGCTCGCCAACATGTTGCGTGGTGACATTGGCGAAGCCGCTGTGCGCGCGCGGGCCGGCGCATTAGGCGACGTCGAGATGCGCCTGTTTCACCCTTTGAAGTTCATGCTGGCGACACCGGCGTCGGACCTTGCGGACATCGCGCGTACGATGCCCGAAGAGTTTTTCGTTGAAGACAAGTTCGACGGCATTCGCGCGCAGGTTCACGTCGAGGGCGGACGCGTGGCGATTTATTCGCGCACCCTCGATGAAATCTCGGCGCGATTTCCGGAGTTGATCGAGCCGCTGAGCACACTTCCGACCGACGCGATCATTGACGGCGAGATCATCACGGCGCGCGGCGAAGAGATTCTGCCGTTCGCTGATCTGCAGAAACGACTGGGTCGGAAAACCATCAGTGAAGCGTTGCTGGCAAGCGCGCCGGTCGTCTTTGTCGGTTGGGACGTTTTGTATGCAAGCAGCAGAGTTTTGATTGATGAGCCGTTGCGCGAGCGGCGCGCGCGCCTCCACGGAATGATCGGCCACTCGACAAACACGGGAACAGTGCGGATCTCCCAAACAAAACTCTTCGCAGACGTTACGGCACTCGATGATGAATTCGACGCGGCGCGCGCCCGCGGCAATGAGGGCCTGATGATCAAAGACCCGCGGTCTTCATACAAACCGGGCCGGCGTGGGCGTGAGTGGCTGAAGTTGAAAAAGGCTCTGGCCACCCTCGACGTGGTCGTGACGGCGGTCGAGCTAGGTCATGGGAAGCGGAGGAACGTGCTTTCGGATTACACGTTCGCGGTGCGCCGCTCGGAAAATGACCCCGAGCTGCTGAACATCGGCAAAGCCTATTCAGGTCTGACTGACGTTGAAATTGCCGAAATGACAGAATGGTTTCGCGCGCACACTCTGCAGGAATACGCCCACGGGCGCGTTCGCATTGTCGAGCCCACGGTGGTCATCGAAGTGACCTTTGATCGCGTCCAGCCCTCAAATCGCCACAAGAGCGGCTACGCTTTGCGGTTTCCGCGCATCGTAAGGCTTCGCCGAGACAAGATGGCCGCCGAAATCGATACACTCGAAACGGTTCGGAAGCTCGTGGCAAGTAGCGCAAGTTGACAACTTGCGCCACCATTAGAAAGATGCACTTTATGAATCGCACTTCCCCCTGGATTTTTGTTTTGATGATGACGATGGCAGTTAGCGCCATCGCCCAGCCACGACCGCGCGCGAAACGGGCGGGCCGGCCCCCGTCCGCAGATCCGACTTCGAAGCAGACGCCTGCTTCGAACCCAACGGCGGCCGCCACGCCCGCGCCGACTCCGGCTCCGCCGTCAACAACCGCGACCGTGCTCGCGGTGGTCGATAACGTGCAGATCACCCCATCGGACATCGAAGCCAACGTCCAGTCTGCGATCGGCAACGATCCCGAACTCAGCGCCTTTTATCAGAACCGGGAAAAAGCGATCCGCGAGGCGCGCCAGCGCGCGGTCGATGCGCGGGTGAGTTCGATGCTGATTGCTGCTGAAGCCAAAAAGCGCGGAGTCGCACTAGATGAATTTCTGGAACGCGAGGTCACGAGCCGGACGCCGCCGCCGACGGATGCGGAAGTGCGCGCTGTGTACGACGCGAATCGAGCGCAGTTTGGCGGTACGGATTTGGAAGCAGCCCGGCCGACGATTGTTAATTATCTGCGCAACGAGCGGAGTGCAAAAGCTTACGGCGACCTGGTCAATCGTCTGAAAATGACGAACACAGTCCAGAAAGGCGCCGACGTTAATGCCCCGAATCTCGCGCCGGGCACCGTCTTGGTTTCGGTCAACGGCCAGCCGCTCAGGATCGAAATGATTAACGAGCGGATGAAGGCTTACGTCTACAAAATGGACCGCCAGATTTACCAGGCGCGGAAACAAGCGCTCGATCGCCGCATCAATGACACGCTGATACTTGCTGAAGCAAGCAGGAAAAACATCGGGCCGGAAGTAATCATTCGCACTGAAATCACTGAGAAGCTGAAAACGCCGACTGAGGCTGAGATTGCCAAGTTCTACGAAGAGAACAAATCGCAGATAAACGGCGACCTGGCCAGCACCCGTGGCGCGATTGCGAATTATCTCCAGGAGCGGCAGCAGGAGAAGCTGGAGGAAGAATTGGCGGCCCGCCTGCGCGCCGGCGCGAAGCTCCAAATGTTCTTGCCGGAACCCGTTGCGCCCGTTTTCACGATCACGCTCGGTAAAGGCGTCTCGCGTGGCGACACAAGCGCGCCGGTTAAGATCGTTGAGTTCACCGATTTTCAGTGCTCGGCGTGTGGCGCGATGTATCCCGTAATCGAGGAAGTGCTGAAGGCCTACGGCAATCGCGTGTATTTTGAGGTGCGCAACTTTCCGTTGAGCTCGATTCACGAAAACGCGTTTCAGGCTGCGCAGGCGGCGGCCGCCGCGAATGCGCAAGGCAAGTTCTGGCCGTATATCGATCTGCTCTTCAAGAACCAGAAGTCGCTCGACACTGAGTCATTGAAAAAGTTTGCGACGCAGGCCGGGCTGGATCGCGCGAGGTTCGATGCTGACCTCGCGAGCGGAAAGTTTGCGGCCGAGATTCGCCGTGACATTGAGGAAGGCGAACAGTACGGCATCGAAGGCACGCCCACGATTTTCATAAATGGCGTCGTCCTGACTACACTTAGCGCCGACGGCCTGCGCGAGGCGATTGATAAAGGCCTGGCGCGCGCGGGTAAAGCGCAGTAACAGCTCTTCTACATTACATTTTTCAATTAAGGGAGATTCAAATGAAACGCAGCTCACAAGTTGTCGCAATTTTAGGCGTGATGGTCTTTTCGGTTTTCTTTGCAGCAAATGTGTCGGCGCAGACTGGGCCGGTTGCGGGTGTTTATGAAAACTTCACGGTCGGCAAAGAGTCGGGCGATTTGGTCGGAATGCGCGTCATGATTATTCCCGCGCACGACACGTACTATGCGATGGTGCAAATCGCGCAAGGCGGCGCGGAAGATCCGAAACCCGAGTTTGTCGATGCCACCGTCAAGGGCAATACAGTCGAGTTCACGGTCGGCGATCAAAAATACACCGGCATCGTCAGCGTCGCTGGATTTCGGGTCAAAGACCCTGACGGCAAGACGCACGTGCTGAAGCGCAGACCATGCGCGACGTTGTTCAAGTAAAGAGGGCTCTGACCAGTTGAGCGAAAACGAGTGTGGCGGCGATGGTTGATTACCATGGCCGCCACATCGTCTTTCAAGCTTTACCTCGTCGCTTACTTGGCGACTCCCGGCGCTTTAAACGCCCCGGTTTGAGCGATTGCCGGGCGATACTCCCAATGCCATGGTTCTTTATTCACCGTGCGGACGAATCCGTGTCGCGGACCATTCCGCTTCAGCCAATCGTAGCGGGGATTTCCTTCATAGCCGCTAATCGCAAAGTCGTAAGCAAAGCCATCCTGATGATTTGACAAGCCGGGCTTCGCGGCCAGGTTAAACCCCGGCAGGCGTCGCTCCCAACCGTCGCGCAGATACGCCTGTTTCGGATAGGTCCGAAAGCCACTCTTCAGCGGCATCAGGACTCCATCGGCCGCCGCGGCGTTTACCAGAGCGAGATACTCGTCGGCGATGTCCTGTGAGACAAACTTCAACTGGTTGTCCGCCCCGACGATCTGTACGAGCGTGATTTGTTTCAGGAACCTGCCCGCGTCCCACGCCGCGTTCGCGCCCTTCGGGTTGTCGTCCTGGGGCGGGAACACGCCGACAGTCTCGTTGAGGAACTTGTTTTTGAGATTGGTGGCCGCCGTCCAGCCAAAATTCTCCACGTTCACGAAGACCAAATCGCGCAGCACGCGCGCATCAGTTACGCGAATCTCAGTACCCTTCGGAATCAGTTTCGGTTGGTTGTTTTCCATCACGAACGTCATCAGGTCATCTCCCTCGCGGAGTCTTGCCTGAGGGTCGTCAATTACAAAAGGCTTATTGAGGTAGCTTTGCATGATGATTCACCTTTCGAGGTTGGAGGGATGTCGCTTGCAGAACCGCGAGCGGGAGCAGAATGCAAGCTGCATGAGCCAGGGAGACAAGAAACTCACCAAGCGGGGTCGAGATCTTATCCCGCTCGTTACTACCCGCGGTTCCGTATCATTGCGAGGCTTTCTTGTGCGTCAGGATATTGCAGGCGTCCATCGCGCTTGTCGGGTCGATCGCTTCGTTGCCTTCCTTGATGTGTTGAATGATCCCGTTCTTGTCGATCACAAAGGTTGCGCGGACGCCGTAGCCGCCTTCTTCGCTGAAGATCCCATAATCTTTGACGACTGATCGTTTTGCGAAGTCGCTCAACAAAGGAAAAGTAATGCTGTTCTGTTTTGCGAATTCCCGGTTAGCGGGAACACTGTCAACGCTGATGCCGAAAATCTGAGTTTCCGTAGCTTCGAATTTGGCGATATCAGCCTGATACGCCTTCATTTCTTTCGTTCAACCGCCGGTGAACGCCAGCACGTAAAAAGCGAGCACGACGTTCTTCTTGCCCTGGAAGTCACTCAACTTGTAACGAACAGATGAGCGCCCGTCCGGCGCGGCAATCGTGCTCGGCAAAGTGAAATCCGGCGCCTTGTCGCCGACTTTGAGATGAGTCTTCGGCGGCGCCGGTGCTGCCGGTCTCGCGGGAGTCGGTGACGGCGCCGGCGTAATTTGCGCGACCGCCAGTGATGCGCTGACGAGGATGAAAATGGCGGAAAAGATTTTCTTAAGCATTCGTAAGAACTCCTGTTCTTCTGCCTACCGCTTTTTGCTTACTGCCTTCTGTTTTGCGGTCTCGGAAGCGGCGAAAGTGTACATCCGGAATCGCTCTGTTGCAAAAGAATTTTTGTAAAGTTTCCGCCCGATTTCGCCGATTGCAATCAAAACTCAAGAATTCCTCAAGCCGCCTTCGGATAATGCAGTCACCCTGACGCGAGCCGGTCCGGGCGAGGAAATTCCCACATCACAAGGATCAGAGATGCTCAAAGACGACAACCACTTGATACACGACAAAATCACGGTTCCCACGCAGAAACCACGCACTTCGCGCCCGCGCCTGCTGGACGTTTTGACGGACAACCTGACGAACTACACGGCCACGATCGTGAACGGGCGCGCGGGCACGGGAAAAACCACTCTGTCGGCGGAATTCGCCCGCCGCGCCACTCGACCTGTGTGCTGGTACAAGGTCGATGCGGCTGACGCGGACCTTGGAGTCTTCTGCCAGTATCTGATTTCGACGCTTCATTTACAGCGACCGACGCTGGATGCCGAGCGGCTGATGGAAATCACTGAGTCAGTCGAGAGCGATCGCGCTGAGGTGTTGGCTGAGGCGTTTGTGTTCCAGTTGGCTGAACCCCGCCAAGTCGGTGAAGAGCCCTTGCTGATAATCATCGAAGACCTGCACCTGATTTACGACGCCGACTGGGTTGTGCCGTTCTTTCATCGCCTGTTGCCGCTTCTGCCGGCAGAGATTCACCTGATCATTACGTGTCGCAGCCTGCCGCCGGCGCCGCTGTGGCGCCTGCGTTCAAAGCAAATGCTGCGCGTAGTCGAAGAAACGGAGCTGGCTTTTAATTTGGAAGAGGTATCGCGCCTTTTCGAAACCTATGGGTTAAGCGAAGAGCACGCGCGGATCGCTCTGGGCGAAACCAACGGTCGAGCAGCGGCGATTGCGAACTTTGCCGCCACGCCGGGACGCGCTGGTCGCGCTGTCGCGGACAGCTTTCTGGCCATCGAGCCGGTAACCGCAACCGGCTCTATGGGTCAAAGAAGCCCCGAACTGCCGACCTAGACGAACCTTTGGCAGGAATGCCTGAATCGACCCTTGCCCCCCTCCAAACTACCGACGTCGCCTCTGGCGCGCAGCGATCCGAACGCCTAACGACACATAGAAGTCCCGGTTTTGGCTGTGCTACTCTCCGCAGCGGTTCACGCCAATCTGTTCTGGAAACTGTGATGGTCAAGGGCGAACGCAAAACCGCCAGGCCTAATCCGCCGACTACTGCCGCGGCGCCGCTCACGCTGCCCGGAACTTTTTTCCTGCGCACAAAATTGCTCGCGCCCCGGCCTGCGCCCGAGTTGCTAAACCGGGAGAGGCTGATTGAGCGGCTGCGCGCAAACCTTTCGTTACCGGTGACTCTGGTGGCGGCGAATGCGGGATCGGGAAAGACAACGCTGGTAGCCGATTTTCTGCGCAAGCAGGAGCAGCCCTACGTCTGGTATCAACTCGACCACACGGACAGTGACCCCGCGGTTTTCCTCGGTTACCTGGCGCACGGAATCCAACAGCGCGTCAGCGATTTTGGCGAGACGATCTTTGCCTACTTGCAGGCGGGGGAGCTGGTGCAAGAGCCCGAGCGCGCCGCCGACGTGCTGCTCAACGAGATTCTCGAGCGCGTTGAACAGCAGTTAATCGTCGTGCTCGATGATTATCACCACCTCGGAACGGAAACCCCCGTACATGCGGTAGTCGATCGGCTGATCACTTATCTTCCGGATGTCGTACACGTCATCATCATCTCGCGCGACGTGCCCCCGCTGACGCTCGCCCGCCTGCGTTCGCAGGAATCGCTGGCGATTATCGACCGCAACGACCTGCTCTTCACCGCGGAAGAAACACAGGAACTTTTTCGCAAAGTATTCGGCCTGGCCCTGACGCCGGAACAACTGCAGGAGTACGGCGAACGCACGCACGGGTGGATCACGGCGCTGCAACTGGTGCGTCAGGTGGCTCAGCGCCAGGCGCCCGCCGGTGACGGACATGCCGATCCGCTTGGCGTTCTGCACCAGTCAGAGCGCGACATCTTTGAATACTTTGCGGAAGAAGTCTTCAGCGCTGAGCCGCAGGACATTCAGCAATACCTGATGCGCGTGGCGTTGCTCGATCGAATCGAGGTAAATACCTGCGCGCGGCTCTATCCCGAAGTGATTTCGTCAGCCATCCTGCCGCAGCTGGTGCGCCGGAATGTTTTTCTCACGGTCGCCAGCGACGCGCGCGGCGAAGAGTATCGTCTTCATCCGCTATTTCAGAGTTTCCTCCGGCGGCGCCTGCGCACGGAAATCGGCCTGTCAGGCGTGGCCGCGGAACATGTGCGCTGCGCGGACCTCTTGCTCGAACGCGGCAATTGGGACCAGGGCGTGCGGCATTTGCTGGAAGCGGAGAGCTTCGAGCGCGCGGGCGAAGTGATCGCCGCGCACGGCGCCGACTGGATAGCCTCGGGCAAGCTCGCGTCCCTGGTAGCGTTGGCCGAAGCTTTGCCGCCAACGGTTTTGGAAGCGCAGCCGCGGGCAATGGCGCATCGGGCCGAAGTAGCGCGACTGCGCGGGGAATTCGACACGGCGCAGAGCCTTTTGCGCCGGGCGGCCGCAGCGCTGCGTTCGAAAGGCGACGACGAAGGCGAAGCGGACGCGCTGCACTCCCTCGCGACCATCGCACGGCGCCAGGGCGATCAGGACGCGGCTTTCAAATATCTCGATCGCGCGGTTCAGCTGACGAAGCCTGAGTCCGCCGTGCGCACTAAATGCGGCAATACGCGGGGACTGTGTTTTGTGTCGCTGGGCGATTGGACGGCTGCTGAGCGCGAATTTCGCATCGCGCTTCAATCCGCCGAAGAGCGGAACGACGAACATCACATTCGGCTGATCACGCACAACCTCGGCCTGCCCGCGATGATGCGCGGCGATTTTGGCGAGGCGCTGCATTGGCTGCGTCGCATGCTGCGCACGGACGGCCACGAAGCGCCGATTCCGCAGGAAGCCTGGGCGCACCTCAACATTGCGCGGTGCCACCTGTACCGCGGCGAGACGGAAGAATGCGAAAGGCATCTGGATTTGGCGCTTGAGCGCTGCCAGCTTTTCAATCTCGTCGGTCAGCAGGGCGAGGCCTTTGAAGCCTACGGCAATCTTTATCGGGAACGCGGCGCGTTCACCCGCGCCGCCGAGTTTTATGAGCGCGCCGCGCGAGCCTACGAAGAAGCCGGTATCGACCAGTCGCGCGTTGAACTGCTTGAGGAACAAGCGCTGCTAAGTCTCAAGGCCGGCGATCCGGCACGCGCGCGCGGCCAGATTGATCGGTTAATCGAGCTCCGTTCGGCGCGAAATGACGACGCGGGAGTGTTCACCGCAACGCTGGCGCAGGCCCGAATCAGGATTGCGGCGCGCGAATTTGAGGCGGCGCGCGAGGAGCTAGTTCCCGCGCTCGAATATTTCCGCCCGCGCGGCCTTCATTACTACGAAGCTCAGGCGTGTATTGACCTGGCGACTTGCGAGGCCGAACTTGGTCACGAGCCGCAAATGCTCGAGTACCTGCGGCGGGTCATGGATCTTGCCGCGCGTTACGATTACGACTATTGGCTGCGGCAGGAAATTGCGCATCGCCCGTTGCTGTTCGCTTCAGACCTGGCGCAGGAAATTCTGCCCGCAGACTTACGCGCTCAGGTGCCGACCGTAGCCACGGTGGCCCCGCAACCCGTGACAGCGACCGACCTGACGCCCGGGCCGCTGGTCGACCTGACCATAAACATGCTGGGGCCGGTCGAGATCTTCCGCGATCCGGCTCGGCCTTTCGCGCCCGATGCGTGGACGACCCGCCGCGCCCGCGACATTCTGTGCTTCATCGTTTCGCGCCGGCACCATCGCGCGCCGAAAGACTCGATCATCGACATGTTCTGGACTGAGGATAATATCGAAACGATCGAGAAGAACTTTCATCCGACTGTCTCGCATATTCGCAAGGCGCTCAACAGTAATCAGCCGCTGAAGCAGAACTTCATCATCTATCGCGACGGCGATTATCAACTGAATCCGGAGTTTTCTTACCTGATCGACACAGATACGCTGGAGCGCTTGATCTCGGATGGCGAAGCGGCGCGCCGCGAGCGCAACTATGCGCGCTGTATCGAGTGTTACGAGGAGGCCGTCGCCCTGTACCGCGGCGAGTTCATGCAGGGAACTTACGAACCCTGGGTCGATGAACAGCGCTCGTATTACCGCGAGCAGCACCTGCGAATGCTGGAATCGCTGGCCGCCGTGGCCGAAAAGAAGGCGGAATGGCCGCGGATGATGGACCTGGCGCAGCGCATCCTGCACGAGGACCAATTCCGCGAGGATATCCATTGCATGTTGATGCGCGCACAGGCGGCAGTGGGAAACCGCGTCGCCGTGAAAGCGCAGTACGAAACGTTGCGGGAACTCTTGCAAAGAGAGCTTGGTGTCGAGCCCGCAATGCAAACACAGAAGGCGTTTCGTGATTTGATGGAAAGCTGAGCATACGTCAACCACAGAGGACACAGAGGAAGGCACAACAAATGAAAACGATCCGCAAACCTTACTTATTCCTATCGTGATTTGTTGGTTTTCTCTGTGTCCTCTGTGGTGAAAAGGGTCTTTAAGAAAGGACGACAGAATTGCAAGGCGAACGCAACAACCCCCTGCGAGTAGGCGACTTAGAATCACGCCCGTCTCAGTTCTATGTTTTGACAACACCTCGCCTAAGTTTTAACGACAAGCCACTGTCTTGACCCGACCGTGGCGTTGGCTTGTAAAAATGGGCTGTCTCTTAATTAAAAAAGTAAGAACCGCGCTGGTGCTGACTCTGGTGGTAATGCTGAGCAGCGTACCTGCGCTCGCGGGCTTGACCATTTTCGGCTCGAACGGCATCACGGCGTCCGGCGCCGATGGCGTAAGTTTTGTAAACACTTCAGGAATCACGGCCAGCGGCGCTGACAGCGTTCTCGCCTTCGAACCAAACGGCATAACCGCTTCGGGCGCAGATGGAATCACCGCATCAGGTGCTGACGGCATTACGGCCAGCGGGGCCGACGGCATTACCGCCTCGGGGGCAGATTCAACCACTATCAACCGGGCAGACAGTCTTACGGTGGTGGGCCCGAATGGGATTACCATCAGCGGAGCCGACGGAAATAGTTATCAAGCCGATTCGGTCACCATTAGAAATCCTACCGGAATTACTGCCAGCGGGGCTGATAACGTAATCGCCACGGGCACCAACGGCATCACCGCCAGCGGCGCTGACACCCGCGGCATCGCTCACTCAGATGGAATTACGGCCAGCGGCGCCGACAGCACCGTCACGGTTACCGGGACCGACGGCATCACCGCATCGGGCGCGGACGGCGTGATCTTTTCAATTACGCCGGGTTCGCTAACGATCACCGGCGTTAATGGCATAACGGTTAGCGGCGCTGACGGAATCACGATCAGTGGAGCCGACAGCTTTATTAAAACCGGAGTGGCCGCGCTAATGGCGGCGCTCAATGATAACGGAGTCCGGGTGGGCATCGCGGGCGTCGATCCGGAACTCGCCGTGCTGCTGAACACTCTGACCGATGACAGCAACGTAGCCGCGGTAATCGTCTATCACCAGCCGCCTACCGACGCTGACGTTGCCGAGTTGCAGAGCATCGGAGTTCTCGGTGGCACGCGTTACCGGATGTTGCCGATGATTTCTCTGACCACCACCAAAGCCCAGTTGAGAGCGATTTCTCGCCTGGCTTCGGTCCGCTCGATCTATGGAAACCGCACGTTCCAATGGGATCTCGAGCCGGCGACGCGAAATGTAACGGGAGCCACGCAAGTACAGCGGAACAATGAGCTCACAGTGGCCAATCACGGAGTAGCGTTAAGCGGCCGCGGAGTCACGGTGGCGGTGCTCGATACGGGCGTTGATGGCACTCATGCTGATCTGGCAGGCCGCGTGGTTAACAATGTGAAGTTAGCCGACACGCAAGGTCAGGGTGTTGGTTTCAATTATCCGGTGGCCTCGCCGAATCTGCCCAGCACCGATCAGGCTTATGGTCACGGGACGTTCGTCGCCGGTGTGATCGCCGGCAACGGACAGCAGTCCGCAGGGAAATATGCCGGTGTTGCCACGGGCGCAAATATTCTCGGCCTGAGCGCCGGTGATGCGAATTTGTTCTTCGTGCTCTCCGGCTTTGACTACCTGCTGGCGAATTCGTCCAGCTTCAATGTGCGCGTCGTGAATTGCAGCTTTTCAGCGAAAACAGTCTTCGATTTCAACGACCCGGTAAACATTGCCACGAAGATGCTGACCGATAACGGTGTCAGCGTGGTCTTTTCCGCAGGTAATACCGGGCCGGGTGACGATTCAATAAACCCGTATGCGGTGGCTCCGTGGGTTGTAAGCGTTGGCGCGACGGACAATCACGGCCGGTTGGCGGACTTCTCGTCCCGCGGAGAATTCGGCAGTCCGATGTTCCGGCCCACGCTGGTTGCCCCCGGCGTCGGCGCAGTTAGTTTGCGGCCCTCAACCGTGGCCTCAGTAACCACGGCGGGCGGCGTGGCCGAAAAAGACACCAAAGACACGAAATTGAGTTCGGGTGAGCTGCCGTATTACACGACCGGCAGCGGCACCAGTTTTTCTGCGCCACACGTCGCGGGTGTAATCGCTTTGATGCTCGAGGCCAACCCGCAACTGACTCCGGCGCAGGTTCGCGACATTCTGCAACGCACCGCCACACCGCTGCCGGCCTACTACCTGCACGAAGTTGGCGCGGGGATGCTGAACAGCCACGCGGCCGTATTGGAAGCTGCATTCCCGCAAAGACGTTTTGGCCAATGGCGTGGGCTGGCTTTTCAAAATCAGGTTGAGTTTGTAGAGAGCACGCCTCAGCTTTTTACCGGCTCAGTCGTGCCGGGTTCATTTCATGATTCAGCAGTCGCGGTTCCTCAGGATGCCCTGCGCGCGTCAGTGCAGGTCGCCTGGGGCGGAATCTTGAGCAACAGCAAACTCAGCCTTGCTTTGTTGGATTCATCGGGACGGGAGCAGTCGATTGCCAGTGAAGCCATTTTCCCCGGACTTACCGGTCGCCGCCAGAGCTCGGTAATTAATTCGCCGTCCGCGGGCGTTTGGACTGCGCGTGTTGCAAATGTAGTGGGCCCAGCCGGCGCGCCCATGTCGATCAGCGACAACGACGTAACGAATGGCTCTGGACAGAGCTACTACGGATTTGTGAGGGTGACCCGGGCCCGCTACCCGGCGTTGGCTGATATTGGTGGCTTTGATAGCTCTTCGGTCGCCGGAATTCAGCAGAGTTTTCGCTCGCTCGTAATGGCCCCAGTCGGCCAGAACTTCCGTCCGGGATTTGCCGTCACGCGCAGTGACTTAGCGAAAGCGATGGTGTTGGGCGGGCGCGTGCCTCAGTATTTGCCGGCGCAGTCGCGTTACAGCGACGTGCGCGATCGGTCGACGATGTTATTCGTTGAGAGCGTCCAGGCAGGACCCAATGGAGCGCTCTTCCCATCTGTTACCGGCAGCACCTTCCAGCCCAGTAACACGGTGGATCGACTGTTGGCCGTTGTGGCGCTGGTTCGGGCGGCGGGCTTGCAGCAACAGGCCGAGACGGGAACGCACACGCTGACTTTCACGGATACGGCTTCAATTCCGGTTTCATTACGTGGCTACGTCGCGGTGGCGATTCAGAATGGACTGATTAACTCGAATGGCACGGCTTTTAACCCGCAAGCGCCGTTTACCCGCTTGGATTTGGCCCGCGCCATGGCGCGTCTGAGTACTATGGCGATCCAATAGCTGTCTGGTTTCAAGTGGCACGCGCATCTTGCGCGTGGAATTCCCGGGCGAGACGCCCGTGCCACTCTCTCACTCACCGCCAAGCCGGCCGTAATAAACCACCGTGTCGTAGTCAAAGACGACTAATCCATCTTTCTGATGTGAATCGAAGACCAGCCGTAAGTCGTGCAGCATTGGTTCGTAATTGGGGTTGTCGGCGTTAGGCGCGTAAGAAGCCGATAGCAGTCGCCCTTTAAACCCTTCCCAGTCGAACGTTTGCCGAAAATCGAATCGCGCTCGCTTGTACTGGCCGGGCGGAAAGAATTTCTCGATGCCCGAGTTCTCTATCTCTTTGGCGACCTCGCGATAATCCGTCCCGAATCGGATCAGGACGTCGTCGTAAGCTTTGACAAGAGCGCTCCGGCCAGTCGGAAAAGTGTTCCAAACGATGACGGCCCAGCCATCGGCCTTCAGGATTCGCTGGAACTCCCGGTGCGTTTTCTCTCGATCGAACCAGTGAAAGGCCTGCCCGGCCGTGACGAAATCAACCGAAGAGTTCGGAAGCGTCGTGGCTTCGGCCGTCGCATTGATGCTCACGAAGTTCGGGTAATCGGCCAGGAGCCGTTCGCCGGCAGCACGCATTTCCGCATTCGGCTCGACGCCAAGCACGCGATTGCCGTTGCGCAGGAATAACTCGCTGAGGAACCCGGTGCCTGAACCGACATCGGCGACGACCGAGTCAGGCGTGAGGGCGCACTCCTTCTCAAGCAGCGAAACTATTTCAGTTGGGTAACGCGGACGAAACTTGAGGTAGTTGTCGACGCGGTTGGAAAAGCGCTTGGTCGGGTCGAGCATCGGACGGTTCAGGTAGCAGGCGACTGTTGCGCGACAAGTTCGTTCAAAGTTTCCCGCTCTTTGTCGTCCAAAATCGAAAACGAAATGCTGAAGCCGGTCAACTGCTGATAAAACGCGACTTTTCCGCGTATTGGCAGCCAGCGACCGGAGGGAAGCTGAATCAGCAAGCTCACGATCTCGCCGACATCGACCGCGCCTTTCGTGTTTACGAAACATCCGGTGACGCTGAGATCCTCAACGCGGCCCTCGTAGGTGCCCGCCGCGCCGTGCCAACGCGTCGGCAGATTCACCGGGACGCGCTCACTTGTTCGCTTTTCAGCATTCATGAGTTTTGGTTCAAGTCAGCGGTCAGCCGCTCTCGACCTTGGTGATACTTCGCGAAAATCCTGAATCCCAGCAGCACGGCCAGCAAGAATGCAAAAGTCAGCGGTTGCCGCACGTCAGATTTTACCAGCATGTAGAAGTGCAGGACACCCAAAATTGCGGCGGGGTAAACGGCGAGATGCAGACGCGCCCACCGTTTGCCGCCCAAACGCTTGACCATCGCGTCAGTTGAAGTTATTGCCAACGGCAACATCAGGAAGAACGCGGCGACGCCCACGGCGATGAAACGTCGCCCGGCAATGTCACCTGGAATTGTCCAGAAACGGAAGAACCGGTCGAATGCGATGTAAGTGAAAAGGTGGAGCGAGCCGTAAAAGAACGCGAAGAGACCGAGCATCCGGCGAAACTTGATCAACCAGTTTAGGCCGGTGATACGGCGCAATGGACTAACGCTGAGCGTGATAAGCAGAAAAACCAGCGTCAGCATTCCCGTGGTGCGCGTCACAAACTCGAGCGGATTGGCCCCGACCTGTTTACGCCACACGTCCCAAAGCAACAGTGCCAGCGGCACAAGGCCGTTGATTAAGAGAACTAGCTTGGCGAAGCGCGTGTCTTTCATGAATTTTGACTGGAGCGCAAGCATCCCGCTTGCCAAGTCGCATGCAAGCGAGACGCTTGCGCTCCAGTCTCAATAATTCGCTCTCAAATCCATCCCTTGATACATATGCGCGACCTGTTCCGCGTAACCATTGAACAAAAGCGTCTCGCGTGAGCGGAACTCGCCAATCCGCCGCTCGTATCTTTGACTCCAACGCGGATGGCTGACGCCTGGATTTACGTTCGAATAGAAGCCGTACTCGTTGGGCGCCTGAATGTTCCAGGTCGTGGGCGGCTCATCGGCCACCAGGGTAATCTTCACAATCGACTTAATGCTCTTGAACCCGTACTTCCAGGGCACAACCAAACGAACCGGCGCGCCATCCTGCGGCGGCAGCGTCTCGCCGTACAAACCGCTGGCCAGAATCGTCAGCGGATGCATGGCTTCGTCGAGTCGCAAACCCTCAACGTACGGCCATTCGAGCACGCCCGTGTTCTGATTTGGCATGCGACTGGGATCCAGCAGCGTCTGGAAGGCCACGTATTTGGCGGCAGAGAGCGGCTCAACCTGTTTGAGCACCGCGTTCAAGGGGAAACCGACCCAGGGGATCACCATCGACCAGCCTTCAACGCAGCGCAGCCGGTAAACTCGTTCTTCCTGCGGCGCCAACTTCAGCAAACCGTCCAGGTCAAAGGTCTTTGGCTTGTTGACGAGACCTCCAACGTCAACCGTCCACGGCCGGGTAACAAAACCACGCGCGGCCGAAGCCACCTCTTCCTTAACCGTCGAGAACTCGTAAAAGTTGTTGTAGTTGGTGATGTCTTCAAGCGAAGTCAGCGGTTCGTTCGTTTTAAAGGCGTTGCGAATTGCTTCGTCTGTCGGGGTGTTAACCAGGCCCTCGATCTTCGGACGCGACTCGACGACGGGAGCAGATGGGTTCAACTTGCGGTAAATCAAACCAGTTGCGGCAACTGACCCGGCGAGAATCGCGCCGCGCATGAACAGGCGCCGATTGAGATACACTTTTCGATCAGTGATTTCGCTCGAGTGGATGTCAGAAGGCTTCTTAATCAGCATTCTTGTTTATTAGTTGCGAATTGTGCCAAGCGCGTATGCCAGAAGCACAAACATCTTGAACATCGGAGCTTTCAAAGTTTAGTATCGCCCCGTTTTTTTGCCGGTCAAGATTCGTCAGCGACTTGATAAGTGTCCTATTACCTTTGCGATCCTCCGCGACTTTGCCTCTTTGCGTGAATTGTCCTTGTTGAAACGGTTGGTTCACGCAAAGGCGCTGAGGCACAAAGCACACGCAAAGTAAGACTCCCAGAACGCTGAGTGAAAGTAAAACTTTGATGGCTGGATATTCAGGCACACCGCTCGCCAAGAAACTTGGTATCAAGGAAGGTTTCAACCTTCGGTTCGTAAACGCACCCGCCGAACTCGACAAAGAGTTGGATCTGCCGGCGAACGTCGCCATTAACTCACACGCGCGCAAACCGATTGATCTCGTGTTGCTGTTCGTTACAAGCAAACGCGAATTAGAGCGAACGTTTTCAATGAACGCAGTGAAGTTACGTCCGACCGGGATGCTTTGGATTTGCTGGCCGAAGAAAACGTCCGGAGTCGCATCTGATCTTAGCGAGAATGTGGTGAGAGAACTCGGTTTGGCGAAGGGAATGGTCGACGTCAAAGTCTGCGCGATCAATGAAGTATGGTCGGGTTTGAAGTTTGTCATTCGGTTGAAAGATCGGCCAAAAAACTGAGCCTCGCGAGCTATTCACAAGCTTCCACAGGCGCTGTGTAAAACCTGTGGATGCAGTCGCACGCAGCAGCAAAACCGTCGCAGGCGCAACAACTTAGGGCATTTTGCACAACGCGGCAGCATTCACAGTCTTCCTAAGACATGCGTTCCGCGCAAAGGTGAAGCTAAGAAACATTTACTGCCGCGGCAGTGTCGTGGTTTGCATTTTTCTCACTGTCTCCGTGGCTATCTGTGCCTCGGTAGTGGAAAATATTTCGACACAACTCACCACAAAGACACGGAGTACACCCAAAGTCACTGAGCAAATACGAATCGGCGGGGCGGGCTTCTGTTCATCAATTCAAAGCGTGCAACTCATGTACTCATCAAAATTTCATGTCGGATCTAACGCGGGTACGTGACTGAGGAAAGATCACCGCCAACTAATAGTAGGCCCAGGCTGCTTTAAGTCGCATGGGTTGCGCGAAACATACGGCGAACGCTTTATGTGTCGCCGTGAATACAATGAATTCATTAGCAATCTTCTGGTTGTCGTCCGAGGAGATTCATCACAGATCGAAGTTTTATTAGTTGTTCCGTTGAGTCAAGCGTTCGGCTAACTGTCACCACTGCACATGTTGCGAAGGTAAGAAGAAATTCTCAAGTCGTTCGCAACACGAAATGATCGTGTTTGACGATTTGATCGCACTCAATCAATTTGGAAGTTGCAAAAAAATTCTTCCTACATATAATTCCAGTCCCTTGCTGGTTAACGATGACATCGGTGATCGAGTTGACGAAACGATTAGCAGCTTTAACGCACTTATTTTTTTACCTCGCAAAGTATCCGTCAGCCATTTCGCGATTAACTCGAAGCGCTTTGCGTTTGTGGCTTGCGATTCCGAATTAGCAGTACCTTTCGGATCGCAATTTGAGTTGCGAAAAATTCAACTCCTCCGATAGATCATCGCCAAGTTTCACACCGACGGGGTTCGATCGAACCAGGGCGCAAGCAGCCTCGATGTTACCGGGGTTGGAGTGGTCAGTTGGAATCGTGTTGTTCGAAATAGTGTCGGAGCTGATGATGACGAATGCAGCAGAAGTAATTGCCCTCGAATTGAAGCGGTGCCCCCGGTGTGAAGAATCGTTGCCGGTGTCAGAGTTTGGCGTCTGCCGTGCACGTAAGGACGGACTGAATCTCTACTGCAAGCGATGCATCAGACAAAAGATCGCTTTAAGTCGTCAGGCGTTGCGTGAATACAAGAGCGCGCGCACCAAAACCGGCACCCCCTCCACCAAGACAAAAGTAACGCTCGATCCGAAGTCAGGGTTTTCATCGCGTCGCATTGCGCGAATGCTGCGCAAACTTTCGCCCGCCGATCGCGTACGCGAAGCAATCCGCTGTGGCGCCAAGACGCAAAAGGAAATCGCTCTGGTTACAAAACTTCCGAAAGATGAAGTTTGCGACGCACTGGCGAATTTGCTGCTCTGGACGCGCGAAATCCGCACCCAAATAGTGAATCACCAGCGCCAGTATTTTGTGAACGAGACCCTCGAAGAATTGCAGAAAAATGCCGCAAATAAGGTGAAACGCGGGCTTTCACCGTCATTCAGCTCGGTCGGAGTGTTGATGCCGGGTCGTAAACCGTCGGCCAAAGGCAAGAAACGCCCGGCCAAGGTTGTCGCCACGAAAACGAAAGCCGGCTCGTCCTGAGGTCCAGCTGCGCTATTCCGCGAACGCCGCCAGAACCTCTTCCGCGTGTTCGTCCGGTTTCACTTTCTCGTAAACCTTCTTAATCTTTCCTTTTTCGTCGATTAGAAAAGTCATGCGGTGATTGCCCATGTACTTGCGACCCATGAATTTCTTTTCGCCGTAGGTCCCGTACGCGTCTGAGATTTTTCTTTCAGTATCGGCGAGCAGTCGAAACGGCAAGTCGTATTTCTGCGCAAACTTCTGGTGCGACTTCTCACTGTCGAGCGACACGCCCAGTACTTCAATGCCGCGTTTCTGGAACTTCGAAAATGAATCGCGAAACGCGCACGCTTCTTTCGTGCATCCAGGCGTGTCGTCCTTCGGATAAAAATAGAGCACCACTTTCTTGCCGCGTAGATCTTTCAAACGAACAGTGTTTCCTTCGCCATCCGGCACGGCGAAGTCCGGCGCCTTGTCTCCTTCTTTGAGTTTGGTTGTCACTTGGTTGATCCTCTGTTTGAAATTTAGGATTAGAATTCTAGCCAACGATTTCAAAAATCAAAACTGAGAGACGATTGCGATGAAGTCAGCAAAGAAAGAAAGCAAAGGACACTGGCTGGTGAAGCAGGAACCGGAAGATTATTCGTGGGACGATTTAATGCGTGATGGAAGCACGCAATGGACGGGCGTGCGAAATTTTCAGGCGCGTAACAACCTGCGGCAAATGAAACTTGGCGACTCGGTCTTCTTCTATCACTCAGGAAAAGAAAAGTGTGTCGTGGGAATCGCAAAGGTGTCGAAAGCTGCTTATCCGGACCCGACCGCCACGGAAGACGGCTGGATTGCCGTCGATATCAAACCTGTAAAACGTCTCGCGAATCCAGTTTCACTTGCGGATATCAAAGCGAACGCAAAGTTGAGTGACTTGTTACTCGTGCGCCAATCACGTTTATCAGTGATGCCGGTTGGGGAGAGTGAGTTTGAAGAGATTGTAAGGATGGGAAGTCGCACAGACTTTAGTTAGTTCTTTTCTGTCGTCGTAACACAGACTGAAGTCTGTGCCACTACGCTCGCCGGATGAACTTTGCTGCGAGCCAGCCCACCGGAACCAGAAGCACCAGGTGAATCCAGTCGTAACCACCCGTGGTCGTGCCGCCGAAATGGCTGCTCAGCATGAGGATAACCACGGGCACGGCCATGAAAGTGTTCTGTTTTGAACGAAGCTTAGCCTGCGCAGCCAGCTTATCATCAGGTTTTTTGCCGGCTTTGATGGCTTCGATCATCTTTCGCTGCGCCGGCAGAATGCGCATCCAGACGTTCGCTGCCATGATTGTCCCGAAGATGGCCCCGAGATGAATGTAGGCGCCCCGGCCACTGAAGACGCGGGTCAGGCCGTACGAGGCCGCGACAATCAAAGCATAGGCAATGACCGCAAACAGCTTTTCGTTGCGGCCCAGCGGCGAAATCATCAGCAAGTCGTAGATCAACCAGCCGACAATCAACGCTCCTATGCCAATGCCAACCGCGGTTCCCAGGCCAATATCGGCGACGTCGCGGTCGATTAACGCTCCGCCGCCGAGGTAATAGACGACGATCAGCAACGCGAAGCCGCTCAGCCAGGTGGTGCCCGCTTCCCATTTGAACCAGTGGAGCTTCCGCGAAAGCTCGTCCGGCACCTTTCTTTTTTCGACAACGTAGAATCCGCCGCTATGAACCATCCAAATCTGTGCAGAGTTGCCAGTGTTGGCGACAGCCTTTTCTTCTTCGGTCAGGCGGGCATCCAGCCAGGTGAAGTAGTACGTCGTTCCCACCCACATGATGCCGGCGAAAACGTGGACCCAGCGGGCGATGAAGTTGAGCCATTCTGAGATGGTTGGATCGATTTGCATTAGAGGTCAGAACCACCTGCGTAAGCGGGTGGGTAAGCATGGACTTCACCGGGCCGACCCACCCGCTTACGCAGGTGGTTCTGACCTCAAGTCCTCCAAACTAGCTTCCGCGATACGTCGAATATCCAAACGGGCTAATCAAAAGCGGCACATGATAGTGATCGGCGCCCGGCTCGATAATGAAAGCGACCGAGACTTCGGGATAAAAGGTCTGCTGATTCAGTTCCTTGAAATACTTTTCAACTGCGAACACGAGTCGATAAGTGCCGGGGCCGAGATTCGGCTCGTTTAGCACGAAGTGCTTAACTCGCCCATCGTCGTCAGTCGCGGCTTCCGACAGAGGAGTCCAACCTTCACCCGCGTTCAATCTTTCCAGACTGATCTTGATGCCGCCCGCCGGGCGGCCTCGTGAAGTATCCAAAACATGGGTTGAAATGGTGCTCATGAAGACGCGAGTGAATCAAGCAGCTTCTGCAACCGAAGCTGCGTGATTCTTTTTTGTTCCTTCGCCGCGATCCTAAACTCGGCGGCAGGTGGATTAGTGATTCGCTGCTTGATGATCGACAGCATCTGGTCAGCAGTTCGTCCGGTGGCACAAACGATAAAAATGAACCCAAACCGCTCTTCATACTCACGATTCGCGGCCGCGAGCGCCTGCAAAACGCCCACCGGTGCAGTTACAGTTTGTGACTGCTCTTGCGCCGACCAGCGCAGAGCCGCTTCCGACTGCTCGTCGCCGGCCTTTTGCTCGCCAATCTTCGGATGGGCGCGAAATGCAGTCATCCAGTCTTCGTCGCTTAGCAGTTCGAAGACATTGTCAGCATCTTCGAACATTGAGTCAGCGTCCTTGAAAGGCCGGCGTTCAGCCATGGCGCGAGCCCAGGCTTGCGCTCCGCAACACTTCAAGAACTCGGCCTCCGCCCGATTTGCATTCCACGAATTCACTTGCTCGATCCGGTTATCCACTTCGTTATCTACTCAACTGTCCCGTACACGCGCAAACGGCTGACGCCGCCGTCCGGAAAGATATTGAAGCGAACGTGCGACGCGGCGCCCGTTTCCATCACTTCGTCAAAGAAATGGCGGGTATGCGCCTGCAGTTTCGTGCGTGCCAGCACCGGCTTCCACGTGAACGCAGGATCCTGCATCGTCTCCATCGGCACGTCGGGAGCGTTACAGCTTTCAAGCGAGCAGCTCTCTGGGAAGTTTCCTTTGAACCAGGACGTATCTACTTCCAGACGTCGAATGCGGCCCGCCGTGCCGAGCTTGATGATCGTCCAGTCATGGCCCGGGCCGCGCCGTCGCTTGGTTTCCCAACCGTCGCTCATGTTGGTCGCACGTCCCGGCATGATCAGATTGTGCCGGTGGCCAAAGAACATGTCGCTGCATGTGAGCACCATTCCGCCATTCTCGACGGCCGCGAGATCGACGTCACCCCGGATTTGCCGCAGACGGTTCCATTGCGGAGCTACTTCGCCGTACACCCGCAGACGTGCCACACCGCCATCCGGGTGGATATTGAATCGCAGATGCGTCCAGCGTTCTTCACTGGCGATTGGGAATGGGTTGTGTGAATCGCCGTTCAGATTTGTTTGCGGCAGAATGCTAGTCCATTGTTGCGAGCCGTCGATCAGTTGCTCGGTGGTGGGCAGGCCATCGACCGCGCATGCTTCAATCGAGCATTGCTCGGGGTAATTGCCTTTGAAGTGGGCGGTGTCGACTACGACGCCACGAATTACGCCGGCGAGTCCTAGCCGAATGATGCACCAGTCGAATCCGGGTGTGCGCCGGCGCCGCGACTCCCAACCGTCCATCCATTTGCCGAGGTCGGTGTACTTGCCTTCGATAAAAACGGGAACCGAAGCTTTCAGCAGGTTCTCTTTCGGCGCAAAGAATTCATCGTTGGCGTACAGCACAGTGCCGCCGAGCCGTTCGGATGCCAGGTCGATTAGTTCAGTGAAGTCCATCTGGATCAGCCACGAAAAGGCAAATAGAAAAGCGAGGGCCCTTTGCGTTCTTTGCGACTTGGCGTCTTAGCGAGAACCGGTTCACGCAAAGGCGCAAAGGCGCGAAGAATCGCTAAGTAGGTCGCAAGACGAGACGCCCTCTTGGGGGCGAAAATCGCCCGTCATCATAAACCATCTGCCCGCGCAGGAAAGTTTTTTCTACGACGCCGCGCAGTACTTCGCCATTGTATGGAGTCAGCTTGTGCCGGTGATGCAGCATCGTGGGCTCGACTTTGAATTCCCGATCCGGGTTCCAAATGACGATATCGGCATCAAAGCCGTCTTTGATCGTCCCTTTGATTTTGAGACCGACTTGTCGGGCTGGTTCGCGGCATAACCATCGAACCAGGTCTTCAATCGCGAAGCCGCGGGCGATTGCCTCAGTCCACATAATCGGGAGACGCAGCTGAAGTGACGAGATTCCGCCCCAGGCATTCATGAAATCGCCTTCATTCCGGAGCTTCATGTCAGGCGGACACGGCGAATGATCGGAAACGACAAAATCGATGGTGCCGTCGCGGAGGGCGTCCCACAGGTCCTCGCGGTTCTCACGTTCGCGAATGGGCGGGCAACACTTGAATTCAGTCGCTCCATCAGGAATTTCTTCCGCGGCAAAGTGCAGATAATGAGGGCAGGTTTCGGCCGTAATCGGTAGCCCGAAACTCTTTGCCCGGCGCAGCATTGGCAAAGCGTCCGCCGACGAATGATGCACGACGTGGACGCGACAGCCCGTCTCGCGGCACAAGCTAATCATCGTCGCAATCGCTTCGTTTTCCGCTTCCCGCGGCCTCGAGCCGAGAAAAGTTTCATATGATCGCGCAGGCGCTTCAGATGCCGACCGGCAGCATGCCTCCACCGGCCCCGGCACTTCCGCGTGGACAATTAGTGTTGCGCCGAGCCGCGCGAGCTCGGGCATTGCGGCGCGCAGATCTTCATCAGTGACGTTCGGGAATTCGTCCACACCCGAGTGGATCATGAAGCATTTGAAGCCGACTACCCCTGCATCCCAAAGTTTTGCCAATTCGCCCGTGTTTCCCGGAACGACGCCGCCCCAGAACGCCGTGTCCACGTACAGCTTGTAACGCGCCGCTTCCAGCTTCTGTTGAAAAGCTTCTGAGGTGGTGGTTGCCGGGATCGAATTCAGGGGCATGTCGACGATCGTCGTGACACCGCCGGCGGCGGCCGCACGCGTCGCCGTCTCGAAGCCTTCCCAATCGGTGCGACCAGGTTCGTTGACGTGAACGTGCGTATCGACCAGGCCGGGCATGACGATCGAGTCGAATGCCTCGACCAGTTCGGCGCCTTCCGGCACGTCTTCGAAAATCGAAATGGAAGAAATGTAGCCGCGCGTTACATGCACTGAAGCCGGGGCGACTCCATGTTCGGTAACGACCCGGCTTCCGCGAATTACCAGTTCGGTCGCGTGCATCGTTAGGCGGCCCAGCTTCCGGGTGGCGGGGGCGGCGCGGGGCCACCAGGCGAACCGGTTTCAGGAAAGACCCTTCGATAGGCCACGGCGTAGGAAGCAAAACTAATCGGCATGACCAGGAAAGCCCCTACGTAACAGGCCAGCAAGCCGAGGATTCCCAGACCGCTTACCAGCAGAATCAAACCAATTATGCCGCCGAGGTTTTGCAGTGCGGCGCGGTAACTAAGCTTGATTGCCTCCAGGCCCGAAAGGTTTCGGTCAGCAATCAGCGGGTAAACGAACACAAACAGAGAGTGGACTGCGAGGCTGACGATCGTCACAAACAGCACGAACATGACTAGTGCGAGCCAAAATACCGGGGGCATCGCCTCTCCCCGCCGCGTCGGCATGATGATCATCGTGAACGCGATGAAAATGACCTGCCCAACCGCGATAATCAGGATTACCGGGATAGCCTGAATCGCGGCCGCCACCAAACCCTGCAGAAAATAGTCGAAACCCTTGAAGAGCATGCCAAACTCGACCGGTTCGCCGCGCATCTTCGCAAGCAGGCAAAGGTAAAGTCCGACCATCATCGGGCCAAGGAGCACGATGGGGACCGCGCCGCCGACGAGCATCGCGACCAGCGAAATTCCCAGGAAAAGCCAGTACTGATCCTTGATCAGCCGCCAGCCCTCTTTTACGCATTCCACGGGCGCGACGGCGCCAGACTGAAAGTCGGTTGCAGGTGTCATTGTTTTTTGGTTAAGCGGCAACCGCCTGCGGCAATGCGTCAGGCGCAGGTGGTGGATCACCGAATATTTTTCGGTACGCGATGGCCCATGATGTGAACGCAATCGGCCATGTCAAAAACGCGCCCACGTAGCAGGCGAGCACACCGGCAAACATAAATAACAGACTCAGCAGTAACAAACCGAAAATGCCGGGGAAATTGGCCAGGGCGGCTCTGGCGCTAATCTTTACCGACTCCCAGCCAGACAGTCCATAGTCAACAATCAGCGCGTACGGAAAAAGCAGAAAGATCATGATACTCCAACTCACGATCACCAGAGCAATTATGAAGCCGGCGTACATGAGCATAATCGTCGTTACGAACTCGTTGGCCTCAGCCCGGGAGACATGACCGGTAGGGGCGCCGATCGTCGCGAACGCAAGGAGGACGATGAAATACACGATGAAGAGTAGGACTAGCGGCAGAAACTGCACCGCGGCAGGCACCAGACTTGGCGAAAAATAGTCGAACCCTTTGAATAGCATCGCGAAATCCAGCGGCTGGCCGCGTAACTTGCGAAGCAAACACAGATAGATTCCGCACATCATTGGTCCCCACAAAAAAACCGGGACCGCGTTTCCGATAAGCACGCCAACAAAGACAATTCCAAAGATCAACCAGTACTGGCCCTTGAGAGCCGCCCAACCTTCTTTCAGACACGCCACCGGCGAGACGACGCCGCGACGGATTTCAGGGGGATTTGGGGTCATCGGAGTTCTCCTTCGCTGATCGGCGTCGGAGATTTACCACGTGTCGGCACGGCCTGCAAGATTGATGTCAACTATGGGGAATTGGCGCCGACCGCCGGCGCCCGCAACCAGCCGGGATTGCGAAGCAGATTTTGCAGTTGCTCTTTGATCGCCTCCGCGTACAAGACCGCCCCTTTGCGGTTGGGGTGCGCAATGGCGGCCAGACGGCAAACCATCAACCGATCCTTGCGCGCTCTCTTCTCGTTGTCGCTCTCACCCGGCGTGCGCTTGTAAAAGTCGCGGCAGACGGTCGAGCGCACGCTGCTTACCTCGTCATTAGTTCGCAAGTCCACTTTTCCTAACGTCACGAGCACCAGTAACTTTCTCAGAAAAGAAGCGTCGAATCCCCATAGCTGTGACTTGCGGGCGGAAAAAGCATGTTCGGGTTCGAAGGCTACCTTGGCGAACATTACGCGTTGACGTGTTCCGCGCGCTGCCAAACGCGCGTTTGTCCGCGCGACCGCATCGCTCAGAGTACTGTTTGAGGCTGCGTACCAGGCCGCGGAAATGATCGTCAGTTGCGACAGCATTTCTCTCGAGTTGATTTTCGGCCCGTTGGGGATTAAGGCCGCATAGAACCTTTTGGCCAGCGCCCGCATGAAGAAATCGCGTGGCGTCTTGTCGGAAAACACGGGGTAGTAACCGCTGACGATGATGTGCGCGTTGGGAAAGGTCGAGGCGATTCTTGCCAGCAACTCTTCGACCGGTGCGCCGCACTTTTCCTCCGCCAGCGCCTTAATTGCTTCGGGCGTATTGCCGGCATTAAGAAACCGGCGCGCGTTAACGTCATTGATACAGCCATCGACGAGCACCAGATCGACGTGCGACGGATCGACAAACGACCTGACGGCGATATCGATCTGATCATGAAGCGTCGGATAAGCGCTGGCTATCTCGCTGTGGACGGTCAGCGACTTTGGCATTTCCGCGCCCGGAGTCCCGATCATGGCTCCGGCGTGAGCTTCTATGCGCTCGCGCACGCGGTGCCCGTTGGTCTGAAGCCAGGACTTCACCAGGTACCAGGATTTGTTTTGCTCTTTCAATCCCTGGCCCCAGAGTATCGAGTCGCCGAGGACCAGCATGTTGAAGTCGCGCGGGGATTCGGCCGGGGCGGGGCTTTGACCCAGCGTACCCTGAGAGAAAACGAGGAGCAGCGCCGCCAGAGCGACGACGCGAACTTTCGTAACGTACGCAAAAGATTTCGAGCTCAAGCGTTCTTGGATTCTAACGCAACGAAGTTTTGAACTGCCACTGGAGACGAGACGGTACGCATGCCTCCCGGCATGTTGCAAGCCAGAGGTGCGTACCTAACGCAGGCGAGCCAGGAAGTCTTCGAGGAGATTCAACGAAACCTGCAAACGGTAATCTTTGGTAGAGCGAATGTCGTCGATGGGAGAGATTTCATCGACGAGCGACCGTTTGGCGCCGGCAATCGTTTGGTCGTTTAGCGACCGAGCATTCAGTGCGTTTTCCGTTTTGACACAGCGAAGCGGAATCGGCGCCACACTGCCAAGCGCGATCCGCGCGTGATCGATTTCGCCGTCTTTCACGACCGCAACGGCCGCGAAGCAAACTTTGGAGATCGCCTGTGCCTTTCGTGTGCCGACCTTGCGATAGTAATGCGTCAACCCCTTCGTCTTGCGCGGTAAGTAAATCGCGCGCAGCAATTCGTCGGGACGAATGTCCATTTGCTTGTAGCCTTGGTGGAATCCGGAATACGGAATTCTTCGCGCGCCGGCTTTGGAAACCAGTTCCAACGCCGCGTCATAGGCGAGCAGCGCGGGCGGCGAATCCGCAGCCGGCGAAGCGTTGACGATGTTGCCGCCCAGGGTGCCGCGATTCTGGATGGCGATGCCGCCGGTTTCCTTCGCCGCCTGACAGAGCATCGGAAACTCTTGCTGCAAAACCGGATGGTTCTGAACTTCCGTGTACGTAGTGAGCGCGCCAATCGTGATTTGACTGCCGGTCACCTCAATTCCGCGCAGCTCCTTGAGATTCCAAATGTTGACGTACTTCTTGTACGGCAGTCTCCCCGCTTCGAGCAGCACCATCAGATCCGTGCCGCCGGCAAAGGGTTTCCAGGCGCCGTGGTCTTGCGCCAAAACGTCGAGGGCTTCGCCTAACGTGACGGGAGAAACTAGTTGATATGCCGGAAGGAAGGCTCTCATTTCGTTGTTGTTAGCTGTTTCTTGCGTCCAGGTGACTGATTGTCTTCGCGAGGTTTGATCTTGGCTTTGCTCAATGATAGTCCTAGTTGCCGCAATTGCGACATTTGTTTGAGCCTTGCGGTAACGGCCTTCGCAGACATATCCACGTCACGCATTCTCGTCCTCCCCTAACAACCGTTCGATATCGGCGATGTCCTGTGCGCTGCCTCGCAGTCTCTTTAGCTCGACAAGCGCGTCGCGCGTTACAACGGATAGTCGACCGCCTTCCCAATCAGCGATCATGCGGCTTTCCCACATCCTTTGAGTCGCGTCTGTCACCAATAGAAAATCGAGCGGAAGGATATCGCCACCTTCGGAATCCACTTTGGATATACGCCGTATTTCAACCGCACCGTTCTTAAACGAAAGATCCTTACCGCGAATCGTGTATCCCAGCGAGCGGGCTATCTCGAGCGCGCCATTGACCGATTGCGGAAGGATCATGAAGTCAATATCCATCGTCATCCGCATGAAGCCGTGCACGCCCATTGCCATTCCGCCGCACAGAGCATATTCGATGTTTTGCTCATCTAATTTTGCTACGAGCGTTTTAAGCTCATCAACGATATCGATCATCGCAATTCATTCCGTAAAGGCTCGCACGACCGACTCAAAAATTTTCATGTACCCGGTACAGCGACAAAGATTTCCCGCGAGGCCATTGCGTATTTCGGGCTCACTCGGATTCGGCGTTTTCTCGAGCAGACTGACGGCCGCGATCACCATTCCCGGCGTGCAGATGCCGCACTGCGCGCCTCCGCATTCGATGAATACCTGCTGCACAGCGTGTAATTGCGTTTCGCTGATGGCGATGCCTTCAATCGTTTTGATTTCGCAGCCTTCAACCTGCGCCACCGGCACCAGACAACTGTTGACGATTTGGCCGTCGATCAAAACAGTGCATGCGCCACACTCGCCTTCACCGCAACCTTCCTTTGTGCCGGTCAGATGAAGCTGCTCGCGCAGAACGTCCAGCAGGCGCTCCATCGGGAAGGCATTGAGCGTCCGCGGGTGGCCGTTGACGGTGCAATGAGTGTCAGTCTTGCTCGGTAGCATCGTGTTTTGGAAATCCTTGCCCGTCGAAAGCGCGAAGCATATCATGTCTGCATGTTGGACTGGTCCAATTGCCCTGACGTTGAGCACGCCGAAGATAAGCTGAGCGGGGCATGGGTTTTCAAAGGTACGCGTGTGCCTGTGCGTGCTCTCTTTGAGAATCTTGAATCAGGCGCAACCGTCGACCAATTCCTGGAATGGTTCCCCGGTGTAAGGCGGGAACAGGTCGCAAGCGTGCTGGAGCACGCTGAACAAAGCTTGGCCAAAGTGTGACCGCTAGCGCTCTCCCACCGCGATGAAGATCCTCTTCGATCAAGGTACTCCAGCACCTCTAAAGCCATTCCTTACAAGTCACAAAGTCCAGACAGTCTTTGAATTGGGCTGGTCCAATCTCACTAACGGCGAGCTGCTAACTCGCGCAGAACAGTCTTTCGATGTCCTGATCACTACTGACCAGCAACTGCGCTATCAACAGAATCTGGTGCGCAGAAAACTCGGAATTGTGGTTTTGATGACAACGAGCTGGCCGAAAATCAAGGCCGATGTGGCGCAGGTCGTTGAAATCGTGAACGACACGCAGCCAGGCGAGTACCGCGAAATTACGGTCCGGTAGCTGCGAACGCCATCGCTTCCGGCATTAGCGGAATTCGATTGAAACTTACTCCCGTCGCGTTTTCGATCGCATTCAGAATCGCCGGCGCCGGTCCGTCCATCGGCAGTTCCCCGATTCCTTTCGCGCCCCCGGGACCGAACGCGTACGGGTTCTCTTCAAAGAAAACGCGAATCGGCGGCACGTCAGCGGCCGTCGGCATGATGTAGTTCGTCATCTGACCGTTCGCCATCCGTCCCTTTTCCCAGACCACGTTTTCGTAAAGCGCCATCCCGATGGCTTGCGCGACGCCGCCTTCGATTTGTCCCGCCGCCAGCACCGGATTCATCACGCGGCCGATCTCCTGTACCGCGACGAAGTCATCAACGTGGGCTTCGTACGTGAGCGGATCGTATGAAATTTCGGCCACGTAAACCGCCCAGGCAAACGCCCCGTACGCATCACCTTCGTATTTCTCATCGTCCCAACGAATACCAGGCGGTGGCTGATACTGGCTGGTAGATTGAAGCTTTCCGAACTTCTCAATGTGTTCCGCACACGCTTTCTGAAAATCAGCTTGCGTGAACTTCTCTTTCAACAAGCCGCTGCCGACCAGGGTCTGTTTCAGGCCCAGCACCGCCGATTCAACCAGCTTGCCGACAATCATCGTGGTGCGCGACGCGACCGTCGGCCCGCTGTTCGGGACGTTGCCGGTGTCCGGCTGGGCAACTTCGATTAGATCGTAATCGATGCCGAGCGCTTCCGCGGCAATCTGCGCAAAGATCGTGTTCGTGCCCTGCCCAATCTCAGTGCTGGCGGCGAGCACTCTGACCTGGCCTGCGGCGTTAGCTTCTGCGCCGACGACGGATTGCAGATACACCTCGCCCGAACCTGTGAACCCGGCGCCGTGCATGAACGTGGCGAAGCCGATGCCTTTTTTGGTACGCACGCCTCTGGCGCGCTGCACGCCGGAGGCGTTCGTACCATTCTCCTGGGCGAACCGCGCCCGCTTTGCGTGATAGTCACTCAACTCAAACGCTCGATTCAGTAATCCGTCCAGATCAACATGCTCGCGGATCACCTGGTTCGTCGCCGTCGTCTCTCCTTCTTTGATGAAGTTGCGGCGGCGAAACTCCTCTGGAGACAGACCAATCGCCTTCGCAACTTTGTCCATGTGTCGCTCTAAGCCGAAGATGCTCTGCGGCGCCCCAAAGCCACGAAACGCGCCATGCGGCGGCATGTTAGTCGCCACCGCCTGGCTGTGAATGCGAACGTTTGGACACGAGTAAGGCCCGGCGGCGTGAATCGTCCCGCGCGAGAGCACGACCGGTGAGAGAGTGCAGTACGCGCCCCCATCGATCACGAAATCGATCTCCATCGCCAAAAGCTTTCCGTCTTTCGTCACGGCCGTCCTGTGTCGCGTGCGCGAAGGATGACGCTTGGTGGTGGCGACCATGTCTTCCGCACGGTCGTAAATCATTTTCACCGGCTTGCCTGATTTCCATGCCAGCAAAGCCGCGTGACCGGCAATCAACGATGGATACTCTTCTTTTCCGCCAAAGCCTCCGCCGGTTTCAGTTTGAATCACGCGAACCTTTTCTTCCGGCAGGCCGAACAACTTAATCAAAGCCTTGTGGACGTAGTAGGGGCACTGCATCGATCCCCACACCGTGACGCCTTCGGCTGCATTCGCGGTGGCAATCACGCCATTCGTTTCGATGTAGAGCTGTTCCTGCGCGCCCGTTTCGTATTCGCCCTCGATAATGAAGTCCGCTTGCGCCCAGGCCTCTTCGACGTTGCCTTTGTTCACGAGAAACTTTTTGAAGACATTGTCTTCGCCCCAGATGATTTCTTTCTCCGCCAGTGAATCTTCCAGCGAAAAGACCGCAGGCGTCTCTTCATAATCAATCCTTACGTGGCGGCGGGCTTCTTCCAGCAGGTATCGGTCGTGATGAGCCAGCAGAACGATTGGTTCTTCGGCGTGATTTACAATTTCGTCGGCGAGATAAGGCTGATCGTTCAGAATCAGCGCGACATAGTTTTCTCCGGGAATGTCTTTCGCCGTGACGATCGTGAATTCGTGCCACGGGATGCTGTCAGAACCACCTGCGTGAGCGGGTGGGTTATCGAACGAAATGTTCTTAATTCGTCCGCGCGGAACTGAACTGCGCACCGTCACGCCGTGGAGCATCCCTTCGAATTTCAGGTCATCGACATAGAGCGCCTGACCGGTGACTTTCTTCCGGCCTTCTTTGCGGGGAATTGATTTACCGACCAGGGTCATAGCGGGCTATGGCTCGCGTTTCTGTATCGCCTCGCGGCGCGAGTTCCGCATCACGGATCCGATTGCGCGGGTGACGAGTGAACGCGGCACGAAACGCTCACTTTCAGTCGCCAGGAAGTTCGTCCAGCCTGAGATCACGTGACTCTTCCCACGGGCGAGTGCGCGCAACGCCGTTTCGACGACTTCGTCGGCTGTTTGCGACACGCGTGCAGGTGGCTTTTGCTTCATCTGCGAGGCTTCGAAAAAGTTTGTTTCAGTCACGCCGGGACAAAGCGCCATTACTTTTATGCCGTGCTCACGGTTTTCTTCCCACAGCGATTCGGAAAATGAAAGCACGAACGCTTTCGTCGCCGCGTACGTCCCCATGTAAGGCACGGCCTGAAATCCAGCCGTCGAAGCTACGTTAATGATTGCACCGCTCTGGCGGGCGCGCATCGGTTGCAGAAAGCGATGCGTCATCTCAACCAGCGAACGCACGTTCAAATCGATCATGTTGAGTTCGCGGTCGAGGTCATGCGAAGCGAAATCTCCCAACGACCCGAACCCGGCATTATTGATCAGCAAATCAATATCGAGTTCGCGTTTCTGAGTTTCTTCAAACAACTGAGCAGGAGATTCAGGCTTTGCCAGATCCATCGCCACATGCTGACAGTGAATGCTGCGTATGCGGCCGAGTTCGCTGCAAAGCGTGATCAGTTTGTCTTCCGAACGCGCGACGAGCAGAAGGTTGTGACCACGAGCTGCGAGCGCGCGCGCAAACGCTTCACCAATTCCGGATGACGCGCCCGTGATGAGAGTCGTGTTCATTGCTTGTTCGCCAGCCAACTTACTCGTGCTCGAGCTTCTCGTACGGCATCCTCAAGGGTTTCGGTGAATGACTCGGAATAGGCACCCTTAGGGATCCACGCATCCTCCTCGGAATCGTATGACAAGTCCTCGAATCCAAAACTACCTTCGTCGCGTTGATAGAATTCAACCCGCCGAGTCTTTTCATCATTCCAAATGCAATACACAACGCTTCCCGTCATCAGGCTCCCAGTTCCAGCACATTCAACTCGATTACATCCGCGTTCCCGGCGCGCAACTGCTCGAGCATCTCGCTCGACGGAGCTTTATCCAGGTTGATGCGCGCGACGGCGGCCTCAGCGCCTTCAAAGATGATGTTCTCCATCTCCTGCACGTTGATCTGCTCCGCTTTGATAGCCTCGAGCACCTGAGCCAGCACGCCCGGACGATCGCGGTGACGCACCACCAGACGATGCGTTGCCGGTGTGTGCGCCGCGAGATTTACAACATTGGGAACCTGCCCGGTTTCCTTGAAAGACTTCACGATGCGCACGGTTTCGGCGGCGATTGCTTCCTGCGCTTGATCCGTCGAGGCGCCGATGTGATGCGTGCCGTAAACGCTCGCTTCCTGCGCAATCGCATCCGTGAATTCGGCGACGCCGGAAGTTGGTTCAGCCGCGAACACGTCGAGCCCCGCGCGAATGCCCTTCGCATGAATCGCTTCCACCAGGGCATCCTGATCGACGACTTCGCCACGCGAAGTATTGATGAAGTAAGCGCCATCCCTCATTGCTTTGAAGAGCTCGGAGCCTATGAGCGAGCGCGTGTCGGGCTTCAAAGCCACGTGGACGCTCACAATATCGGCTGCCCGCGCGACATCGAGGGGCGAATCTTTTCTTTCAACGCCCAACTGTTCAGCTCTTTCATCCGTCAGACTGCGACTCCAGGCAATGACCGGCATCCCGAAAGCTTTCGCGCGCGGAATCATCTCCTGCCCAATCTTGCCGACACCAATCAGGCCGAGTGTGCGACCAAACAGACCGCGGGCTTGAGAAAACTCCTTCTTATTCCATTGACCGGCCCGCAAAGCGATCACGTTGTCCGCCACGCGGCGATCGAGCGCGAGGATCAAAGCGAACGCAAGCTCAGCGACGGCGATCGAGTTTTTCCCCGGGCAATTGGCGACGTAGATGCCGCGCCGGGAGGCCGCGGCTACGTCGATCGTGTTGTAGCCCGCGCCTGCGCGCACCACCAGCTTCAGAGGCCCGGCCTCAAGCATCGGTTCGGTAACTTTCGTGCCGCGTACGATGAGCACGTCGGGCTTCTCTTTGGCGACGGCTGCGACCAGCGCTTCATCCTTGAGATCAGGCTGAAAGGAAATCTCGCAACCGATCGAGCGCAAGCCGATGCGGCCGGACTCTTCGAATTTGTCAGCGATTAGAATTTTCATGATCGATCTCTTTGGAGTGCGCCGGCCGCGGGGTCCCCGCGCGAGCATCTCGCGTGGGTGCCCTAGACGGCGCTTTGCTTTCCTGGCGGTTCTTTGCGCCTTTGTCTTGGCGTGAGATAGGTTCGCGCAAAGGCGCCAAGTTGCAAAGGAACGCAAAGTAGCCGCACTCCAAGTCATTCTTCCTGTTCGAACAAACCCATCACATCCGCCGGCGACGCCCGCGCAACCCGCACCAGTTCAAGATTCTCGGTGACATGTGCGACGTTACTCATGCCCACCAGCGCCGTCGTAATTCCCGGGGCCGAGCGCACAAATTGAATACCGGTCTGCGCGTCCGTGGCAAGCGAACCCAGCGCCTGGCTAATTGCTTCCGGCAGCCCGCGCGCGATCTGGCCCTGCAGAATTGAACCACTGGCAATAACCGTGACGCCAAGTCCGTGCGCCGCTTCGGTTGCAGTCATCCATTCAGCGCCAACCTTCTGATTCTGAAAGAACAGCGCTTCGGGCATCGCCAGGTTTACCGGCAATTGAATGAATCTAAAGTGATGCGCATCGCCGGTGATCTCCCTCGCGATTTCGACCATCTGCTCAAGCGAGTGATAACCGCCGGCGCTCGGTTCCACCCGGAAGCCGTTCCACGTCGCGACACCGTAGTGGCGAATCTTGCCCTGCCCAACACTCTGCTCGAGAAACTCAAACGCCGCGCGCAGGCGTCGCGAAAACTCTTCGCCGGACACCGCTGACAACTGCGACTCCGGATTGTGCACGTAGTAAACATCAACACAGTCGAGGCCCATGTTGCGCAGAGATTGCTCTAACTGGCTCTCGAGATATCGGGGCGTCATGCAATGCGAGCCGCCGGCGATGTCGGCCCATGATGCGATTCCGGTCTTGATGAAGTTGTCTTCGACGTACTGCCGCATGTCACGTGGCGGCGCGCCGTCAAACGGCAGGTAGCCGCCTTTCGTGCAGACGACGAGTTCGTCGCGGGCAAAGCCGCGCCCCTGCAATTCAGATAACGCTGCGCCGATCGATCGTTCGCTTCTTTGAAAGCGATAGTTCGCCGCCGTGTCAATAACGTTAACGCCCAGCTCGACCGCGCGCACGACTGCTTCCGTATAGCGCCGATCCGTTTGTTCATCCGGCTGACCAAGATATGTTCCGACGCCGATGGACGACATCCAAAGATCCTGGGCCTGCCGAAAGTGGCCCGCGGCCGCGTCTTTAAAGCGCGCGCAATAACGCGCAGTTCCATCCGTCTTGGCGCAGTCGTTTTTGCTCATAGCGTGTTCTGAGTTGGTCATGACTATAGAAGCGCGCGTGACTTCGATCAACCGAGGCCTTGTGTTAGCGTGTAGGAAGATCAATCAGCCGTGCACAAAACTAACTACGACCGCGAAATTGAGATTGCGACGGAATTAGGCCGCGCTGCGGGCGCGGTGCTGCTCGCACAC
>DASUTF010000048.1:0-17162 GCA_036374695.1 Pyrinomonadaceae bacterium
AGCCTTGGGAAACCATGCCCGTTATAGATCAGTGGAGCCCGCGAAGCGGGCGACGTCTCAGTCCCTTGTTCAGAGTTGTGAGTTTCGAGGCAAAACCAACCCGAGTGCCTCGTTAACCATTCTGAAGAGAATCTTGGGCGATCCCTGCGCTAGCCTAACTCAGGGTCGCCGCTCCGCGGCTCCAACAAATTTATTAACCATCGTAACCCAAGGCTCGCAAAACCTCGCCTGGGCTTAAATACATCGCTGCTTTGCAGCTTCGTTGAATTGAAGACACGGAGCACTCGCAGAGACACAGAAGGGCCGCAATTTAGGACGCTACTTTCAGTGTTATATACTTCGACAGCTTTCGTTCGAGAATCAACACAATAGATTAGAGACTTGAAACGCATTCTGCATGTCGTGGGCGCGCGCCCAAACTACATGAAAATCGCGCCGATCGTGCGCGAGATGGCGAAGCACGCAAGCGAGTTTGCGCAGACGCTGGTCCACACCGGCCAGCACTACGACAACAACATGTCTAAGGTTTTCTTCGACGAACTCGATATGCCGCGCCCGGACCTTAACCTCGAAGTTGGATCGGGTTCGCACGCCGAACAGACGGCGCAGGTGATGGTGCGATTTGAGCCGGTGGTCGCGCAGTTCAAGCCTGATTGGGTCGTTGTTCCGGGCGACGTGAACTCGACTCTGGCGTGCGCCCTGGTGGCCGCGAAGTTGGGAGTCAAGGTCGCGCACGTCGAAGGTGGGCTGCGCTCGTTCGATCGCACGATGCCGGAAGAGATCAATCGGCTGCTGACCGATCAGATTTCAAATTTGCTGCTGACACATTCGCCGGAAGCGCGCGAGAACCTGATGCAGGAAGGCGTGGCGGAAGAGAAAATTCACCTAGTCGGCAATACGATGATCGACACCCTGGTGCGGTTGATGCCTTTGGCTGAAGAGCGTTGGCCGGCGCTGCGCTCTCGTTTCGGTTTCGATCGGTTCGTATTGGTGACGCTCCACCGGCCGAACAACGTCGATGACCGCGCGGGTTTGAACGAAATCATGTCGGCGCTCAACGAGGTCAGTGGCGACGTGCCGGTGCTCTTTCCGGTGCACCCGCGCACGCGACAGAAGATTGCTGAGTACGAAATCAGGGTAAGTGAAGGAGTGCGACTCACTGAGCCGATCGGTTATGTCGACTTCCTGGCGCTGCAGTCGCACGCGGCCGTTGTCGTAACGGACTCAGGCGGCGTACAGGAAGAAACGACGTTTCTTGGCGTCCCGTGCCTGACCGTTAGGCCGAACACTGAACGGCCCATCACAATCACGACGGGGACCAATCAGCTGGTTAAAAGAAACAGAGAGGCGATCATTTCGGCGATTCGCTCAGCCCTGGGCAGACCGCGAAATCTCGCGAGTCCTCGCCCGGAACTTTGGGATGGCAAGGCAGCCGAACGGATCGTGCGACTTTTCAGGAAACTTAACTGACGAGGCAGTAGCCCGACCGTAAGCGCGTCCTGACGCGTCGGGATTGCTTAGGCACGGGCCACTATCCCGTTCCGCGCAAAATCAAAAAGCGGCAAACTGATGCCGCTTCGATTTGAAAAAGTGGTGAGGCGTGTAGGGATCGAACCTACGACCCGCAGATTAAGAGTCTGCTGCTCTACCAACTGAGCTAACGCCCCGCGAGAAGTGAGAATTATACGGCGCGAAAAAATGTAGTCAAGCGAGTCAACGCAAAAAACAGCCACAGATTCTCACAGATGATACAGATCAGAAGCCAGTAATGAGATTGACCAGCTCTTATCTGTGCCGATCTGTGTTTATCCGTGGCTGAGGCCGTCGCGCTCCGGTCATTTGTCAAAACGCACGCACTTCGCACAGAATGGCTTCTCCGTTTATTACTGCGCAAACCGACATGAAATACCATGACAGCGTGTTGAGCCTGATTGGCAACACGCCTTTGATAAAACTTAACCGGCTTAACAGAGGATTGAAACCGCTGATCCTCGCCAAGATGGAGAACCTGAATCCCGGGTTCTCCGTCAAAGACCGCATCGGCATTTCGATGATCGAAGCGGCCGAACGCGAAGGCAAGCTCAAACCCGGCGGCACAATCGTTGAGGCCACTTCCGGCAACACCGGCATTGGTTTGGCGATCGCTGCATCCGTCAAGGGTTACAAGTGCATTTTCGTGATGACGGACAAGGCCTCCGTGGAAAAGTCGCGTTACCTGAAAGCCTTAGGGGCTGATGTGGTGATTACGCCGGTCTCGGCAAAGCCCGGCACGCCGGATCATTACGTTTCGACGGCGCGCCGGATCGCCGCGGAAACGCCGAACTCCTTTTATCCCGATCAGTATTCGCATCCGGCAAATCCGGAAGCGCACTATCGCACGACCGGTCCCGAACTTTGGGAGCAGACGGACGGAAAGATCACGCATTTCGTTTCCGGCATCGGCACCGGCGGAACAATTTCCGGCACCGGCCGATTCCTGAAAGAGAAAAATCCTAACATCAGAATTATCGGCGCCGATCCGTTCGGCTCGATCTACAAGACTTACAAAGACACCGGCAAAGTTCCCGAGACGACACCCTACCTGGTCGAAGGCATTGGTCAGGAGGTGCTGCCGCCGAACGCGCACATGGAGTACGTCGACGAGGTGATGAACATCACGGATCACGACTCGTTCGAGACGGCCCGCCAACTGAGCCGCATCGAAGGAATCTTCTGCGGCGGTTCCACCGGCACGAATTGCGCGGCGGCCTTGCGCGTGGCGAAAGATCTCGACGAGAACGCAGTGATCGTCTTTGTTGTCTGCGACACAGGCGAGCATTACCTCTCGAAGTTCCACTCGGACGAATGGATGAAAGAGAAGCGGCTGCTCGAGCCGCAGAAGATCACCGCGCGCTTAATCAGCGAGACAAAAGGGAAGCAGGCGCCGCGCGAGTTGGTGACAGTTGCGCCGACCGACCTGGTCGCGGCGGCTTTGGCCAAGATGAACGAGATGGGCCTGACGCAGATTCCGGTGATGGTCGACGGAAAATCTGTCGGCTCGCTGCGTGAGAATCACTTGCTGTCGAAAGTTTTTGCCGACCGCGACTTGCTTGAGGCGCCGGTGAGCAAAATCATGGACAAGGGTTTTCCCACGGTTGACGTCGATGCCGATGTGAACGTTGTCTCCCGCAAGCTGCGCACAAACCCCGCGGTCTTAATCGAAGAGTACGGCCGGATCACCGGCATCATCACGCGCCATGACGTTTTGGAGATGGGCGAAAACGGGGAGTGAAGTGGCACAGACTTTAGTCTGTGATTCCTCCTGGCTGATTCACAGACTGAAGTCTGTGCCACGCTAGCTTTCATAGAACTTCACTTTCAAGCCTTCATCCAACTGCCTTAGCTCGTACATTTCGAACCCATCGAGGAAGTTCGGCGGCATGAACGTGTCCGCGCCTTCAACTGACAGCGGAACTTCGGTAACGATCCAGCGGTCGATCTGCGGCAGGAAGGCCTCGTAGACTTTCGCGCCGCCCATCACAAACAAATGCTCGTCGCGACCGCGCGCGAACTGAAGCACGGAATCGACGTCGCGCATCACCAAAACGGAATCTCCCGGGTTGAAATTCTGTTCGCGACTCAGAACAATATTGGTTCGTTCCTTCAGCGGGCCTTTCAACGTCTCCCAGGTCCGCCGTCCCATTACCACCGCGTTCCCAATCGTTGTCGCCTTGAAAAACTTCATGTCGGCAGAATAGTGCCAGGGCAGTTTTCCGCCTTTACCGATGGCGAGATTTCGATCGACTGCAACTATTCCGATTACGGACATACCTAATCCCGGTCCCGCATCAGCGGGCGTCGATGATCTCCTGGATTGTTAGATGAATATCTCTCGCGATCTGACGAAGCAAGATTGGCGAGAGGTCTCGGCCTGCGTGAAAGGGGACTGTGGTACTGCGACCATCAGGGTGGCGAAACTGCTTGTGTGAGCCCTTCTGTCGCACTTCGACAAACCCTAACTTCTGAAGCAGGGAAACGACTTCCCTTGGTTTCAGAACCGGTGGGCGGCTCATGTCACGCGACCTTTACAGTTTCGGTTCCCACGAACTCCGCCTCAAGCTTCGGGTCTCCATCAATCAGGAGGAGTTCAATGACTTCTTTCATGTTGTCGCGCAATTCTTCGAGCGTATCCGCCTGGCTGTGAGCCCCCGGAAATCCGGGAACGTACCCGACGTACAAACCGGTGTCAGCGCACTTCTCAACGATGTAATTGAAGCTCTTCATGCCGATTAACGATACCACTTACCAAAACGGCAGTCGATATCTACACCGCCACCTGCGCGGCGATCTTCGCGTGCGGTTCGTAGCCGACGAGGTTCAAATCTTCGTAGCGAAAATTAAGCAGGCCTTCAAGGCCGCGCAATTTCCTGTGCGCGTCGTTAATGTCGAGCCGCGGCAGCGGTTTCGGTGTGCGCGAAAGCAATTCGTTAACTTGCTCGAGGTGGTTCTGGTAAATGTGATAGTCGCCCAGCGTGTAAATGAATTCGCCAACCTGCAGGTCGCAAACATGCGCGACGAGATGCGTCAGAAGTGCGTACGAGCTGATGTTGAACGGCACGCCCAGAAATGCGTCGGCTGAACGTTGATAAAGCTGACAGTGAAGGAGCGGCCGATTATCAGAGTCAGATGCGGGCAGGATGCCCGCGCTCCCAGGCTGCTCGATCTTGAATTGGAACAAAGTGTGACAGGGCGGCAGATCCACGTTGTCGCACTCGCGCGGATCCCAACCGCTGACGATCAGTCGCCGCGAATTCGGGTTCGTTTCGATTTCTTTAATTAGCCGGGCGATCTGATCGACGCCGTCATGCTTGGGATAGTTCCCGCCGAAGGATCGCCAAAGGTATCCATAGACCGGGCCGAGGTCCCCCGCTTCACGGCCAAAGCGGCGCGTGTGTTCTTCGTCGGCCCACTCTTTCCAAATGTCCACCCCGCGCGCGCGCAGGTTCGCTTCGTTCGTATCCCCCGATAAGAACCAAAACAGTTCTTCGGCAACCCAGCGAAAGGGGACTCGCTTGGTGGTGACGATGGGGAATCCTTCGCGCAAATCGAAGCGGGTTTGAAATCCGAAGTGCGAGATTGTGCCGACGCCCGTGCGGTCCTGATGTTCGACGCCGCGTTCGAGGATTGAGCGGAGAATGTCGTGGTATTGCTTCATTCGGATTGGGTACGCACGCCTCTGGCGTGCTTGGGTACGCACGCCTCTGGCGTGCTTGTAGGAACGGCAATAGCACGCCGGAGGCGTGCGTACCTACGTGCTACTTGACCGTCGCCATACACTCGATTTCCACACGCGCACCCAACGCTAAACCTGTAGTGCCGAAGGTGCTGCGCGCGGGCATGCGCTCTTTGGGAAAGTAACTCACATAGACCTCGCTCATGGCCGGCCGGTCGGCAATGTCCAGCAGCATGACGGTGCACTTCACGACGTGCTCCATCCCGGAACCGTTCCGCTCCAGGATGCCGCGGATGTTATCCATCACCTGTTTGGTTTCCGCTTTGATGCCGCCCGAGACCAGTGCGCCGGAGGCGACGCCGAGCTGCCCGGAGAGATAGAGCATGTTCCCAACGCGCACGACTTCAGAGAACGGTGATCCTGGTCGACCTTTGTATTCCGGCTTTTGCGCTTTAGTTTCGAAAGCTAAAGCGCCGCAAAAGCAAAGCGCGAGTAATGTGATGCAGATTGGCTTCATGGTTTCTCCCTGGAACAGGCGTATGGAGCACAACTTTCAGGTTGCTTTTAAGTTCGCAATTTCGCGAACTGCTTCGATCAATCGCTCGATCTCTTCATCGCTCGTGTAGCATGCGCAGCCGACGCGCACCAGTCCTTCCGGCTGCAGACCTAATCGCTCAATCACCGTCTGCGCGTAGAAATCTCCGTGGGATGCGAACAGACCGCGTTCGGAAAGGCGGCGCGCGACTTCCGTTGAAGCGACGTTGTTGACCGTGAACGAGACAGTTGGCGTGCGTTCGACGTGTGGCGGAGGGCCGTAAAGGCGAATTCCGTTCAGACTCGACAACGCTTCCCACAATCTTAGAACTTGAGGTGCACTGTGTGCGCGCAGACCGGCGAAGGAATGTTTCAGGGCTTCACGTCGACTGAAGGTTGAATGGTCGATCCGGTCGCTACCGCTCTCGGTACTGACATAATCGCTCTGGGCTTGAGCACTTAGCGATGCGTAGAAATCGACTGCGGCGGCCGCGCCGGCGATTCCTTCGTGGCTCTGCGTTCCCATCTCAGCACGCTCGGGCGCAGTATCGGGCGCCGGCTGCAACTTCGGGAAATCGATCGACTCAAGCAGATCCTTTTTGCCATAGAAGACGCTGACGTGTGGTCCGTAGAACTTGTACGCCGAACCTGTCAGGAAATCGCAATCCATCTCTTTCACATCGCATAGAAAGTAAGGCGCGTAATGGACGGCATCGACCAGCGCGAGCGCGCCGACTGAATGCGCGAGTTCAACGGCGCCGCGAAAATTGTTCACCGTTCCCAGCGCATTACAACCGGCGCCAAACGCCACCATCTTCGTCTTCTTCGTGACCAGCCGCTCGAAATCGTTCCAATCCAACTGGCCCGTTTCCGGATCCATTTCGGCGACCTTCAACGCAACGCCGCGTTCGACGACGAGCGCCTGCCAGGGCGCTACATTCGCATGATGCTCAAGTTCCGTGATCACGATTTCGTCGCCCGGCCCCAACGTCCGCCCGAGCGCGCGGGACAGGTGGTAAATCATCGTCGTTGTGTTCGGGCCGAACACAATCTCGTCGTGCGAAGCATGAAGGAAATCTGCGAACACGTCGCGTGCCGACTCGATAATCGCGTCGGTCTCGTGACTCGTCGGATACTCCCAGTGCGTGTTCGCGTTGTGGTTCAGCAGGTAATCAGCGACCGCGTCGACGACAACTTTCGGCGTTTGCGTTCCGCCCGGAGCGTCGAAGTACGCGACCGGGTAACCGTTGTGCGCGCGTTCGGTTGCGGGAAACAGTTTCCGAATTTCTTCGGTTGCCAGGATCGAAGCGGCAGGCGTCGCGACAGGTGTGCTCATCGTCTTTCGGTTTATGAACGCCGAAACTCTACCAGAAAGCCTCTCGAAGTTCCCAGTCTGCTAATTGCTTCCGGTGTCTTAATTTGAAAGTCTCTGCGGCGTCCTCGGCGTCCTTTGCGTCTCTGCGGTGAGTTTTTCCCAGCACTATTCACCGCGGAGTCGCAGAGATCGCAGAGTCTCCGCAGAGAGAACTGAATTTAGGACGATACCAATTACTTCTTAACTGTTCAGCCATCGGCACTGCGATTGCACAAGGAACCCTTACAGCGATCGGTTTCAGGAAAATGCTCGATCCGTGAGCCGTAACCGAACGCGGAAGTGCGTAGAAGTGTACGCGAAACCAACAGAAGGCCGGTTAGACGGTCAAAAGCAATCAACGCAATCATGATGAAGCAAAGGAGCAATACAAAATGACGTGCAGTGACGTAATGACAAAGAATCCAAAAACCTGTGCCCCGACGGACTTCGTCCAGCAGGCGGCGCAGTTAATGAAGACTGAAGACGTCGGGCCCATCCCGATCGTCGGCGATAATGGCAAGCTCGAAGGGATCATTACCGACCGCGACATCGTTCTCAAGGTGGTGGCCGAAGGTCGGGATCCAAAGACAACGAAGCTGGCCGACGTGATGTCGACTGATTTGATCACGTGCATCTCAGATGGCGACATCGAAGAGACGCTCGACTTGATGGAAGACAATCAGGTCAGACGCATTCCAGTCGTCGATGCGAGCGGTCGTCTGGTTGGAATCATTTCGCAGGCCGATATCGCCACCCGACTTGACGATTCAGAGAAGACAGCCGAGTTGGTTGAAGACATTTCGAAGGCGGCGGCGTCGAGCTAGTCTCCGCCTCTTCGAAAAAGGAACAGGGCATGTTGCGCAGGATCAACCTCAGCGCGACCGCGATCGTTCTCGTATGCTTTTTTCTGCCCTGGGTGGAGATGAGCTGTGGCGGCGCCAGCGATACTCTGAGTGGATTTGATCTGGCGCGACAGGATGCGACACTCCTTTGGCTGATTCCGCTGCTGACGGCAGCCGTATTGGTTCTGGGATTACTGCGCCGATCAGGCGAGAGACAGCAGCCGTTCGCCATTCTCAGCGCGGTCACCGGCGCCATTACATTGATCCTGATGAACAATCAGCGCGCGAAGATTAGCGATGCGGCCGCTCTGATTCCCGCGCAATTGACGGGCTGGTTCTGGTTGGGTCTTATCTCCGCCGGCGCGATGGTCGTCACCGGAATCGGAATACTTTTTCGCAGGCAGAGACAGACGATGTGAACCACAGAAGACACAGAGAAGAACTAAATTAGCCGCGGATACACACAGATTAACGCGGATCTGACTTACATTTCATATCAGCGGAAATCCGCGTCTATCTGCGCTGATTTCTCTGTGACCTCGGTGGTGAAATTGATGGCTGAGACCACGTAGTTAAAAATGGCATTAACACTTTCGCTTAAACCTGAACATTTGAAGCGCTACAAAGATGTAGTCGCGCTCTTCATTAAGTACGGCCGGTCTGACCTGGTTAATCAGACCGCCGTCCAGCCCGGAGGCGCCGGGCAAAAAGACGCTTTAGCTGCCGGCGTCGCCAAGGCTGAAGAACTTGCCGACGATCTGGAAGAGCTTGGGCCGACGTTCATCAAGCTGGGCCAGCTGATTTCGACCCGCGCGGATCTTTTGCCTGAACCCTATCTCGAAGCGCTGGCGCGGCTGCAGGACAAGGTCGAACCATTCCCTTACGAACAGGTCCAGGAAATTGTTGAATCCGAACTTGGCGGACGCCTCTCAAAACTGTTCGCCGAGTTCGAGCCTGAGCCGCTGGCAGCGGCTTCGCTGGGACAAGTTCATCGCGCAAGGATGCGCGACGGCCGCGAGGTAGTGGTCAAAGTTCAGCGGCCGAACATTCGCGGAACGATCATCGAAGATCTGCAAGCACTTGAGGAAGCCGCCCAATTCATTGACGGCCATACCGACGTCGGCAAGCGTTACGAATTCAGCTTGCTGTTATCCGAGTTTCGCCGCAGCCTGATGCGCGAACTGGATTTCAAACGCGAGGCTGACAACCTTCTAAAACTCCGGGAAAGCCTGCGCGAATACGAAAACATTGTAATTCCGGCGCCCGTCGAAGATTACACGTCGTCACGCGTCCTCACGATGGATTTCATTCCGGGCAAGAAGATTACCGACGTCAGTCCCATGCGCCTGGTGGAAATCGACGGGATGAAGTTGTCAGAGGATTTGTTTCGCGCATACCTGAAACAGATTCTGGTCGACGGCTTCTTTCACGCCGATCCGCATCCGGGCAATGTCTTTCTCACCGCAGACGATCGCATCGCGCTAATCGATTTGGGCATGGTGTCGCATCTGAGTGGCCGGATGCGCGAGCAATTATTACGGATGTTACTGGCGATCGCTGAAGGTCGCGGCGACGAAGTCGCGGAAATCACCATCCGAATGGGCGAAGCCAGGCAAAACTTTGACGAGACTGAATTCAAGCGACGTGTCTCTGACCTCGTCAATCGCCACGCGAACTCCACGCTCGACCAAATCGACGCCGGGCGAATCGTCATGAAGATTATGCGTATCGGCGCCGATACCTGGTTCCGCTTCCCGCAGGAATTCACGATGATCGCGAAGGCGATGCTGAATCTGGACCGCAGCGTCTACACGCTGGCGCCGGATTTCAATCCGAACGATATTATCCGTGAAGAATCGACGAATATCATGACGCGCCAGTGGTACAAGAGTCTGGAGCCGGGCGCGCTGATGACCAGCGTGGTCGAGCTGAAAGAGTTCGTCGAACGTCTGCCGTCACGGGTCAACAGAATTCTCGACGCGGTAGGCAACAACGAATTGAAGATCGGCGTCGATGCGATCGACGAGAAACTCTTAATCGAAGGCCTGCAAAAGGTTGCGAATCGCATCACGTTGGGACTTATCCTGGCAGCCCTGATAGTTGGGGCCGCGTTGATGATGCGCGTCGAATCGTCGTTCAAGCTCTTTGGCTATCCCGGTCTGCCGGTAGTTTTCTTCCTGGTTGCCGCGATTGGCGGACTCGCGCTGGTCATCAACATCCTCTTTCGAGATGTTAAGGCGAAGCCGCCGCCGGATGATGAATGAGCGGCAACCTGCGCACACACAACTAGCGTTCGTCTTTAGAGGGGCGTCTTCACTTCGGTACTTGGGGCTTTTGACGTCCGGAGCTGCTCTTCCGAGTACGAGTAACGGGTAGTCTTCAGGCGATTCTCAACGAAGGTGTGGTAAATGCCGTCCTTGGGGTTGGTGTACACCTGCGTTGGGCCGCTCGCAACCTTCTCGAAGTCAGGGTTGTTGACCAGCTTTAGTGATTCGGGCGTAGCCGTCGACGACGGGTGCTGAACGACAATTTGAAGAACCGTTCCCTCCAGGGCGGGAGAGAGTTTCCTGGCGGCGATGAACTTTGGGGTGACGAAAGAGACGGTCACCGCACCGTCCGGCAGATCGAAGCGGAGCGTTCCGTCCGTGGCGAGGCGGTCCCCAGTGGGCTTGCCGAGGACGCGTTCAACGTCAGCGCGCTTTGATACGAAGGGCTCAAGACCCTTCCAGGGGGCCGCCCATGTATCTTGCGGAGCGAGCAGGAGCACCCCTAAGGCCGCGTACAAAACCGCAAGTGCGCTTTGAACGCTTGAGACTCTTGTGTACTTCATGCCCGCGATGCTAGCTCAAAAATGTGTTTCTCGTAAATGAGCAATTTCTGGGATCGGCGTCGTGTAAACTCACATCCTTTTCCCGTTCCAAAGGCAGTAACATACTTGAGGAGTCACACACTGGTTCAGCAGACTGGATGGAACGCCGAACGGTGTTCGCAAATTTAAGCCCAGGGCAACGCCCTGGGTAGCGTCGTTGATTATCAGAGGAACTCTGAAGGAGTTCCACAAAACCTTACAACAAAAAGTTCGGCAACCCTTTCAGGGTGTGGAAAATTAAATTAACTTGCCTTCCCAGGGTAGCGCTAACGCGCGACCCTGGGCTCAAGATTAGTTAACGCCTTCGGCGTTACGGATTACTCAAGTGTAATGCTATCGCAAAGAGAGAGGGCGAACGCGTGCCTTATTTCACTTCGTCTTCAAAAGCCTGAGCAGCGCCTTTTCCGCTGGATGCAAACGCGGCAAGCGATATGACCCGAGGTGCTCGTGGCCCTTGAAGTAATCACTGATCGTCTTATCTTTTTCGAAGGCTTCCAGCACTGCGGGACAAATGTACGAGCTCCTGCAAACGGCGGGCGTGTTTCCGAGTGCACGTGCGGTTTCTTTGATTGCGGATACGATCATTCGCTTCACCGACCGCTCGTGCTCAGGATCAGCCGCGCGGCGGCGCGCTAATGAGCATGCGCAAAGAAGCGTTCCCGACCAGGTGCGAAAATCCTTTGCGCTGAAACGGTCCGTCATAATCTCGCGGATGTAAGTGTTGATGTTCTGCGCGCGCACATCAACCAGTTGCCCATCGCCATTTTCGTATTTGAAAACCCGGCGGTTGGTCTGCTTCAGGAGTTGGCGAACAAGCCGGGCGACCTGCCGATCTTCGAATTGCGATTCGTGCATCACGCCCGATTTACCGCGAAAGCTAAAGGTGACGGTCGGACCTTTGACGCTGATATGACGCGGTCGCAAGGTCGCTACGCCATAGCTGCCGTTCTCGCTCGCATACACTTCGCTGCCCGGGCGAAGAAACGCGGCGGAAAGGATGCGGACGATACCGGCGAGCACGCGCTCGCGCGGCAGACCCGGTTTGCGCAGGTCGCGATTCACGGCCCGCCGCATCGCCGGCAGGTTTTCGCCAAACTTGATTAAACGAATGAACTTCTTTTGTTCGCGTTGGCGGACGTGACTGTCGTGATAAAGGTATTGCCAGCGGCCCGCAGCGTCTTTACCCACGACCTGCACGCGTCCCGAGGCGGCCGCATTGATTGCCACCTCGACCCAGGCCGGCGGAATTCGCAAAGCGCGAATTCGTGCCAGGTCCTGCGCGGTCACTTTCCCGCCGTCAACGCGCCGGTATCGAAACCCACGTGCCGGCGTTCCCGTTCGAAGTATTCCGGACGCATGAATCCGCTCGATCGTGGTCATGAATTAGCGCGTCAGCGCGTGGTTATGTGCAACCGCGCAAAAGAAAGATCACGAGAAGAACGCTGACAGGCGCGCCCAGGAGCCAAAGGATGATATAGCCCACTTTGCCACGCTGGTCTTTAAAATCGCGCATTGCGTCGCTCCTTCATTAGCGTGCCGGCGTGGTCACGTTGATTTGTGTTCCGCCGCGGTTGAAGAGTTTGCCGCCAAAGAAGAACAGCGCCACGGCGACCAGGATTATAAAAATGACGAGCACGGCGACCACGCCGGCACTCGATCCACCACGTTCTGATGACATGAGTTTTCCTCCTGTTAAAGTTTCGAGGGCCTAAGAATTCTTTTCGGCTTCTCGTTCACGTTTGACGCGCTGTTCATCCATCGCCAGCGCGGCGTCTTTATCCGAAACCTTGTGGGGCTTCGTGTTTCCGTGAGCGCCGGCAACCTGACTGGCCGCCGGGATTTCCTCATATTGATTGCGGGCGCTGTCTTCCTTTTGCGCTGAAGATCTCACGCCACGTTTTTTCGAAAGTTGTTCACCCATTTTGTGCCTCACTCATGATTGCGAAGTCAGTACCATCCGCGTCAGCGGATGGATTAAAGAAGCATCTTGATCCCACCCGCTTACGCAGGTGGTACTGACTCCTTACTGTGTTTCAGGATTTACGTAATCGTTTCGCTCGCCGCGACGCCGTTCGGGATGTTCCGCACGCTTCTGGTCGCCGAACCGGATTGAAGCCTGTTCGCGCCGCGGGCTGCTGTTTTCGCGCATTGCTTGCACCTGCTTATCTTTCCGCTGGCCGTCTTTCTTTCGCCTTTCCTTTTCAGACATGTCTTCTCCTCCATGTAGCGCGGACAAACGCTTCGCGCGCTTCGAACTAACGTCAACCTGACACACCTTTTATCGTACGAGTTCGGTATCGTTAACTGTCGGTTAACCGAACGCTCGACAGCACAGTGGCAGAAGGTTTACTGAATGCTTGAACGTCCAACGCTGTGACCAGCAAGGCTAATGCCGTGCTGATTGGCTTGATGCGGTATTATGACGGCGAAGTCGCAGCCCAAAGGATTCAGGAGCCTTGCATGGCGGAAGCAGGAATGGACACATCGGCTAAATTCGATCGTCGCCCGTGGGGGACGTTTACCGTTCTCGACGAAGGCGAGAACTTCAAAGTGAAGCGCATCGAAGTCCTGCCGGGCAAGCGCCTCAGTTATCAGAAGCATGCGCAGCGCGCCGAACATTGGTTTGTGGTGCAGGGAACTGCGAAAGTGACGTTGGACGACCGCGAGATCAACGTTTCAGCCGGCGAAGCGATCGATATCGCCGTTGGTTCAGCTCATCGGGTAGAGAATTCCGCCGAAGAACTGCTCGTCTTTATTGAAGTCCAGCGGGGTTCCTATCTTGGCGAGGACGACATCGTCCGTTTGCAGGATGATTTTGGCCGCACGTCGTAGTTTTATCAGCGACCCTCCGCGTCTCTGCGTGAACAATTTGCTTCCAACACCCTCACTGCAGAGGCTGCGCAGAGGATTTCAGCTTGGGACATCTCTCGATTTCCTGGGCGCACGAGCGTGTCGCTTCGCTCGAATCAACTCAGTCACGCTGCTTAGGCAGTCGCGGCCAGAGCGACAGGCGCTCTCACCTCCTGTTGGTCGAAGGAGTGGTAATAGTGTCGCGCGACGTACCCTCCTTTGTGAGCGCAACGCGGGCACGTCACTATGTAGTTGGCGTCCAGGACGCCCTTACCTTTCGTTAAATCTGAGAATAGGAAAATTGTCGATTTGCACTGCTCGCACGTGATAACGACGTACCACGTCATCGGTTCGGGCGTAAACACGGGGGTACCACCTTTGTTGAACAACTAAACGTTGGCTAGCCAAAGCCCGATTGCCGTCTGAGTTCTTGGGTTAAACGGAACTTCCTGAGCTTGCAGCCTATGCGTCTATTGTATTGGTGCTGTCTGTACGGGGACGAACGTAAGTCATGCGGGCGATTCAACGGATTTCGCAGACGACCAGATCAGTTCGTCCAAAGCCTGGAAATCAGCCAGGACCTTGATATTGCCGTCAACCTTTGGGTGGTTCAGGTCGATGATGGCCACGACAGTGTCACCCAGGTCCGCGTGACTTTTGAGCAGGCTCAAAAGCTTGTCGAAGGTTGGTAACTCGATGTCGGTCAGGATTACTGCCGGTCGATTCACCTCGGCGATTTGAATTGCCTGTTCAGCATTCAAGGCGTGCACTACGTGGTGGCCGCGTTTGTCGAGAGCCGCGCTCATACTCGAGCTGATTTCGGCAACGTCCTCGACTACCAAAACGGTGTGCTTGTGATTAGATTGATTGGCGATTAGGGCCTCCTCGCTTCCGTTCGCTAGTAACGCAGCTGACGGCACAAGGAGGGGCTCTTTAGCAAAAGAGAATCACCAATGTCGAAAGTTGGGTTCTAAAAGATCAAGTACTGCTTAGAACTTCACCTTACGCTGATCCCGACTCCTTGTAAACGTGACTCAGCCAAGGCTGCCGGTATCGCGGACGCCCAACAAACGATCGTATTCATCTTTTAAAGCTTGATAGCATTCGCAAGCGAGCTTTTGCAGCACGTTCACGTCAGAAATCTTGAGGTCGCCCCGCGCGTATTCAATAGCTCCCATTTCCTTCAAGGCCAATGCCGCCACCGTAACACCCGCGCGGCGCACGCCGAGCATCTGCGCCATAAATTCCTGCGTGAGCGTGAACCTATCCGACTGGGTTCGTTCGCGCACTTCCAGCAGCCATCGAGCAAATCTTTGCTCCAAAGTGTGCAGGCTAATGCAGGCCACATTCTGCGAAATTTCAGCCATGTGGACCTGTGTGTATTTGAGCAACACGTTACGCATTTCTGTGTTGCGGTTGAACTCAACCTTCAGCGGCTCGGCCGCGATTGTCAGAGTCTCGCCGGATACCTGACAGATGTATTCGGTCTGCGTCGTTTCCTTACCTCCCATGAAGGCGTTAAGGCCGGCGACGCCGCGATTGCCGATGGCGCCGGTTTCAATGGTGCGGCCGTCACTTGTCATAAGAGTGATGGAAACCATGCAGGTCAGCGGAAAATGGAGATAGCGAATTTCTTCGCCCGCGCGATGAAGAATCTCCCCGTGCCTCAAAGAAACACGCCTCAGATCAGATCTAATGCGCGCGTATACATCACGGGGAAGCCGATCCAGCAGGAGATTTCGCGGAGACATGGAATGCTTCAGACAGCGGTCTTAATTCATATGAATTATAGCGCCGTGATCCCCATGGTCAAGAATCTTTTGGCCAAGTCGGGTAGGGTCAGGGAAGTTTGTCAGCGTCAACGTGTCGCGGTGCGACGGCAGAATTTAGCCCCGGAGCGGGGTCCCCGCGTGGGGTGGAGCGAGCGGTACCGGGACCAGGCGCCGTTAGAAATCGTACCGGCAGGTATTGGGCGACACAAAATCGGGACTGTCATTACCGGCGAAATTGTTTTTGGTGAAGTTCCTGAGTTGAAGCGTGTTGTGTTCGGAGACGTACAGACTGCCGCGGCGGAAGGTTCGATAATTCGCGCGTCGATCCCGACAGCAAGGGAAGAAGTGGGGCGAGTCCCGGATAGTCAGGGGATTTGGGGCTCGCTCCACTTCGAACCTCGCTTTGCGCTCGCCCCGAACCCGACTTCGTTCCCGCTGGTTTCTGTAAGGTCGTCCATGTCACAAGTTGACCCCCAAGGTTCTTTTGCAGCCGACACTGTTCGCGCGCGCGTGCGGGCCACGCCGACAATTCTGATCGCCGAAGACAGCGCCGACGGGCGAGAGATGATGCGAACTCTGCTGGGTCTGAAAGGCTACAAAGTCCTCTCGGTTGAAAATGGAGTGCGGGCCGTGGAAGTCGCTTTGAGGGGTCGTCCCGACTTGATCATGTTGGACTTGGAGTTGCCCAAACTCGACGGTCTTGGGGTTGTGAGAATTCTTCGCTCTCACCGCGAGTTTCGAGACACGCCAATCATTATCGTGTCCGGCCACGACCCCGCCGGGTTTGGCCAACCGGCAATCGAGGCGGGCTGCAGCGCCTATTTGCCGAAGCCGATTGACTTCGAACGCCTCGATACAATCCTGCAATCCACCGTGCCGCTGAACTAGGGGCGACCGAAACATGATCGACCGCGATACTCTTAACACCCGGAGTTCAGACAACTTTGCGCGGCGCGCACGACCCGTCCCGTTTGCAATGCGGCTCGCTCGCAGTTGGTACTCATTCCTGTATAAAGCCATCTGCGCCCGCCGCGGCCATAAGTGGCGTCAATCGAGTTATGTTAGCTATTGCGCGCACGTTGCCGGTGTCGCGTTTAAGGCAGGTGTGACGCGAGCTTGCGCGCGATAACCGCAATGTGGCCGCGCGACGTAGGATCGTCAACTTCCCACAATTCAATTTCAAAGCCAGACGCCTCGATTAGCTTGTGCGCAACTGCCGGGGCAAAGCCGCTGTAGTAAAACGTCTGACCGTACATTTCAGAAGTGAAGCCTTCGACGGAATCGTCTTGCGCCGGGGCCGACCCGCCCACCGACACTAACAATCTTCCACCGGCACGCAGAGCCCCCGCGAGTTTGCGATAGATGGCCGCATGATGTTTTCGCTCGACATGGAACATTGAGTCCCACGCGACCGCCGCGTCGAAAGTGTCAACCAACGCCACGGTTACCATGTCGGCGTGGATCAATTCGGCTTTGGGAACGGTCTGGCGTGCAAACATCAACATCTGTTCGGACTCATCGACGCCGGTGACCCGCAAGCCGCGCTCGGTGACGTACTTCGCTACGGGCTCGCCGGTGCCACAACCTAAATCAAGAACCTTCGCGCCTGCTGGCAAACCTTCGAGAACCCGATCGACGTAACGCAAGACGTGCTCGATGTATCCGGGCGCGCGTTGGGTGGCGTGCCACTGTTCAGCGATTAAGTCGTAAGCGTTACGCACTTTGCTCA
>DASUTF010000049.1:0-3491 GCA_036374695.1 Pyrinomonadaceae bacterium
TGGTGCGCCATAAATGCGCGTACCGGTGTGCAGTGCTCACCTTTCTTGACGCGTTCCGGCGTGTAATCGAGCGCTTCGTAAAACCCATAGCGCGCCAGCGCGCCAGCGCGTTCGAGCGCGCGCAGGTTTTCAATTGCCTCAACCGGCTTTACCTGGGAAGCGAGAATCGTTGCATAAGGCGAAACCACCAGGTCTTCAATCAAGCCGCGTTTCAAACCTAATCCGGGAACGCCGAACGGGCCGTACTGATAGTTAAGCTGCAGATCGCGGGCGGCGTACGCGGATTCTGAAATGCCCCAGGGAACGCCTCGCTCAGCGCCATACTCAATCTGTCGCATCACAATGGCGTCATAGGTTTCGCCGAGCAGGGTCGTGCGGTAATCACGCATCATGAGCAACGGCATCAGGTATTCGAACATGGTGCCGGTCCAGGAGATCAGCGCGCGGCCGCCATTAACCGACGTGAGTTGCCGGCCCATGCGAAACCAGTGTTCCTGCGGCACGTCGCCTTTGGCGATGGCCACGAAGCTGGCAAGCCGGGCTTCCGAAGCCAGCAGATCATAGAACGAGTTATCGCGCCGGCCTTCCGCAACGTTGAAGCCGACGGTGAAAACCTTTCGTTCCTGTTCGAGCAGAAACTTGAAATCCATTTCGTCGAACAGGCGCTGGCATGCGCCCGCGATTTTCGCGAGGCGCGCAGAGATGTCTTTCGCGGCTTCCGTCGCCTGGTCTGCGCTTGAAGCCAACGTCGGTTGCGTCGACTGTGCCGTGACGCTTTCCGGAACTAATAATCGGAAATCGCGCAGCCTGTTACCGGCTTGCAACAGCAAAGCGCTGCTCCACCAATGCATTTCATCGATCTCGCCGCTCTGATGCACGTGCGACAGCGCGGCAACGATGTCGTCAATCGTCGCCGCCTGCTCGTTGAGGCGCTCCAGCAGATCGCCCCACTCGGCCAGACTCTGCGGCTCTGGCAGAGCTAACAGTTCCGCGCACGCGTCCAGCTCTTGTATCAGCTGCTTCATGCTGATCGCATCGGTGCGCTGGCGGGCGGTTGTAAGTTGCGACATCTCCTGACGCAAGCCGGCCAGGGTGTCGCTTAACCCATGCAAAACCCGCGGCCCAAACAACTGGTCATCCGGGATTTCCAAACACGTCTGTTTAAGCGCGAGCAGACACGCAGCCAGGTTTCCGCTGTCAACGGTTGACACATAGTGCGGCCACATGGCCTCCAACGTTCTCGTGTCGTACCAGTTGAGCAAATGACCGCGAAACTTTTGCAGCTTTTGGCAGCTGGCGATCGTTTTCTCCAAACGCTCGACCAGTTCAATTACGCCAACGTAACCAAAGTCGTAAGCCGCAACAGTTGAGAGCCAAAACAGACCGATGTTCGTCGGCGAGGTGCGATGCGCGACGACGGGTCTCGGGTCTTCCTGAAAGTTGTCTGCCGGTAACCAGTGATCCTCATCGCCGACGAACGTCTCGAAGAAGCGCCAGGTGCGGCGCGCGACGATGCGGATGGTGCGCAGGTCTTTGGCGTTTAGCGAGAACGCCGCTTCAGCGCGGCGGCGGCTGATAACAAAAGCAATGACGGGCGAAGCTGCCCACGCCAGCAAAAAGATCACCGCGGCCGGCAGGGATGCGACGTGCGACAGCACGATCAGCGCGACCGCGCCCAACACGACAACTTCAGCCGGCCACATGAAACGAATGAAAGCGGGAAGATCATGCTTACTCGACGCTTCGGAACTCGCAGCCGTGACCCATTCCAGCAGATGACGCCGCGAAACAACCTTTCGGTAGATCGTCCGGGCGATGGCATCCATCATCAAAGCGGCCTGGTGCGCGAGAAAGACAATCTCGACGGCAATCTGCGCGGTGTTTGTGCGGGCGTCGCCCCAGACGCTCCAGAAGTGACTTGTCCAGGGCACGCCGCGCGGATGAATCAGCAAACCACTGGTGACGTGTGCGTAAGCTGGAAACGCGAGCGTCAGCAGCACAAACAATTCCCACCACCACGCACTGACGGGAAGAACCGTCCACCCGGCGATCAACAACAGCACAATCGAGGGCGCCAGCAGACTTCGCCGGAAATTGTCGAGAATCTGCCAGCGTGAAATCGCCGGAATGCGGTTGGGCCGTTTGTGGCCGTGCGCGTCACGCACCGTGCCAAATAACCAGTCCGCGATTTGCCAGTCACCACGCGTCCAACGATGCTGCCGGCGCGCGAACGAGTCGTAGTAGGCCGGATAGTCATCGAGAAACTCAATGTCCGTAACCAGCGCGGTGCGCGCAAAAATCGATTCGAACAAATCGTGACTCAGCAGCGTCTGTTCAGGCACCCGTTCGTGCAACGCCTGCTCGAATGCTCTTACGTCGTAGAGGCCTTTGCCGGTGTAGATGCCCGCGCCGAAAAGATCCTGATAAACGTCCGAAGCTGCCGTCGTGTAGGGATCGACGCCCGTGTTGCCTGAGAAGATGCGCGCAAAGGTTGAGCGCGACGCGCTTTCGAGAGAAATACTGACCCGCGGTTGAAAGATCGAGTAACCCTCTGTCACACGATCTTCGGCCGCGTCGAACCTGGGCAGATTGAGTGGGTGAATCGCCGTGCCGATCAGGCGGTGCGCGGTCTCGCGCGGCAGTTGGGTGTCTGCATCAAGGGTGATGACGTAGCGAATCTCTGGTAGCAGTTCGTCGCCGGCGGTGGTAATGGTAAAGCTTGTGTCAGTGGCGCCGAGCAGCAGCTGATTGAATTCGCGCAGCTTGCCCCGCTTTCGTTCCCAGCCAATCCACGAGCTTTCAGTCTCGCACCACTGGCGGCGACGATGAAAATAGTGGAAGCGCCCGGGGTGCGCGCCGTGGTAACGCTTGTTGAGTGCCGCGATGCGGTCCAGAGCCGCGGCGACGATTTCCTGGTCGCCGGGCATCGTTTCGCTGGTCGCATCGGCGAAGTCCCCAAGAATCGCGAAGTGAATGTGCTCGTCCTGGTTCCCGAGGTACGTAATCTCAAGCTTCTCGGCTATTTCATCGACCGAAGCCACATCGGGAAGGATCACGGGCACGACAACGATCGTGCGCGCTTCAGCCGGAACGCCTTTGGACAAATCGAGTTTCGGCAGCAGACGCGGGCGGTAGCTGTGCGTAACGCCCCAATTGAGAATGCTGATCGCAAGGTCGCTGGCCGGTAGCAGTGTCAGAAACACTGCCAGCACCACACTCACGGGGTGCGGTTGCGCGCGGGACACCGCCACGGCGATTACCGCCACGATCAGACTCGTCAGCAGCGTCAACGAGCCGAGAAAAAACAACGTCGCATGACGTAGCGTCCAACGCTCGAGCCTCTCGCCAAGCAACGGACGATACCTGGTCTCGGATTCAAGCTGCCCGAGCCCCTGGCCAATCAGGAAATAGCCGATGTGCGCCTGCGAACTCTTCTGGCCATCTGTGAGCGCCGCTTCCGCTAAACTTAACGCCGCCCGCGCCACATCGAG
>DASUTF010000050.1:0-10927 GCA_036374695.1 Pyrinomonadaceae bacterium
GCCGTATTCAGTTGATCGGGCACATCAGAATCGTCCGTTATCAGAGACAGTTCGCAATCTCTGGAGATCTCAATCGCTTCAGCAAATTTGCCTGGTTCGATCGGGATGGCGTAAGTGACTTTCCGGAATCCATTCGCGGCAAACGCGCGTGCTTCGGCAAGGGTTGAGACCGTTACCGCGCCGGAGTGCCCGGCAGTTTGAATGCGAGCAACTTCGATACACTTGTGAGTCTTGATGTGCGGTCTAAGATCAGCGCCAAATTGCCTGATCCGCCGGCTCATCCTTTCGGCGTTGCGCTCAACCTTCGCGACGTCGAGTACGAGGCTCGGTGTTTTCAGAGTTTCAAGTTTCATTGTTCAAGAATAGTCCACAGATTACACAGATAAGTAGATAGACAAAATTAACAGGATTGACAGGATGAGAAGGAAACAGCGCATCCTCGCTTTATGATCCTGTTAATCATGTAAATCCTGTCTATCTGTAGCGGTCTTATCTGTGTAATCTGTGTAATCTGTGTAATCTGTGGATAGCGTTTTGGAGTGCGCCGGCTTGACGGCGCTTTGGATTGAGTAGGAAAGCGGCGACTGGTCGCCGCACTCAAAATTCTGTTTGCGGCCGGTTGAGCACCATACGCAACCCGAAGGGTTCCGGGTTGGGCGCGGGAGGACCCTGCCCCGAGCGGTCGCAAGGTGGATCTGATCAAGCTTGACTTCGCGCTTCTTACTTCACCGGCAGCCGGTTAGTAATGAAATCCGCCACTCGACTTGCCGCCGGTGGGTCGAGGTTTGCCAACACCGCAATGACGTAGCCAGGTCCGGGACAAATCTTTAGTTCGCCATTCATGCCCGGAGCCCCGCCCCCGTGCCCGAAACATCGAGTGCCGTTAACCATCGCGTCCTGAAATCCATAAGCGTACTTACCGCCGCCGGGCGTAGCAGCTTTCCCGGTCGTCAGCATTTCTGTGTACTGGGGATTTAGCAGTTTGTGTGTCTGCAGCGCGGTCGCAAACTTCAATAGATCTTCCACAGTTGAATAACCACCGCCCGCAGACGTTCCGCGATAAGGCAGCGTGGTGGTGTTGGGCTGCAAAGTGCCACCGATGAATCGCGTGTAACCAATGCTTCGATCGGGCACCAATTGCTCTTCCGGTTCCGAAGCAGTTGCTGTCATTCCCGCCGGCTTGAAGATGTGATCGCGAACGTAGTCGTAATAACTCTGGCCACTAACCTTCTCTATTAAAACTCCCAGCAGCAGAAAACCGTAGTTGCTGTATTGCCAGCGACTACCGGCCGCGAACTCAGGGCCGCGTGTGCCGTAGAGCTTTACATAATCCTGCAACGTCTTTAATTCAAGACGATTCTTGTCGAACTCAGGACCAAAAATGTCCCCGGTGCCACCGGTGTGCGACAGCAATTGTTCGATGGTTACCTTGGAAGCAACGTCTTTATTCGGATAGTCGGTCAGGTAGTTTCCGAACGGCGCTTTCAGCTCAAGTTTCCCGCGTTGCACGAGCTGGAGTGTGGCCACCGCCGTGAACATTTTGTTCATTGAACCAAGCCGGAAGCGCGTCTTCAAAGTGTTTGGAGTCTTCTTTTCACGATCTGCGAGACCATAGGCCTGAGCAAAAACACTCTTGCCGTTTCTCGCCACCAGGACCGCGCCGGAAAAATCATCAGGAGTCGCCTCGCCCATCTTCTTTCTTACTGCGCTTACCAACTCGCTGTCGCTCAAATGAGGAATTGCAAATTCCGCCGGCCGCGCAATTCCCTGCAAACTCATTCTGGTGATCTGGTGTGGATCACTCGCGTCGACTTCAACCGCCATACGAACAAACTGGTCCGAGGAGCGTTCCTGGAGCAGGGCCACAATCTTCGTAGGCGTCGACTCCTCAACTTTCTTTACGTCGAAGCCCCGGGACATCTGTCGCACCTGCATTTCACGATCAAAACGATCGAGGCGCGAGGGGGCATTTTTGCGCAGGAACTCCTTATGTTTTTCGGCATCCCCGGCATTGAAAGATTCCAACCAGGCTTTTGCCTGACTGCCGGCAAACGTGTCGGGAAACTCTGTTTGCGCAAAGCATGCCGGCGCGATGAATAAAAGAATTACTGCGGCTAATTTCGGATAACGTCTGTGCTTCATGAGTCCACCTCTTTTAATGGAACTTAATTTCGCATAATTATTACTCAGCAGGCCGCAATGATCGAACCGCCGATCATTCGAAACAAGTTAATACGTAAAACATGAACGGGCAGTTTAGAATGACTTCCGATTTTCAGCCAAAATAGGGAATTGACCGCTAGCAAGGTCATCTTAGTGCCCCGGAAACATCGATCGGGGTCTGGCCTTCGATTCTGCGATTCTCGGCGGTGAGGTGATCGCTCCTCGGAATTCCAGCATTAATCGACGTAAGCAACTTTCTCTCGGGAGGCCGAGGATTGAGAATCGCAGAATCGCAGGCCTGACCCCGGTTTCCCTAAGGGTTTCCCTAAGCATCTCCCTAAGCACTCGTTCGGGTCTCTCCCAAAAGCTTGCAGAACCTCAATGCGTCTTCGGTCATTTTGTAGTTATTAAAGAAGACGTAAGACTGTTTTCGTTTCGGCAGCGTTCGGGCCAGTTCTTCGAGCTCGCCGTCTTCATATTGGTAACGCCAGCCGTTGCGCCCATGCAGCCTGTAGTACACCCGGTTCGAAGTCGTAGTCTTGTTTACGAACGGATCGACTACATGCCACAAGCGAAGTTCGTCACAGATGGATTTGACTACGCCACTGTCCCAATCGCCGCGGGGCTCCCAACCGAGATTCAGACCCTCTCGATCAATGGAAGTGAAGAATTTCTTAAGGCCGGCAATGTGCTCTTCTGTTTGACGGAAGCTGGCGGGGCATTGAAAGAGTATGGTCCGGGCTTTCAGTGCCCTGGCGGACGCGAGCGTTGTTTCCCAGGCTTGCCGCACGATAACTGAATCACGAAAGTAACCCGCCTCTTCCTTTTCAATGTCTGAGAGTTTCATTTTGAGTCGTCGGTAGGTTGGGCTCCGGGCGTCATGCGTGATCAACTGCCAGGCCTTGAGTACGAACTCAAAGTCGGGAGGCATGAGTGCGCGCCATCGTTCCAAGGTATTAATTTTAGGTGGTTGGTAGAAGGTATGTTGAACTTCAACACAAGAGAAACTGCGTGCGTAGTCGGCCTGCGCCAAACCAAAACCACAGGTTCCGACTCGAACGCCACCGCTTACTTCTCTGCAAGTCATTGAATCGGAGAGGAATCATCCACAGATTACACAGATCACACAGATAAGCGAATTTGATTCATTGAATCATTGAACCATTGAGTCAATCTTTCAATTTCTAAGTCTGCGTAATCTGTGGATAATCTCTTTTTCGTCCGTCGAGGCGTTGATTGAACTTCAACGGACCGCTGGACTAATGCTTGTTCATGAAGAGGTGGATTAACTCTATGAGAAGGAACTTCTTACTCGTTTTCGCTCTGGTGGCGTGTTTTTCAAACGCAACCTGGGCCCAGGTTTCCAACAAAGAACTTCCCAGCAAAGAGAAAGTCATCGCCGGCGCGGAACGGGCTTTCGAGAAATTCACGAAGGCGTACGTCGGACCAGCGCCTGGTTGTGCGGCGGCAGTGTCACTCAATGGAGAGACAGTCTTCGAAAAGGCGTTCGGACTTGCCGATCTCGAACACAACATTCCGAACACACCACAAACAATTTTTGAGTCGGGCTCAGTCGCGAAACAGTTCACTGCCGCCGCGATCGTACTGCTGCAACAGGACGGAAAGCTCAGTCTTGACGATCCGGTCATGAAACATATTCCGGAACTGCCCGACTACGGTTGGCCGCTGACGATCAGGCATCTGTTGAATCACACTTCCGGTCTGCGCGACTGGGGCTCAGTGTTGAGTCTGACCGGCGCGGGTCGGGGCGACCGAGTTGTCACTCAGGATCTCGCACTTGACGTTATCATTCATCAGCGCGGCCTCAACTTCACGCCCGGCGCGGAATACTCGTATTCAAACAGCGGATACAACCTGGCGGCGATAATCGTCGAGCGTGTTTCGAAACAGAAGTTTCCCGCGTTCGTCGAAGAGCGGCTATTTAAGCCACTCGGGATGAAGAACAGTTCGTGGCGAGATGACTACCAGCGCATAGTGCCGGGCCGCGCGCAGGCGTATGCGCGGCAAGGCACCGGACCGTGGCGACTTAACATGCCTTTCATGAATGTTTATGGAAACGGCGGCATGCTGACGACGGTCGGCGATTGGATGAAATGGAACGCGATGCTTGATTCGAAGGCGTTGGGTGCGCCTCTTGTCGATGCGCTGGAGGCTCGAGGAGTGTTGAATGATGGAAGGAAGATCGCGTATGCGCTCGGGCTCACTGTCGGCACTTACAAGGGACTGAAGGATGTTTCGCACGGCGGCGCGACTGCCGGCTATCAAACTTTTCTGGCGCGTTATCCAGACAGAAAGGTTTCAGTGGGCGTCATGTGTAACGGCACTTCACCAGGTGCAGGTGGAATTGCCGCAAGCATAACCGACGAGATCTTCGGACCATTTCCAGAAACCCCGATCGAACCTGCCAAGGTCTCAGAGGACGAGCTGAAGAAATTTGCCGGTATCTACCGGAATGAAAAGACGCATGCGCCGGCGCGATTCGTTATCGAAAACGGCGTGTCGCGATGGGCCGGCGCGCGCCTTGTACCAACCGGAGCGGGACAGTTCGCTTTTGGTGACAACCGCTTGAAGTTTACTTTTGATAAAGCCGGCAAGCCAATTTCTGCTGAAACCGTCGATTCCGATGGTGAAGTCACACGTTTCGCTCCCGAGAAGGAGTGGACGCCAACGCCAGCGGACCTCGCATCATTTAAGGGAGACTGGTTTAGCGCAGAGGCTGGCGCGACACTCACGTTCGCCGTCGAAGCGGATAAGGTATTCATCAAACAGCGACCGGCGACAAAGTTAGCGTTGCAGCCGCTCTATCAGGACCATTTTACAGCGCAAGGATTTGTTGTCTGGTTCACGCGAGGCAAAAATGGACGAGTAAACGGAATGCATGTGGGCGCATCAAGACTGCGCGACATGCCGTTCGTACGAGTGAAGTAGATTGCACCACAGTGAATGAGTAATTTAGGGAACCAGGCAATCTTCCAAAACGAGAAATGCCTTTGTGTTATCAAAGCCATCACCGAGTCCCTTCACAGTTCCTTCAACCGTCGCCTCCTCATGCGCCTTGAGCGCCGCGACACGTGAACTCTGCGATCTAGGAAAATAACAACGCGCCATTTTGTAGGTGGTAATTGACGACTTAAAAGTCAAAACGATGCGTCCGGCTCGATCAATTTCAATTGAGTTTACCGTTCCGTTGATGCGCGCGCGTTTGCCTCCGTATGCCTCAAGCGCGTGAATTTCATTGTTCTCAAATTCCTTGACAAGTGCAGCTGCATGCATTGTCACAGCGTTGATTGACCGATGTGATGGCGGCGCCCCTGACTCAATCTTAACGACTGATTTATCAACGTCCATGCCCTCCATAAACGCTCGCATCTGCGGCACGTACGAGTCAGCGTTCAAGATAGTGAGTACGCTCACCACTTTGCCAAACCCACTCACCACATTCAGAAAGGCCAAAGCTTTATTTCCCTGAAATTCGATCCCGGAACCGCCGCCAATTACTGTCCATCCTTCAGCCTTTTCAGTAGCGGTTTCCGGATTTGCGTCGGCGCCCCATCGCTTTACTACGAGGTTGTTCCAGGCGCCGGTAAAATCGGTTTGAGGCGATCCGGTACTGGCGTTCGCACCGTAAAGCGTAATCAGGCAAAAAGTCCCGGCGGCCTGGTTGATTTCGCTAAAGGTGACGACGTTCTCCTTTTCTGTTTTGGTCCAGCCTTTCGGCGGCGTGTACTTCACCGCGCCAAGGCTTTCCTTTTGCGCGACCACCGCGTGGGAAAGAGACAGGCAGACAATGAAGCTGCTAAGTACGGATAGAATTTTGTTCATTGAAGCCTTTCAATCCCCGCTACTGGTCATGCCGCAGGGCTCATGTTCGCACAGACATGTCCATCTCTGAAGGAGAGGCTTCCCTGGTTGAGGTTAGAGGCTAGTGCCAGACGGCAGGTGGCAGAAGGCAGAAAGTAGGACTGAGTCGCCCGCTCTGCGGGCCTGGAAAATAATAATGACCTCCTGCCGTCTGCCTTCTGCCACCTGCTTACTGCTCTGGGTAATCTGCGTAATCTGTGGACGATCTTCTGATCACCGCACGGGTCTCATCAAGATCTCCGCCAGCGCCCGCAACCGGGATGAATCGGCCGCGCTCTTCGCCGCCGCCGCGCTTCTTTGTACCGGCATCCCAAGGCGGCGCAGCTTCGCAAGCGACGCGCGACTCAAGCTTGAGCTCTCCGCAGATTCAATCGCCTGCCGCAGATTCGCGATTTGATCTGAAGGTAGGCCCTGCGCACGCTCTAACTGATCAAGATACGCCTTCGCCACGATCAACTTACGCGGCCAGACGATCTTTTGCTGGTTCTGCACATTTAACTCAGTCATGCGCACTGTTTTCGCCGCATCGATCTCGTTCTGCGTCAGGTCCTTCGTCGGCACCAGCTCAAAGACGTCCAGACCGCGGGCGATCTCAGAGGCGTAGATCTGACCGTTGTACCAGTACGCTGACCAGTGGCCGCCGAGCACCAGTATGTTCGGCGTGATGGGGCCGCGATCGAAGTAGCCAATCTCGACCGGCTGCGCCGCGTCGGTGAAGTCCACGATGGAGATGCCGCCCTGGTACCAGGCCTGTACTTTGATGTCGCGTCCCGGCACGGGAAGAAGCGAGCCGTTGTGCGCCACACAGTTCTCGGTATCGCCCTGGGCCGCCGGCATTTTGTAGTAACTGGCGAAGCTCAGCTTTCTGTTCCGCAGGTGGAAGATCGCATCAGCGCCCCACTTGTTCGGATCGTTAGCGCGGCAGCGCGCGCCGAGCCCACCTCCCCACTCGTCGGTGAAGATGACTTTTTTCCCGTCGTTTGAAAACGAGGCGGAGTGCCAATACGAATAGTTTGGATCGTTGACCGCATCCACGCGTTTCGGATGGACGGGATCTCTGATGTCCAGGAGGATTCCATTTCCCGAACACGCGCCGGCCGCCAGGCCAAGCTGCGAGTACACGGTGATGTCGTGACACTGGTTGGTGAGCGACGGCTTCTCCATTGCCGCACCCGCTTTGCCGTGCACGGGGCCGCTGCTTAGTCCCGCGACGTTGCCGGTGCGCGGATCGATGAAAATGCGCGGGCTGGAAACTACTTTTGCATTCTGCGGCGCGGCCAGCGGCACCTTGATCACTTCAATACGAAACAACGCCGTATTCGGATCCTTCTCCGGCTGTTCGCCTGAGCAGCCCGCCAACTCTTCGTTGCGGCGGACGTAAGAGGTGCCCGAGACGTAGATATAGACGTTTCGCCTGTCCTTCGGATCGACGACCAGCGTGTGCGTGTGCGAGCCGCGGCAAGTCTGCACGGCGGCCACCTGTCGGGGATTGCTGATGTCGGCAATATCGAAAATTCTCACGCCCCGGAAACGATCTTTTTCCGCGGGCGGCGGAGGCGGGTCCTTCTCTTTTCCAGCCGGTGGCGGCGGACCCGGCGGAAAGCCCTGCGGACCGCAATCGAGTCGACCGTTCGCCATCTCAACCGACATGAACAGGAGGTTCTTGTAAACCGAAACATCGTTCTGCCCTCCCGGACAGATAATCGACGTCAAAAGGCGAGCGTTCGCAGGAGTCGAAATGTCATAGATATTCAGGCCGTAAAAATTCCCCATGAACAGGCGGTTGCCCTGGAACGCCAGGTCAGAGTTTGCAAACGCGAGCTGCGCCGTGGGCAACAGAGCGGACTTCGGCATCTTCGAGGGATCGCCGATACCGAGTTGCCCCAGGGTCTTGTGCACTTTCGGATCTTCGGGATTGTCAGAGCCCAGTTGAAAGGCGTCGGGCTTCTTCAGCAGCAAGAGATGCTTTAGCCCGACCGCTGCTTCGCCGGCGTCGTACATTCCCGTCCTCAGGTTCGCACGCGGGTCCGACGTATCTGAGCCCGTCATTCCAGGCGGCAGTGCCGGCGCCGTTTCCGGCGCAAAAGGATTCTCAGGCTCCTTCGCTTTCGTTTCAGGCGTGGGCGTAGGGTTTTGCGCCTGCGTCCCGTCTGAGAAATAAAACCCCAGAAGAAGAGAAGCTATTAGTAGCAGGAAAGCGACGCTATGTTTTCGATTCATCATTGTTTCCTCTGAAAGTCATTATTGTGACGTTGCCTTTTCTCCGTGTCTCGGTATCACCTCGGTGTCTCTGTGGTGAAGATGTCTGAGAAAGACTCACTACTGAAGCACAGAGGACGTCACAAAGACACAAAGCGCGAAAACGTTTGTTCGCGCTACGCGCTCAGGCGGGTAAGATGCCCGCATTCCAGTTACGCGGACTTCCCGGACAAAGCCTCCAGCATCTTTTCCATGACCCTGATCTCGGCGCGTTGGCCGCTGTCAACGTCGGTCGCAAAGCTGAATAGCTCGGCGTCCTGACCCGCCCCGGCAGTGTCAAATAACTCTTTGACCATCACGAGCGCGCCTTTATGGTGCTGAATCATGCCGGTCAAAAACTGTCGATCGAACTCTTTGCCGTTTGCATTTTTGAGTGCGTCCATTTGTTTCGCCGTAAGCATGCCGGGCATGAGCATCGCATGACTCGCCCCGTGCATACCTGGCATATGCCCATCCATCTTGGGCATGGCCCGCGAGACCGGTTCTCCCCGGGCGCTGAGCCAACGCTTCATGAAGGCGATTTCGTCTGACTGCGAACTGCTAATGCGGGCGCCTAACAAGCGCAGCTCTTTGTTGGTCGTGTGCGATTCAATCAGCGCTGTCATCTCAACCGCTTGCGCGTGATGCATGATCATCCCCTGCATGAACTCAACATCTTTCGGCGAAACCGGTGGCAGAGTAGCCCGCGTCGAGGCTGGCAGTCTCCGCGTCGGCTGGCCAGGCGCACCGGGCTGCACGATAACCGGCGGCGCGGGTTCAGTCTGTTGGGCGCAGACTGGCGCTGAAAACGAAGCTGCGAAAATACTGACGGCGATCAATCCGCCTTTCACAAGGTTGGCTTTCACTTTGAGGTGAAGAAGTCTCATCGACCTTTGAACAGTAGTGCTAATTCGCCTTTGCTCTGTGTCTCTGTGGTGATTTTTCTAGATTTTTCACCACAGAGGCATCGAGGAGACACCGAGAAACACTTAAAACCGGACGCTTCATCCTGGAATCTCAATCTTGAAACATTCTCGCTTTATCTCAAAGCGCTGATCAGGTCCCGACCACCGCCACCTGAAACTGTTCCAGCTTCCCGTCCGACATTTCGTACGTCCAAGCGCGGATGGTTTTGTCTCTAAAACGCACGAGGTAAACGCGGCCGGTCATGCCGCCGCGCAGGCTTTGACTGGTTTGCGTAAATGAATCCCATTTGCCCAATGGGCCGAGGCTGTTTTTGAAGTCTTCCAGGGCTTGCTCGCTGAAGTAACCGTTCGCATTGTCGGTGAAAAGTGAACGGTCGATCTTTCCCTGCTGTAATCCTTCGAAAATCTTTTTTGCTTGCTCCAGCTTCGCATTCGTCACGGCATCGTTCGCCACAAATAACAGCGGCGGAATGCCGTTAGCGATGGGGCCGGAAGCGCCGCCGCTATCCAGGTTCGTCAGTGCGACCACCGCCACTCGATCGTCGGGAAAGACAATGTTGCTCGTGGTAAAGCCTGACACGCCGCCTCCGTGTGAAAGCGCGCGGCGGCCGCCTGGAGAACCCACGGTCACGCCAAGGCCATAATTTGTCCCCAAGCCATCTTTCAGCAACGTCTCAGTTCCCAAGGCGAGATAGGAACTCGGCTTCAAAAGCTTCCGATCGATAATCGAGATGTCCCACTTCGCCAGGTCCTCCGCCGTCATTGCCAATTCGCCCGCAGCGAACAGCCAGCCAGTTCCTTCTTTCGGCGCGACGCGCAAGGGACCAAGCGCGTAGCGCAGATACCCGACGGGATCGCTTTCAGGAAGTCTTCCTTTGTCGACGCTCATAACGCTTGTCATGTTGAGCGGCTTAAAGATGTTCTGCTGCAGGAACTCAAAGAACGGCACGCCGGCGACCTTCTCGACAATTGCGCCGGCAATAGTGTAGCCCGTGTTGCTGTATTGCCACTTGGTGCCGGGTTCGAAATCGAGCGGCTTCTTCGCCCAAGTCTCCATAATCTTCCGCGCCGTGATCGGCTCGAGCATCGGCTTCATCACGTAATCCTGCGGCCAGTAATCCTGATAACCCGAGGTGTGCGAGAGCAGTTGCCGGATCGTCACTTCATTTGCGCGCGTCAGATCGGGAATGTATTTGGCGACTTTGTCGTCGAGCGAAAGCTTCCCCTGTTCCTGCAAAAGCAGAATCGCCGCCGCGGTGAACTGCTTGCTGATCGAGCCGATGCTGTAACGCATCTGCGTCGTCGACGGCGTCTTCGGTTCCAGCTTCGCATCGCCGTAGGTTTTGACGTAGAGAATCCGGCCCTCTTTGACGACGGCGATCGATGCACTCGGCACGCCGGTGCGGGTTAGTGTGTCGGTGACGAGTTTGTCGATTTGTCCGGTGACATCGGCGGGAAGCTGTGCCTGAGAAAGCGCGGGTAAATACACCGCCAAAATGAAAACGAAAGCTGCTAGTTTGCGAATCGATTGTGTTGAAAGAAACATTCCCGTTCTCCTGCCGTCTGCCTACTGCCGTCTGCCTACTGATTTACGCCCTCCTTAACAGTCGGGCCAATGCTCCGTGTCCATCCGTCAAAAACTGCGTGATTATATAGCAGCGTTGCGGTAGAATCCTCTCCCCCAAAGAGCCGGGTTTGTGATGATGTTTTGCTCGGCG
>DASUTF010000051.1:0-6606 GCA_036374695.1 Pyrinomonadaceae bacterium
CTGGCGATGCTCGACGAAGTTGAGCGGATGAATGCGGACTGGAAAGGCCTGGGCCGCCCGGTCGTCAAAATCGGTTGCGGCATTCACACCGGTCTGGCGACCTGCGGCGTGGTGGGCGCTGAACGACGGCTCGAATACACAATCATTGGCGACACGGTGAATCTTTCCGCGCGGCTCGAGTCGACGACCAAGGAATTGAGCGTGCCAATTTTGATCAGTGAACCAACCGCAAAGCTAATCGAGGGGAATTATGATGTGCGGCCACTCGGCGAAGTAAAAGTAAAAGGCAAGACGCAAAATACGACTGTCTTCACCGTCTTGCGAAAGAGTGCGACGGCCGTCAAACCGGATAGTCAGGCTCAGTCGTGAGTCATCAGTAGATCCTAATTCCCCTTTCTTTGCGAGTCTTTGCGAGTTTTTCTTAGCGGGCTTAGCGCCTTTGCGTGAGTTGCCGCTTGCAAAAGACGCAGGTTCACGCAAAGACGCCAAGTCGCAAAGGAACGCAAAGGTAAGACAGGACGCTATTTTTCAGCTGTGCTCTTCTTTGCGAGTTTTTCTTAGCGGGCTTAGCGCCTTTGCGTGAGTTGCCGCTTGCAAAAGACGCAGGTTCACGCAAAGACGCCAAGTCGCAAAGGAACGCAAAGGTAAGACAGGAAGCTATTTTCCAGTTGTGCTATGGCGCAGTCAGTGTGAATATAGTCACCCCGGCCAAGCAGTCAGAACAAGGAACCTTTTGTGATAATCCACCCCAGCCTCAGCCGCACAACTCTGTTCCTCCTGGCTTGCCTGTCACTCAGTTTCGCTCACCTGCCGGTTCATGCAGCGGGCAGCGCGCGCGCAGCGCGGGGATTTCCGCAGGACCCGAAGCCACGCAAGCCCCTGCCGAAGCCGCCGGCTGGTTCGCGCGGTTTCGAACAAGGCAGTCGCGACGCGTCTTCACGGCTGATCGCCGCGGGAGCGACGCGGGGACCGCTAAAACCGATCGCACCCTACGAAGGCCTCGCCTACGATGCGCGGCCATTCTTTGCCTGGGCCCCTTCACCGGGCGCGGCGTCGTACCGCTTCACTTTGCGAGCGGGCGCGGATTCCGGAGGCGCTATCGTTTACGAGACTGACGTGAAGAGCGCACAGTTTTCGTATCCAGCCGATGCGCCGGCACTAACACCGGGCCAACTTTACTCGTGGCGGGTTTCGACGGCCGGTGTGTTAGAGCGAAGACAGGGACCGATCGTGACGTTCTTCGTGCTGGCCGGGGAAGATGCGGCGCAGGTCAAAGCCGCGCTGGAGAAGGCGAAGCTGACCACCGCGAAAACGGCCGCCGAACGGTTAGCGCAGGCGCGCATCTTCGAAGATTACGGCGTTTGGTACGACGCTCTGCGTATCGCCAGCGGTCTGGCCGGCGAAAATCCGAATGACGCTCAAGCCAGGGACTACTACGACTCGCTGATCAAGAAGCTACAGGGCGAAGCGGAAAAGACGACATCGCAAGATTCATCTGCATTTCCGCTCTGGCAACAGCTCAGACCGTTGCTGGCGAGATCAGATGAAGCCGCCGCGCGGGAGGTGATCAAGCAAAACCCGGAAACGGCCCGGGCCCTCTATCGAGAATTACTGTTCGAGAACGCGTCCGCAAAACTCTACGACAACCCGGCGCTGCCGCTTGCGGAAACGGCGCGCAAGCTGCTCGCCGAAGTTGATGACGAAACTCGCGCGCTGGAAACTCATTTCGATCAGTGGTCGAAGGAGCGGAAGCTCGGTGTCGGTTTCACGCCGGCGGGCGCTCCCGTCGAGCAGATGATCTACCTCGCGCAGGTGGCAGAGCTTCGCCGTGCGGAAAAGGACCCGGGCAAAGACGCGCCGCCCGGCACCCCGCGCGAGTTGATAACGCGCGCGCTCGGGTTGGCAAACGAGAACGCAAATGAGCTGGCTGTGGCCAGCTTTTCACTTTCGCTGTCAGTTACCGCGGTGCGCGAGCGGCGCATGGACGACATTGCTGCGCCGCTGGAACAGGCTGAACCGATCGCCGCCAGGTGGAATCATCCTGTCGCGCTGTTTCAGATTCCGCTGATTCGCGCTTACGCCGCGTACGTCACTGAAAACTGGAAGGATGCCGCAACCAACTTCTCCCGCGCCGCCGAATTGGCGAAGGCCATGCCCGAACTGCGCGGGCAGCGCATAAATGCGCTATCGATGCTGGCCACGGTCGCCAGAAACACCGGCGACAAACAGACGACCCTCTCGGCGTTGGCCACGGCCGTCGAAGAACAGCAGCAGGTTCTGAAGGAGACCACGGGCGACGAGGCGCGACTCAAGGAATCACAACAGTTGGCGAGTTTGCAGACACAGTTGGGCGGCGCGCTGGCTGCGCTCGGCAAGCACGTCGAAGCGGGCGAATGGTACGTGCGCGCCGAACGTTTGCAGGCCGAAAACTACGCCACGGAAAAGGCGCAGATCGAAAAGAACATCGCCGACACGACGGCGACGATTCAGTCGAGGATGAACGCGAGCACCGACGATGGCTACCGGAAGACGCTCGCCGGCGTACTGGAAACTTTTACCGACGGAATGTTGATCCGCCTCGACAGTTTGGCCTCCGCACGCGACGACATGGCTGAAGTCGCGCGAATCGCCCAGCAGCGTTTAGCGCTGGCGAAGCGCGGCGGCGACCAGGAGAAGATCGCGCACGCCACGCTTCAGGTGGCGAATGCCCATCGCAAAGCCGGGGATTACGCTAAAGCAAAGTCTTTCGCGACTGAAGCTTTGTCACTGCGCCTGGGCGATCCCCGCCGCCGCCGTATTTACGAAGCGCATTTCCTGCTGGGACAGATCGCGGACGACTCGGACGATTGGAACGAAGCGCTGGCGCAATATCGAAAGGTCATCGAACAGACAAGACCAGGCGTACTGCCACCGATTTACGATCTGGCCACCGCGCCCGAACATCTGCGCGACTTGCTGGCGGAATCGAACAACCTGGACCAGCTGAACCGGGCGGGCAAGGCGATCGACGCCCGCGTGGCCAGCGGGCGTATTCTGGGGCGACGCGGGAACTATCGTGACGCCGGTCAGGAGTACCAGACGGTCCTGGACGAACTGCCCAGGCTTTACGCGGCAGGCGCGCCGGACGAACCTGAACTGCTTAATTGGTTGCGTTCAAACACCAACGCCGAAGTGAAAAGCGTTGATGTGGCCGTTCATCGCCGGCAAGTTGGCTTCACCCCGGATCAGGGTGAAGAGCAACGTTTCAATTTGGCGTCCCTGATGGTCAATGGGCATCGCGCCACGATCCTGACCTATCGCGCGATGCTTTTCGAAGACCAGAACGACCTCGATAACGCGGTGAAAGCTTATGAACAGTCCAACGCGCTAAGCACAAATCTGGTCGGTGGCGCGTTTTCCATGTCGGGAACTTACGTGGCGCTGGCGCGCATTGAACGCGAGCGCGGCAATTATGCGGCCGCGGAACCTGCTATCGACGCGGCGCTCGCGGAGTTTGTCAGGCGCGACGAGGCGTGGGGCATCGCGAACATGCTGGCCTTCAAGAGCATGCTCAGGCGTGATCAGGGCCGCATGAGCGAATCGAGGCAACTCGCCGAAGATGCGCTCAAGCTGGCGCGGCCCCTGGGATTACGCTCGCAGACCGCCGGAATTCTCCGCACGCTCGGTCGAACCGAAAGCGATTTAGGTGGCGACTTTCTCAAGTCATCCGAGCAACATCTGCGAGACGCACTGGCCATCTGGCGCGATCTCGGGTTGCGCGGCCACGTTGCGTACACGCTCGACAGTTTAGGGGTGACGCTGGAACGTCTGGGGCGCGGCGATGAAGCTTTGGCGGCTTACATTGAGGCAGTGGGAATCGTGGAATCGCTCGTCAGTTCTCTTTCCCCCGGTGTGAATGCGGAAACGTTCAATGCCAGTCGCGGAAATCGCGATCTCTACGATCACCTGATAAAGCTGCTGATAAAGCGTGGTCGCGCGGCAGAAGCGCTCAGTTATCTCGAGCGGTCCAAATCGAAGGCCTTAGTTGATGCGCTCGCCGGCGCAAACGTCCAGGCTAAAGATCCGGCCGTGAGTGCGCTGCTTGATCAGTTGAGTGAACGAAGCGAGGCGCTGCGAATAGCGGAACGCGAGCTCGCCACCGAACTTGCCAAGCCCGAAGCAAGCCGCGATCAGGCGAAGATTGCCGCCGCGCGCGCCAAACTGGAGCGAGCCCAAACGAATTATCTCGGCGCGGTGGAAACCATCAAGCGCGCGAATCCGTCGCACGCCAGTCTGGTGGCCGTCAATCCAACCGATTTGGTGAAAGTGCGCAAGAGTCTGCCGGAAAAGACTCTGCTGCTGGAGTACTTTCCGACTGACAACGAACTGTACATCTTTGTGGTGACGCGCGATGCCGAGCCGGCGATTCGCACGGTGCCAATCAAGCGCGCGGATTTGGCGCAGCTCGTCATCCAGTATCGCGAAGCTTTGGACAGTGCGAGCGAGCAGGGCGCGCTTGAGCGTTCAGCGCGCGGCCAACTCTGGAAGGATGACGGGAAAGCTGATTTCAAAACACTCGTCGCGCCGATAAAGGACGCAACGCTCAGGCTTTACGACGTGTTGATAAAGCCTGCCCAAGCCGAGGTAGATCAATCCGAAACCGTGATCTTCGTTCCCGCGGCGGAATTGTATTACCTGCCGATGCACGCGCTGGGGCGGGCAAACCCGGATGGCTCGCTCAGTTTTCTAATCGAGCAAAAACGGTTTGCGTATCTCGCATCGGCGGATCTGCTCAACACGGTGTCGGTGGCTACGACGAACAAGAGTTCGCAGCCGGATCGGCCTTTGTTGGCGCTGGGAAATCCTGACGGCAGTCTTCCGGCGGCAACAGAAGAGGTCTCGACGCTTGGCAAAATGTTTGTGAACGCCAACGTCGTCACCGGCAAAGACGCAACTATGGCCCTGGTCGCGCGATCGACCGCGGGCACGTCTTACGTGCATTTCGCGACGCACGGATTCATCAACAGCATGGAACCGAAAGAAAGTCATCTGTTGCTGGCCGGCGACCCGGGGCGGCTCTCGGTGAAGGATCTCGTCGAAGACAACTTTAAACTTTCGTTCGATGGGACGCGGCTGGTAACGCTTTCGGCATGCGAAACGAATCTCGGCGGATTCGATCCCAGCGCCGTTTACAGCAGCCTCTCGCGCGCGTTTGCGAAAGCGGGCGCGCCGACAGTGATTGCATCGCTGTGGAGTGTCAACGACGTTTCGACAAAAGAGACGATGCAGGTTTTCTACAAAGAACTCGTGGCGGGACAATCAAAAGCGGAAAGTCTGCGGCGGGCTCAACTCGCCGTGATGCGCGATCCGCGCTTTGCGCATCCTTACTTCTGGGCTCCGTTCGTAGTGCTGGGAGACTGGCGCTAAATCCAGAAGGCAGGAAGCAGTCTGCTTTCTGCTTTCTGCTTTCTGACACCTGACACCTGACACCTGATACCTGACACCTGATACCCGTTTCCTCACTTGAAACTTAGAACCTGAAACTTGAAACTAAATCCCATGAACCTCGAACTGGATGAGAGCCCAAGCCCCGAGGACTTTCGCACGCTGGTCGATGGCGTGCGCTTATTCAATCGCGATCAAACCGGCGATGAATGGCCGCGGCCGGTGGCTTTCTACATTCGCGACGCGGAGCGGCGGATTATCGCAGGCGTACAGGGAACTCTGTGGGGACGCTCGATGCACATTGACGCGCTCTGGGTTGACGAGCAACACCGCGCCGGCGGTCACGGTTCGAAATTGATGAAAGCAATTGAGGAATACGCGGCCGCACACACCCACCCGCTGGTCTATCTCGAGACGACCAGCTTTCAGGCACTACCGTTCTATGAAGGTTTAGGTTATCGAATCTGCGGCGAGCTGGCGGGGATCAGCGAAGGACATACGCTGTATTTTCTGGCCAAGGAATTGAAGTGATTGAATCATTGATTCATTGAATCAATACTCTCTTGTCACCCGTCACCCGTCACCCGTCACCCGTCACCCATCACCTGTCACCCGTCACCCGTCACCTGGTCCTTTGCGCAAAACGACGCCGCGCCCGCGCGAGAATTCGCAGTCATTCCCACCGAACACAACGGAACACGCAGCAAAATCAAGAGCCGAACTGGCACACCGGATGCTCTCAGTCTCTCTAAAAGATCTGGTTTGAGGATGTGTGCCGTGCGAAGGCAATCGTCGATCGCCATGAACGGCGCGAACGAGCTCGTTCATTCGCGTTACACGTCTCGGCGACAGCCATCCGTAGCTTGCCTGGTGGACGAGATCGTCAACCACAAAGGAGTATTCACATGAAACTGATCACTAAAGCGACCCTGGGTTTGGCGGCCGCCGGTACGGCTTATGTCCTGGTCCAGAAGGCCAGGCACGCGGGCACTTCCGCGACTCACACGGCCGCAGAGATTCACGGATTTGTGAGTCAAGGATTCGAGGCAGTCCGCGCAGCCTTTACCGAAAACTTTGCGAAGCGGCGGGAGGTCGGCGCTGCCTGCTGCGTGTATCACAAAGGCGAAAGGGTCATCGATTTATGGGGCGGTATTCGGAACAAGGAAACGGGCGAACCGTGGC
>DASUTF010000052.1:0-9078 GCA_036374695.1 Pyrinomonadaceae bacterium
AAACCGATGCCGCGGATGCACTTTTTCGAACACCCGGAAGTAGTTCCCATCGCGCGCCGCGGCGAACGGCACGCGCGAGTAGCCCAGCAGCAGCGAGAACACCGAAGCGAACGCGGTCCACATGATCAGCACCGTGACCACGACGCCGGCTTTTGTTCCGTACAACCGTTCCATGAACGAGGAAATGACGTATCGCTGCGCCGGCGTGTTCGCGGTACCCGCAAACTCGCGCCAGGGGATAACCCCGAGAATCGAAATGTTCATCACGATGTAGATGATCGCGACGAACAGAATCGACAAAAGCAAGGCGCGCGGAATTGTGCGGCCCGGGTCTTTCACTTCGCCGCCGAAAAAGCAGACGTTGTAATAGCCCCAGTAATCGTAAACCGCGACCAGCAAGGCCGCGCCAAGTCCGGTAAAGAACTCCGGCCGCAAAGTGAATGCGTCCGGCGGAAAGTCGAGCGCGAGTTTCGCGTCGAAGTGTGTGACACCGGCAAAGATGATCCAGACGATCGTCAGCATCACACCGATCCAAAGAAACTTTCCGAGGCGTTCGATCAAAGTGATCCGGCGATAAAGCAGAAAGACCGCCACGCTGACTGCGCCAATCGCCACCAGGATTACCGGAAAGGCATTGATCTCGACGGTTCCCAACAGCGGCAGAGCCACCTTGGTTTCGTGACCCATCCCCGGAAAAATGTAAGTCGCGTATTGCGCCAGGCCGATGCTGCCCGACGCAATCGACAGCGGCGCGCTGAAAGTGAGCTGCCAGATGAAAAGAAACGACATCATACGGCCCAGCTTTTTCGGACCGTAAATCTCTGAAAGATAACGATAAGAACCACCGGAACCGGGCATCGCGGCGCCCAGCTCTGCCCAAACAAGGCCGTCACAGGTGACCAATAGCGCGCCGATGATCCAGCCGAGCATCGCCTGCGGACCATTCATCGCGGCGATGATCAGCGGGATGGTGATGAACGGGCCGACGCCGATCATGTCGATCATATTTAGCGTCGTTGCGCCCCACAGTCCGACGCCGCGAATCAGTTGCGGCTCATCATGGCTCGACGTGGTCGAGGCCGGCGCTTCAGTTTGGTTGGACATTTGGACAGACTGTTTACGTGAAAATTAGAAAGTTGTCGAGTGGCGTGTTAGGACCACCCGCGGCGGGGCAGTAGCCCGACGACCAGGGAGGGCGTGTCAGTACCCGGAGCGATAGCGACGGGATCAACCATCCAAGTTGTGTCCTGATCCGGTCGCATCCACCACCCCACGCGGGCTGCCCGCGCGGGAACCCCGGTCCGCTCGCGGTACTGACACACATTCATTTCGCTCCTAAAGGAGCTTCATGTTGTAATTAGCCGTCCGTTCTCTATAAACATGCCAGTCCTGGCGGACTGAAAACGCGGAACGCTCGTCATGAAAATCCTTAACAGACCAAATAGTTGTGTTGTCGTCGTGGCGCTTGCGATCGCCTTAACTACCGCCGCGCCACGCGCGCAAACTGCGGCATCCAATCAAACTTCCCAAGATCGCATTGCTCTCTATCAAGCGCTGCTTGATCTCACGAATCCATGGACAGTGATGTGCGTCGCTGCGCATCCGGACGATGAAGACGGCACTTCGCTCGTTGTCATGCGGCGCAAGTACGGCGCGCACACTGTGAGCCTGTTCTCGACGTTCGGCGAAGGTGGACAGAACGCGATCGGGCCTGAGCTTTACGAAGAACTCGGCGCGATTCGCGCGCGCGAAACGATGGCTGCTTCGGAGATTCAAGGCTCAGAGCCTTACTTCCTTGGGTTAAGGGATTTTGGTTTTTCGAAGTCGCGTGACGAGACTTTTCAGAAGTGGGGCCAGGAAGAAGCTCTCCGCCGAATGGTTCTGCAGATTCGCAAGCTGCGGCCCGACGTCATCATCACCAACCACTCGACCACCAGCAACGACCACGGACACCATCAAGCGACGGCGCGACTCGTAGTCGAAGCTTTCGACGCTGCCGCCGATCCAACCAAGTTTCCGGACCAGTTGAAAGATGGCGTCGTCAAGACTTGGCAAGTCCAACGCCTCTTCGTGCGGGTCCGCGGCAGTCAGGCACCACCCGCTGATGCGCAGCTCGTCACCATCGATCCCAACGAACGCGATCCGGGCCGCGGCACTTTGTTCGCCGAGCAAGCGCTCGCGGCTTTGCAGAAACACGCGACGCAGGGCCCCTGGCCAAAGACTTTCGCCGAATTCACTGCCCGCTTTCGTGCCTTCAGCGGACAAAGCGGCGCGGCGGGTCAGATGCCTCTGATTCGCTATCGGCTCGAGCGCGAAGCGAAGGACGCGCCCGCCCTTCACAGCAATTCACACAACTTCCTTGACGGATTGCGGTTACGACAAGTGACGGCGGAACTGGTCGAAATACCGAAGATTGATGGCCGGCCGTTGCATGAGTTTTCGGATGATCCTCCGAAGGTACTCAAACAATTGGTAAGAGGCTTGCGCGCTGGTTTTTACGGTTTCAGTTATGACAAGACCGATGAGTATCGTCTGCTGTGGATGAGAGACAAGCTTATGCGCGCTTTGTCATTGGCCGCCGGTGTGAACTTTCAAATGACGCCATCCAGTCAGGTGGGCATTCCAGGATCAACTGTCGACGTGCAGATCAAAATCGCGAACAAGGGTCATCTGAAAGTGCGGTTATCAGGTTGTGGGACAAACCTCGGGCCCAAAGGCGGTTATCTGGATGGTGTCGAGCTGGCGCCGGGCGCTGAACTGAGCCGAACCATCAAGGTCGCATTACCAAGAACAGCCCAGGTCAATGTCCCACTCTCGCGGCATCTCTATGAACCATCCGCGCTCGGCCAGGAATTGGAATCTCGCTGCCATGTCGACATGCCGGATCGTTATTTTGACCTGATATCTTCGACATTCATCGATCTCGCACCGCCGCTTGAAATCGCGGAAATCAGTCCCGCTCCGCTTGTATTCATGCGACCGCGGGTTGGAGTCAGCAGCGCCGGCACAGACATTTTTCCTCCGACACCGCCAAAGGTCAGTCTAAAACTCATCAATCACACGAAGCGATCGTTCAAAGGCGAAGTCGCTTTCGGCTTTGAGAATCGATCGCCGGAAACCAGAGTGCGAGTCGATCTTCTTCCGGAACAAACTACTGCGCTCGAGGTCACAATTCCCAACACGGAAGAAAATCGCGCCGCCCACCTGCGTCGTCCGGAGTTGGCCAACAGCTTATGGTTTAGTTTGCGGCACGCCGGCCTGCACGAGAACCTGATCAAACGCAGCGTACCAGTGGTCTGGCTTGACGCTCGTGTGGCCGGAAGAGTCAACGTCGGCTACGTCCGCGGATTCGATTTCAGTCTGCCGAACGCTTTGCATGCGCTCGGCGTTGAATCGAAAGAGTTGAGCGTTGAGGAAGTAAAGTCGGCGGACTTATCTAAGTTCACTTCCATAATCGTCGAGCATCGCGTCTATCAAGCGAAACCGGAATTGATAAGCGCAAATCAGAAGCTGCTCGATTATGCGCAGGCGGGCGGCAATCTTATTGTGTTTTATCACCAGACGGATGAGTTCAATCCAAACCCGGACCGTAACCGGCCGCAGCTCTCGCCTTACAAATTGATCCTCGGCAACCAGCGAATTACGGATGAGAACGCGCCAATCACCTTTCTCGAACCGGAACATCCGCTGCTCAACGTGCCAAATAAACTGAACCAGGATGATTTCAAAGACTGGATTCAGGAACGCGGGCTCTACTATCCGCGCGAATGGGACCCGCAATTCAAAGCGCTGCTGCAATCAAACGATCCGGGCGAGCAGCCTTTGAAAGGTGGATTGCTGGTCGCTGATTACGGAAAGGGTCATTACATTTACACGAGCATGGTTTGGTATCGGCAGTTGCGCGCCGGCGTGCCGGGCGCGTATCGCATGCTGGCGAACATGATTAGTTACGGACGGAATTAGCGGGACGGAATTAGCCGCGGATTCACACGGATGAACGCGGATCAGAATCAAAACTAAGCGAATGAAGAAATCAGAAATTGGTCTTATCCGCGTATATCCGCGTTAATCCGCGGCTAAATTCTGGCGGCTAATTGTTCTCCAGCCTCTCTTTCACTCGCACCAGAAAATCATCGACCGCCGCGTCAATTCGCCGCTGCAAGGCTGAATTGAGTCGCGCCTCGCTCATAAAAGCCACCCCAGGGTGCAGTTCCCAGGCGCGCTTGCGTCGCAGTTCCACCTGCTGCGAGATGTCGACGCGAGTTAGGCCGTTGCTGTTTTCAAACTTCAATGAGTAACGCAAGAGGTTCTGCGTTTCGTTAATCGCCGGCGACCACTCAATCGTGTTCAGGTTGGGTGACGTGTCGCGCACCGGAAACGAAAAGCGAACTCGGCCCACGGGCGTGTCGGTCGCAATCGTCCAGCGCGCCAGTCCGGGCTCGCGATGAATGCCTTCGATGCCCCAGAGCATGTCGGCAAGGTTGTTGAGATTAGCGAAAAACTCGCGCACTGTCGCGAGTGGCGCTTTTATTTCGAGTTCCCTTTTGAATGAAGACTTAACGCGAAACATGGAAAGACAGAGGTCAGTGGTCAGTAGTCAGAGGTCAGTGGTCAGTGGTCAGTGGTCAGTAGCAGACTGGAGCGCAACCGTCTCGGTTGCATGAAAACCATTTAGAGCGGCAAGCGAGGACGCTTGCGCTCCAGTCAGAATTGGGATTCGCCATCAGACATCCTGTGGCTCGCCTCCCGTATCCTCGTACCAGCAGCGCGTGCACCAACGATGGCGGGCAACTCGTTCTTCAATTGAATAATCCTTCGAAGCGGGCAAACGCTTCAACACTTCGCGCTCTTCGTCGTTGAGCTCGCTCCAGCCGCGTAGCCGGCCGGTGGCGCAACGCCGGCATTGTCTCTCAGACCCCATTATCAATCCGATCCGAGGCGCATGATTCGTTCGTAGGCCGCGCGAATGTCTTTCATGCGCGCTCGCAACTCAGCGTTCAACGTTTGTTCCGTTTCGTAGTCAAGTCGTCGCGCGATGTCAGCGAACGCCGCATGAGACTTATCGGGCAGCGTCGCCGATCGTCCCACTACCAGCCGCGTTTCGTGATCGACCGCACGCAGCAGCCGGTAACCGTCCCGCAACGCGCGAAAATTCTCTTCATCAATCGAACCTGCGTCATGCAACCGCTCTAACATCCCGAGCGTCGTTCGATCCTCTTCATCATCGGGCACGTCGTCGCGCAACTGCAAGTAGCGCACGGCAAAATAAACGTCCAGCATGCCGCCCGCGCCATGCTTGATGTTGATGCCGGCCTGGCGACGAGACGTCTTCTCTTTCTCCAGGCGCGCGCGGACGCGTTGAGTTTCGGCAAGCAACTCCGCCGGTTCAGTTTGGCTGGCCAACTCGTGAATGCAGTGCCGTGCTTCCGCTTCTGTGCTCGCGCCCAAATCCCGATCACCCGCGACGGCGCGCAGCTTTACATACGCGAGCCATTCCCACATTGCCGCCCGATCTTTCAAATATGCAGGGAAACTCTGAGCACTGGAAACGATTGGCCCTTTCTGGCCGTCCGGACGCAGGCGCAGATCAACACGGTAGAGCGAACCTTCGCGGGTCACGTTCGCTAACGCCCCGATCATCAACTCGACCAGTCTCGCGTACGCTTCATCATGAGTTTGTCCCGCCACCGGCGACGGCGCGGTCGCGTCATAAACAACGATTACATCGAGGTCCGAGCCGTAGTCCATTCCCCCACTGCCAAGGCGCCCCAGCCCAAGAACCGCGACGCGGGGCTCAGCCGCGAGGGCCCCGTGACGGCGCGCGAGTTCGTCTCGCGAAATCAGTAGCGCCGCATCAATGCTATCCCCCGCCAACGTCGTCAGCCGGTGATTGACTTCACCGAGAGCCATTTCACGCGCAGCATCTCGCGCGGCAATGCCGACCAGAACTTCGGACCAATGACGGCGCAACGCGTCAAGTTCCGCGCGAAAGCTATCTTCCGGTAAAAGAGATCTCTGGAACTCGCGCAAATAATTTCGCGGTTGAATCGAATCACCCGCTGGTTCAACCGCGTGAATCAGCACGGGGCGGCTGGCGATCATTTCGCCGAAAACGTCTGAGACGCTGCAGAGCCGAATCGTCGATTTCAGCTCCGACAGCGTAACCGCGGCGTGCTCAGCTTCCTTCTCCAGCGAACGTGCAATTCTCACGGCGAAAGACAGACCGCGGCGCGGGTTCACAGTTTCTGCCGCAGTCTTGCGCAGCCACGCCGTGAGTTCGTCAACGCCCGGCAGCGCGCCTGCGCCCCCAGCTTCAGATGAAACCAAGTGGTTGATTAAGATCGAGGCGGCCTTCGCGGCCGCCGCGGCTTCAGGATCAGGTGAGTGCGCACTGGCTCGCGACAACCTGCCCAGGTGTTGCTCTTCAACCGCGTCCGGGTCTGTGTCGGCGAACACGCGGTCGAAGACGGCGCGAACATTAGTCGCATGACGTGTCATGGCGCCGTCAAAACCGCTGATCGGATCTTGTTCCGGGAAACCCATCCGCCGAGCGATCAATGCCCGCCGCGCCTCGTCCGTCGGCACAGAATGGGTCTGCAGGCCATGCTCCATTTGCAGACGGTGTTCGAGGCAGCGCCAGAACTGATACGCATCGGACAACTGCGTGTGCTCGAACTCGGTTATCAACGATCGATCGGCCAGGCGCGCGAGACTGATCAAGGTATGGGGAGCGCGCAGCCAGGGATCACGGCCTCCGAACGCCAGTTGAAGCGCCTGCGCGATAAACTCGATTTCGCGAATGCCGCCGCGGCCGAGCTTTACATTGAAGCCTTTGTCGCTGCGCTCGCGTTGAATGTCGATTTTTTGCTTTGAGAGACGAACATTCGACAAAGCGGCGCTGACGCTTACGTCGGTGCGATAGATGCGATCAATGATGGACGCGCCGAACCGGTGGAAAAGCGGTTCGGAACCGGCGGCGCCACGCGCGCGAATCAGCGTTTGCAGCTCCCAATCGTCAGCACGTGCCTTGTAATAACGAACTGCTTCATCCAGCGCGCACGCCAGCGCGCCCTCGCGGCCGTGCGGTCTCAACCTAACGTCCGTGCGATAAGCCGCTCCTTCGCCGCTCGGTTCGCCCACCAGACGCAAAATGTGTTCAGCCAGCTTTACGTAATACTCTCGATTGGTGACCTGTCCGCGCGTCCCGCCGACTGATGTCATCCCTTCATCCGAAAAAAGAAACATCAGATCAATATCTGAAGCATAATTCAGTTCCCGCGACCCAAGCTTTCCGAGCGCGATAACGCAAAACTCAGTGGCCACAACGCGGCCTTCCGAGTCGAGTCGTTGTGGAGATCCAAATCGGTTGTCCAAACGTTGTCGCGATAAACGGAGCGCGTATTCAAGAATTGCGTCTGCCAGATTGGACAATTCCTCAGTTGTCTCGGCGACGGTGTGCGCGCGGCGGATGTCGTGCAGGTAAATTCGCAGAAGCTCGCGGCGGCGAAAACGCGCGAACATATCGTGCGGATTGAGCTGTGAGTGCGTCAGCGCGAACCGCGCCAGCGACTCGCCGATGTCTTCGCGGCTGCGGACGCGCGGGTTGAGGCGTTCGCGTTGTAACCAACTCAGGTAGTCCGGATTTTGTTCCAGCGTCGTCGCCAGCCACGGACTCCACGCCGCCAGGGCCAGCACGTCCAGGAACAAACCCTTGTCGCACTCAAGCAGTTTCGCGATCGAGCTGTCGCGTTCAACGAGCCGATCGTAAAGAACCTGGGGCGTGTGCGAGTCAGGTAATTTGTTGAGCTGGTCGAGCATGGTCGCCTGCACCTATCTTACGCGGCGATAATACAGAACCGCGAGCGGTAGCGAGCGGGACCAAGGCGCTCCTCCGGGAGTAGCCTTCTTATCCCGCTCGCTACCGCTCGCGGTTCTGTAACGCGACTTGAATCGCCGGCTTACACGTCGTAGTACATCGAATACTCCAGCGGATGCGGCCGCATGCGCAGCACCTGAATCTCACGCTCGCGTTTATACGAAATCCAGCGATCGATCATCTGCGGCGCGAACACGTCGCCCTTCAAGAGAAAGTCGTGATCGTTCTCCAATGCCGTCAGCGCATCGTCGAGCGAGCCGGGAAGACTGGGAACATCCTTCAGTTCCTCGGGTGAAAGGTCGTAGATGTCCTTGTCGAGGGGCGCGCCTGGATCGATTCGGTTTTGAATGCCGTCGATTCCCGCCATCAGCATCGCCGCAAACGCGATATAAGGATTGCAAGACGGGTCGGGCGGACGAAACTCGAGGCGTTTCAGCTTTGGATTCGTCGAGAACATCGGAATGCGAATCGCCGCGGACCGATTCCGCGCTGAATAAGCCAGGTTCACGGGCGCTTCGAAACCCGGAACCAGTCGCTTGTAGCTGTTCGTGGTCGGCGCGGCAAAGGCAACGATAGCCGCCGCATGCTTCAGCAAGCCGCCGATGTAATGCAAGGCCGTTTCCGACAGTCCGGCGTAGCCATCTCCAGCGAACAGAGGTTTATCGCCTTTCCACAGCGATTGATGGCAGTGCATGCCCGAGCCATTGTCGCCAAACAGAGGCTTCGGCATAAACGTCGCAGTCTTGCCATACTCGTACGCCGTGTTCTTGACGATGTACTTGAATAACTGCAGGTTGTCGGCCGTGCCCAGCAGCGTCGCATAGCGGAAATCAATTTCGCACTGGCCGGCGGTGGCAACCTCGTGATGATGACATTCGACGTTGATGCCGCACTCACCCAGCGTCAGCGAAATCGCTGAACGAAGATCGGCGAGCGTGTCGGTCGGCGGTACCGGCACGTATCCCTCTTTCGCGCGAATCCGATGACCGAGGTTTGGTCCCAGCGTGTCGTTGCCGTCTCGGCCGGTGTTCCAGTGGCCTTCGTCTGAATCGATTGCGTAGCCGGCTTTGTGCGGCTCGTTATGAAACTGCACGCTGTCGAAAACAAAAAACTCGGCTTCGGGGCCAAAGTTTGCGACGTCGGCGATTCCTGAACTCTTGAGATAGCTCTCAGCCCGCACTGCAACTGTTCTCGGGTCGAAC
>DASUTF010000053.1:0-2547 GCA_036374695.1 Pyrinomonadaceae bacterium
GCTTACTACTACCTGCGTTTGATTATCGTCATGTTCTTCCGGGAACGGACCGCGGCCTGGGAGCCGCCGCGTGTTCCTGCAAGTGTCGCGGTCGCGCTGGTTCTCACAATCCTGGGCGTGTTCTATCTTGGCCTGTTTCCCGGGCGCGTGATTAACGCCTTCAGTCCCAAGCCGGCCACTCCTGTTGTAGTTCGCTAGCATGCACAACTCAGCGAGCGATCTCGCCTCGGCGATCCAAGCCACGATAGGTGATTCGTGGCTACCGCGGATTTACCGGGATCGGATTCTGAAGATGCGCACACGCGCGTATGAATTCCCTGCCCTGCCGAAAAACGCTACGCCGCAAATCCAACACACGTTGTTGGGAATTGAATTGAAAGTTGGCCGGCGGCGAATGCTTTGTCCCGATCTGGCGACCGCGCGCTATTTGTCCGTGTTTGCTCGCATCGGCTGTAAAGCCGTGGCGATCCCTTACGACATTACAAAGATCTCTCATGTTGCCGACGAACTCGAAAGTTCCTGGTATCGAACACTGCTGCTGGCGGACGAATCGACGCGTCAAAGGGCAGAGCCATTTCGCGCGCGCGTGCGGCGACTAGTGATCGAACAAGTGCGTAGCGAAATCGCTAAAGCAGGCGCGGGAGCACGCGCTCCTGAATTTGCTCAAAGTACAAAACAGCGACAGCGATGATATAATTTCACTTCGATTTTTATGGAGCCGAACTTACAGCCAGTCCAAACGGAACATACGCCGGCAGATGGCGATCACACGCTGCCTTTTCCCTTCAATCAGCAAACGTTCTGTCGTTACGAATCGATTGAGCAAACAATCGATACGGCGCGCGTGCTAATCGTCGACAATCTGCTGCGTGATGAGGGCGATGTCTCTGACGTCGCGCGCAGCGATTGGGGCAAGGAAATCGGCGCTGAGTTGAAGCGTGAGCGTGAAATCGCATCGCTGGCGATGCAAAACATTGACACAAACGTCACACGGCTGGTGAAACAACCGGCCACGCGAATCACGCATGTCAGTGAACTCGCTGAAGGAGTGGAGGAATTCAAGCCTGACGCAATCGTTCTCAGCGGCACACTCCGCGATTTCGATTACTACAAGCCGGAAATCCTCGACACGTTTAAAGACTTCATCACGGCGACGCGGTTACCGGTGCTGGCCATCTGCGGCGGGCATCAACTTGTCGGACTTAGTTTCGGCGCCCGCGTCGTAACTCTCGATCAGCAGACGCAGGAACAGCGGCGTACCGATCGGCTGACGGAATACCAGTATCGTTTCGTACGAATCGTTGAACCGGAAGATCCCATCTTTGACGGCATCCACAATCCGGAATCGCACCGCTGGCACGATTACACTCGCGAAGGCTGCATTCTGCGCGTTTGGCAAAACCACGGACTCCAGCTCGACGCTGTTCCGGAAGGCTTTACACTGCTGGCCACTTCATATCTCTGCCGCAATCAAATGATGGCCAAACGCTCTGACGGTCAGTTGATCTATTCCGTTCAGTTCCATTTGGAAAAGTCTTTTGAGGATTGGCACAAGAACCCGACGCGTTGGGAACACCCGAACGAATCGCGTGACGGTCGAATTCTTTTCGAGAATTTCCTCAGACTGGCCTTGGAAAATCGCTAAGCTCTGTGGCACCTCTGTGGTTCTCCGTGTCTCTGTGGTAAACGATCTTTTCTTCACCACAGAGGCACAGAGGACCACAGAGGTTCACAGAGACCATTGAAGCCAAATCGCATCACAAACGAGACCCTGGTAACTGCGGCTGAGATCCTCGCGTCCCGCGACCGTTATCTCGCGTCAATCTACAGACAACACGGTCCACCGCCGCTGTGGGGCCGCCGTCCCGGCTTCGAAACGCTTCTGCGGATTGTGCTGGAGCAGCAGGTTTCGCTGATCTCGGCGCGCGCCGTGTTCGCGCGCTTAAAATCAAACATCAACCCGTTTACGGCCGCGTCGTTCATTTCGCGAGATGAGCTATACCTTCGCTCGCTCGGCTTGACCCGTCAAAAAGCACATTACTGCATTCAAGTCGCGCACGCTTTCACGAACGGCGACCTGCAAGGCGTTGGCAGGTTGAGCGACGAAGAGGCGCACGCGACGTTGCTGCGAATCAAAGGCGTGGGCCCGTGGACCGCAAACATTTACCTGCTGATGGCTTTGAAGCGGCCGGACATCTGGCCTGATGGTGATATCGCTCTGGCAACGGCCGCCGGCAGACTTCTAAAGCTGAAGACGCGTCCGTCATTCATCGAACTCGGAAAGCTTGCCGAAAAGTGGCGGCCATACCGATCGGTGGCGGCACGAATGCTGTGGCAGTACTATTTGGCGGAACAAAATCGATTGTGAGCTAATCTAATCGAAGATGCGCAGCTGCCGAGCGAAAACGTGGCTGGCCCTGACCGTCGTCGCCCTGCTCTTGAGCGGATGCACTCAGCGTCCCAGTTCCCTGCCATCCAACACGTCTTCGCGCGCCGCCTCTGACGATAAGTTTTACCAGTACCTCAAGTCCGAAATCCCACCCGCCG
>DASUTF010000054.1:0-46660 GCA_036374695.1 Pyrinomonadaceae bacterium
CCGCCAGAGCCACCGTGGGACCTCTCGCGTCCGTAAGCCATAAAAGCGCGAAAAGGCCAGGGAAGAGAACCAGCTTAAATATTTTGCGCAGGTCAGAAACAAACAACGAGATGATCGCGATGGCCAGAAGATCCGCAGTTGACAGGGCATGCTGAAACATTAGAAGCAAACGTGGTCTTTCCAGTCTTACCTCTTCACCGAACACCTCCAGCGGCAGCGAGGCATCACCTGTGTTTGGCAGCAGCTTTCCCCAATAGAAGAGGTTGGCAAGGATCAACCCGGCGATCACAGCGATCGTGGCTAAAGCGAGTAGTGTCTCCAGCTTCCCCTCGGCAAAGCGGCTGCGCGCTGCAAGCGTGGCAATCATTAGCGCGGCCAGCGCGATGCACCACAACTCCGCCGCTTTTGCGATCGTGAGAACAGGGTTGTAAGACCAAATCGCGGAAAGCATGCTCCACCAGCAAAATGCGCTGATGACGAGAAACGCCGGCGTCTTCATTTCGAATGAAAAGGCGCCCTGCGCCCTGAGATAGATCGCAAGCAGACCGAGCGCGGTCAGGATCAAACCGAATTCAATCACGCCACGTGTGGTCACTCCTCCCTGGAGCGCCTCAACCGGCGGAGCAAGCGGAACGAAAGCGAGCACGATCGCCGCCAAAGCGAGACCCAGTGGCAGACTTTTCACAGGCGACAGTCGAATGACTTGCGCGCCTGGCGTTGTCCGCAGCCAATAGGGTTTGATTTCGCTAGACAGCTGCATATGCGTACTCTTCCGTCGCGTCGCCCTCGGCCATTAATTGCGCGTACCATTGGCTCATCGTCTCGGCATGCTCGGTCCAACTCATACTCTCGGCGCGCGCGCGCGCGACCTCGCCCATGCGTTGTCGCAAATCATGTGAACCGATCAGACGACGCAGCCCGTCGGCTAAGGCGAGCACGGTCTGAGCTGGATCCCCGACCGTAACTTTGATACCTGCTTCGGCGGGAACAATCGCGCCGGCTCCCTGATGATCCAGCGTAACGATTGGCAGGCCGCTGGCCATGGCCTCGGCCAAAACGGCGCCCGACGAATCGCGCAAGCTGGTAAAGAGAAAAATGTCCGCGTCCTGATAGCGGCGCTTCATTTCCAACCACGGCACCGCGCCGAGGAAATCGACGCGCCCGGCTACTCCGAGGTCCCGGGCCAGGTTTTCCATCTCGCGCTTTAGGGGCCCGTCACCCGCGATGCACAGGCGAACTCGCAAACTCGGTTCGATTTTTGAGAAAGCTTCCAGCGCTAGTGATAAGCCCTTAATCGGGATCATTCGGCCGGCCCACAAAATGATCTTTTCTCTGTCATCGCGGTCTGTTTTCGGCAGGACCGGCACGAGGAAGTCTTCGGGCACGCCGATATTCGGGTGAAATTGGATTCGTCGCATCCCCACCGCGTGCAAGGCTCGAGTTGTTTCAGGGTTGGTCGAAAGGAGCAGCGCGCAGTTGCGAACAGTCCGCCGCAAACGTGGCATTCGGGTAACTAGTTTCACCCGTAGTGTGCGGAATACCTCGAGTGGCCACGCTGATCCGAGATAATGCCGATACGCCCATGGAGTCGTTTGCGCTCCGCCGACGGGTCCCCACACAAACGGAATGGGCAGCCGCCACAAGGCTGGCGGCGCGCTGATCGTGCCCCAGCTCAGGTGATGGATCAGACCGAATTCGTGAAGCCGATGTTGCCGTCTGGCTTCGCGCAATGCTGCGCGTTGCCAGAACAGATAATGCAATCTTAAACCGAGTTCACCGACCGGCTTCCTGGGCGAATCAGACCTGGCGCGAGGGCCAACCCAAACAAAGTGCAGCTTATCGTTGGGCGTTAAGGCGAGCTGTTTTTCGATGGGTTCTCGGAATCGCGCACTGGTCATGACCCAGACTTCATGAAGCTGACTGAGGTGCCAGGCAAACTGCCACGTGAGACCCGGTTCCGAGCCTCGATTGGGCGCGCATGAATGTCCTACCAGAAGTATCTTCATTCAGGTCACCAACCGCTCACGAGTGAGCCCGGTCGCAATCGCAGGCGGTTCTGACTCAGGCGTTAGCCTGCGCGTGAGCATCAGGTTGCTAACAATGCGCGTGCCTTGCGATAGCGTGGTCGCAATGATTGCGCCGGCCAAACTCCACCTGACCGTCAGTGGAATCAGCAATGCGATAAACGTCACGCTCCAGCAAACTTCAAACAGAAACTGCGCGCGGTTTTTGGCTTCGAGGGCTATCAGGAAGAACCTCGTCACCATTGCCCAGTAAGTTACGGCGTACGCAAAAGCGAAAAGACGCAAAGGCCAGGCGAGCTCAACATACGGCGAGGCGGCCCCGTAAAAGAGTCCCAGTAATGGCTGCGGCAGAATCAGCAATAGCAGAAACAAGGGAAGCAGCAGTAAGCCCGCTCGTCCGCTGTAGATGACTGCAATGCGGCGCGCCGCCACCAACCCCTCGCGGGCGCGCACCCTCGCGACAGCGGGAATCAGGAAGTTTCCCAGACTAAGCATGATGGGATGCGAGATGCCGATTAGGTTGGAGACGGCCTGAAAGCCCGCAGCATCAGCGGGCCCTCGGAAAAGAAAGATGGCCAAGGGCACAGCCTGAATGTTGAAGTTGGCCAGCAGGTTGGTTCCCAGGACCCAACGGCCCGTCATCCAAAACGCCGACGCGTGTTGTATGAGGTTCAGCCGCATCCGCCAGCGCGCGCGCAATAACCACAGTTGGGCGATCGCGGCCAGACCGCAGGTCATCCCGATCACGCCGAACGTAACTTCGAGCGTAAGCTGACCATTGCGGGCCAGCAACCACATCAGCGCGGCCTGGCCCAGGTAACTAATCGCATCTGTGATCAGCGCGGCGCTGAAAGCGAGACGAGCCATCAAAGCTCGCCTGGTCGTTTCCTGAAGCTGCCAGACAAGTAAACAAAGCGCTGTCGATAGACCGAGGCCCTTACTCGAAATCAACATCGAAGCCGCAAACAATACGAGTATCTGCGGCAATGCAAGCAGCGCAGTCAGCGCCAATGCCGGGATAACTAATTCGGCAGCGCTGGAATCGTCGCGCGCGGCTAGCCGGACAGATAATGGATAAGAGATCAGCGATGCGGGCAGTACGTTCAGAAGCAGAATCAACCCGAGCACCACCGCGTAGACACCGTATGCTGTCGGAGTCAGGGCGCGCGCCAGAATGATCGTGCTCAGGAAGTTACCCAGACTTACAACGCCCTGGTCAGCGATCGCCCAGAAGCTTTGCAGATTCAGCGCACGTCCCAGCGCGGGAACCTCAGTCCGAGCGCTGTGAACGTTTCCAATTATTCTGGTGTCAGCTTCCATGCCCGAACGCTTGCGACCTGCGTGGCCGGCGAATTGATCCGACTGAGTAAGCGAATCGCTGCAACTTACCCACCCAGTCGTAACCGCCATACAACTTGCGCCGGAAAGACCTGATGTCATCCTCGGGATGAATCACGAATCTTGAAATCGGGCCGTCGGTGGCCAATGGCGTACGGCCGATATGAGTTGTAAAAAAGATCTCGATGCCTTTTTCCCGCAAGGCTGAAATTGCGTCCGCGGAATACGAGCCGTTGTGGCCATACGGAAAAGCAAAAAAGATTGGCCTCACGCCAACTTCTTGCGCCAGGAGCGATAGTCCTTGGCTGGCATCCGCCGCAATCTGCTCGCGGCTCAAATTGGCATGAATCCTGTGAGTGTGACTGTGGAACCCCAGACCGACTCCGGCTATGCTCATTTCGCGGACCTCGTCCCAGTTAAGCGGCCGCCACAGGTGTGGGAACTCGCGGCGGTTCGCGCGATCGGCAGCTCGCGGCTGATCAAAAACTTCGATCGCCTCGCCGGCGAGTAGCCCGGTACAAAGAAAGAGATTCAGCGTGATGCCGAACTGACGGGCGATGGGCCAGGCCGTAAGATAAGTGTCGGCGAACCCGTCGTCGAAAGTCACCAGGACTGAGCGGGGTGGCAGTTCACGGTTGCCTGATAGAGCCGCGCGCACATGCTCAAGCGACAGCGAGTTGAAGCCCTCGCTGGCCAGCAGCGACATCTGTTCGCGAAACTGCTGCGGCGTGACGGCATAAGCCGCCGGATCAGAATCAGCTGTACGCGGCAGTACACGGTGGTAGCACAACACTACCGGGGCGGACAGGTCGCCATTTCGATCCAACCGGGTGATTGGCCAGGTTAGACGCGTGGCTGCCTTGGCGATGGTTGTTGCGGCTCGCATGCAACCTAAACAGCACCTACACCTTTCATGACCACCGGTATCGTTTTCGCGAGGATCTGAAAATCGAGCCTGAGTGACCAGTTATCGATGTAATGAAAATCCTGCTTCATCCACTCTTCGAAATTAACGGTGCTCCGGCCATTGACCTGCCACAGTCCGGTGAGTCCCGGCACCACGCAAAAGCGGCGCAGTAACCGGCCTTCATCGATTTTCGAAACGTCGCGCACCGGCAAAGGGCGCGGGCCCACCAAAGACATTTCACCCTTCAGTACATTGAAGAGTTGCGGCAATTCATCCAGCGACGTGCGGCGCAGCAACGCACCGACGCGTGTTACTCGCGGATCATTCTTGATTTTAAAAACTGGTCCGGTGGCTTCGTTGCAGCTTTCGAGCGACGATTGCAACTGCTCAGCCTGGTTCACCATGGTTCTGAACTTGTACATCCTGAACGGCCGGCGGTTGCGCCCGTGACGTCCCTGACTAAAAATTACCGGGCCGCCACTGGAGAGCTTGATAGCCAGTGAGATGATCAGGAAAACGGGGAGCAGAACTATCAGGCCGACTAGAGCGCCGGCGATGTCGATGGCTCGCTTCACGACACGTCTCGAATCATGCCGGGTGGGTTTGAGCGAAGTGACGCTGAAACCGCTGATCTCTTCAGCCACCATTTGCGACGATGACGGCCGAAAGATATCGGACAAGTATTTACATTCGACTCCTGTCCGTTCGCAGATCTCAATAGCTTGCTGCACTTCCTCATAGCACGAACGAATCGGCAACGTAATCAGCACTTCGTCTACCTGGTTTTGGATGATGGTGCTCTCGAGCTGAGATAAATCCCCGAGCAGTTTTTGTTTGAGCTCGAACGACATTGCTCGTGTTCCGGGAATGTCGAGGAAACCCAGCACCTGATAATTCTCATTCCCGGGGGCCCTCAATTCGCGCGCGCATCGAGCCGCCCGCGCACCGGTGCCAACTATTAAGACCTGCCGCGGATGTTTAGTGGTGGCGATCGGTTCAGTCATGTTCCGCAGGAACAAGCGGACGCTTAGCGTGAGTGGCAGTGCAATGATCCAGCACCAAATGACGGCATCGAACCGGAACGCGCCGGTGTTGCTGCTGAACACGAAAAGCAGCGCACACAAACTGCCGCACGCGGTCGCGGCAATCAGACGCAGGGCCGCATAACGGCGCGAACGTTTACGATAGAGACCCAAACCGTAAATGATCGCCAGCCACAGACCCGCAAAGATGACCATCACCAGAAGGTTTTTGACTGAGACTCGCAGCCTGAGGAATCCCGCGAAATCAGCCGGCAACGTGTTCAGATTAGTTATGAGGAAAGCAGCAGCAATAGAGACTAACGCGGCGAGTGCATCGCCCGCACGGTAAGACCAGCCCAACAATTGGCAGGCGCTTCGCGGCGAGTCCGCCGTCGTACTCGCAGGGACCGCTTCGAGATCTCTAAATGGTTTCGAAAATTCCCGTCTCGCTTGCATCGGATCCTCAAAGCACGCGGTAAAGCCATTCGGGCACAAGATGCTGTCGTTTATTCAGCACCATGGCGCTCAACTTGCCGCCGGACATTTCGATTGTTTGTCGGGCACGTAAGATCTGATCGCGCCTGGTGCGGTCGGCTTCGACTACCAGCACGACGCCATCCACCTGCGGCACGATGAGTAACGCTGCAGGCGAATCGTTTATGGACGGACAATCGAGCAGTGTGTGATGGAAAGTTGCTCGCAACGCATGCACGCGATCCAGCCCTGCCCCGTCGGTCGAATAAGTTTCCGTCTCAGCGGATGGTTGATGGCCATTCCCATTGCCATTCACCGACTTGCGAAGCACCCACAGGTGGTTGATGTTCGTTCGCGCGCACTTTGCGCGCAGGTTGATCAACTCATGCGCTTGCAGTCGATTGAGTCGTTCGGCTTCCACAATTGCCGTTGGCTCGCACGTCTGACTTGCCAGTTGGGCGCCAAGAATCCTGGTTACGTGACTGACGCCGGCGCCGGGATTTGCCGAAGTAAACGCGATCACGGCGCCTGTTCCATTGCGGCGGCCCACCACCACGTGCGCCAACAGGAATTGAATGCTGGGGGCGGTGCCGGCACTGGATCTTGCTGTCCGAGTAGTTGACGATCGATTGAATATCTGCATTTGTGCTTTTTTTGCGAACCCGATCGATTGAGATTACGAACCTGTTCCACTGCGTCCGGCACTTGCTGGTTGATACCGAAAGGTACCGATGACGGGGATCTCGGCTACTAGTTCCAGTTCACGCGGCGTGTGTACTGTGTCGCGCCAGAATTCGGTGACCAGCACAATTGTCAGGCTGACAAAAACGGCGAGCAACAAACCGAGCCCAAGAATCAACCGCCGATTCGGAGAGACCGCCGTGCGCTGGAGAATCGGTTTCTCTGCCAGCGTTACGTTAGTGATCTTGTTCTGATCCATCTCATCAGCAATCCGCGCTTCTTCTTTCTTCTTGGCGTACAGCTGGTAATTCTCTTCGCTGGTTTTCAACTGTCTTTGCAGATCTGCGTTCTGCGTCGTGGCCTGGTCCAGTCTTTCCAGCCGCGCCTGATACTCAGCGAGCTGGTGGGTCAGATCGTCGCGTCGCGCTTTCTGACCCGCGAGATCCATCCGCGCTTTCGCCAGTTCCATTTCCAGGTTTTGTCGCAAGGGATTGACGTCGGACGATTGTTCGACGTTGCTGATCTTCCTGGCTTGTTCCAGCGCTTCGGAAGTGTCCTTAATTTGCTGATCGACCTCGGTCACCAGGCGATCGTCGGGCCGTAACCTCGTCAACAATTGCGTGCGTTTGTTCTTCAGTTCAACCAGCATGGTGCTCAAACGCTCAAGTGAATATTGATTCGGCAGCGCGCGATTTTGCGTCGCGATCCGGGCGGGAAGAGTCTCCACTTGCTGCTGAAGTTTGGCGATGCGTTCGCCCGTGTCCTTGAGGGCGCCTTCCGCGTCCAAATGACGGGCTCTGACCTCGGCTAGCTTTTGCAGATTTAGCTGCTTCTCCTGCTCGAGCGAAACGAAATCCTGTTGACGTTGATACGCAGAGAGATTCCGTTCGGCCGCGGCCAACTGTTCGCCATACTGATTCGTCTGATTCTGAAAAAACTCCTGAGCGCCGGGCGGACTGTGTAGCTTCAGGTGCTTCTCGAAATAGAGGTTGGCGAGGACTTGCAGAACCGTGGCGGCGGTCTCCGGGGACGACGCGGTGTATCTGACCTCGATGATCGCAGACTTTTTCGCAGCTTCTATTTCCAGATCCTTTTCTAACTGTAGGACCGCACGTTCTATAGGCGGCAGCTTCCGGTTCAAGAAGGATGACCCGCTTACCTTGTCCAACCCACTCTGGATTACGACCTGCTCGAGCAAGTCTTTGCTCGTGAGCAGAGCGATCTCTGAGTTGATTTGTGATTCAGTTATTTCACCGTTCCCGTTGTTTGCGCTGTTCGCGTCTGTGGTAATCACAGCATCCGCGCGCGTGTTTTTCACCAGAATCTTCATCCTCGATTGATAACGATCCGGTAGGAACGTGGCGAGGGCTATGGTGGCCGCCGTGATCAGCGCTAAAGGGCCCAGCAATAACCATTTGCGGCGGAAAAGAGTGGTGACGATTTCCCGAAGAGTAAAATTGGATACGTGCGACATGCGAATGCCGGTTAGCAGTTTCTGTCGCCTTTTAGGCCCGACTGCCATGCTCGTTGAAGCACACGCAGGCAAAGAAGGGCCGCGTCGCACAGAATTACTTCTTAACCGTTCAAGAGAGAAACGCCTAAAACCCTCACAGTTCCAAACTGGAAGGAGGCCTGGGAGCCCGCGAGAATTTCCGTTGACTTCCGATCGCAATCTGCGGTAGTAGCGACCGCTATGGCGAAAAACAAGTCAGACGCGAACAAACTGGTCCGCGGCCTGGGCCTGCTGGACGGCACGATGATCGTGATCGGCTCGATGATCGGCTCAGGCATTTTCATCACCTCAGCCGAGTCGTCACGATTGATTGGCGCGCCGGGCTGGTTGTTAGTCGCCTGGGGGCTGGCCGGATTCATGACGATTACCGGCGCTTTATGCTGTGCTGAGCTCGCAGCGATGATGCCACGCGCGGGCGGGCCGTACGTTTTTCTGCGGCAGGCGTACAGCCCCGGGACCGGATTCATTTTCGGCTGGTCGCTCTTCCTCGTCATTCAAACCGGAACGATTGCGGCCGTCGCCGTCGCGTTCGCGAACTTCACCGGCGTTCTGATCAAAGGAATTGACGCGAACAACTATCTGATCGCCCCGCGCCGGTTAGGCGGGTATGCGCTCAGTCTTTCGACGGCGCAACTTATCGCGATCGCGATGATTGCTCTTTTGACGCTTACGAACATGCGCGGCCTGAAGACGGGGAAGTTTATTCAAAACACGTTCACGTTCACCAAGACAGCGGCGCTAATTGGATTGATCGTTCTTGGCCTGCTGGTTGGCTGGAACAGCGGCAGCGCCGCGTACACATCTTCATGGTGGGACTCGTGGGCCAACGGTTGGAATCCCCAGGTCGCGCAGCCGGGGCTGGCCATCGCCGGGGGCTTTGCCCTGGTAATGATGCTGGGCCGAGCGATGACCGGGCCATTGTTCGCCCAATCAGCGTGGAACAACGTTACGTTTACCGGCGGGGAGATCGAGAATCCCGGCCGCAACCTGCCTCTGTCGCTTTTCATCGGCTGCGGAGTCGTCGTCGTTCTTTATCTGCTGGCGAATCTGGCCTACGTCGTCACCTTGCCGCTCGCGGCAATTCAAGGCGCGCCACAGAATCGCGTGGCGGCCGCAACGATGCAGGCGATCTTCGGCCCGCCCGGCGCCACGATCATGGCGGCGGCGATTATGATTTCAACGTTCGGCTGCAACAACGGTTTGATTCTCGCCGGCGCGCGCGTGTACTACGCGATGGCGCGTGACGGTTTGTTCTTCAACCGGGTCGCCAAACTCAACAAGCATCACGTTCCGGCGGTTGCATTAGTCGCGCAGGGAATCTGGGCGTGCCTGCTGACCCTGCCACGCACTGTCACTACTGATCCGAACACCGGCGTGGTGACGTACGGGAACGTTTACACGCAACTGCTGGAATACATCATCTCGGCGGATTTGGTTTTTTATGCGTTGATGGTGGGCGCCGTAATTTTGATGAGAAGGAAAGCGCCGGAACTCAACCGGCCGTATCGGACTTTCGGTTATCCGATTGTTCCAATAGCCTACATTGTTCTTGCGCTGCTAATCGTCCTCGACCTTGCCTATCTCGCACCCTGGACGTCCGGCATTGGTTACTTGATAGTCCTGACCGGCATTCCGGCTTACTTCATTTGGAGACGAGGGGCGGCGTCACAAGCTGCAGTCGATGCGGACATTGTGGCGTCTGAAGAATCATAACGTTCAGCTTTTTCTCAGTGTCTCTGTGAAATCTCGGTGACTCTGTGGTGAGTGTTCATACCGATGATTTTCACCACAGAGACACGAAGTTCCACTGAGACACAGAGCAAGGCACTTGAAGCTTCAGAGCCTTGGCAGCGCAAAGCTGAATCTCGATCCACGGCCGACTTCCGATTCGACCGCGACAGCCCCGCCGTGCTGTTCGATAACTTCTTTGACGAAAGACAACCCGAGACCCGTGGACTCTTCATCTTTTTCCTGTCCATCGCGCGCGACGCGATAGAACTTTTCCCAAATCCGATCCATTGAATCCTGCGGCACGCCATAACCCCGATCGTCGACGACGACGCGCACGGCTTCGGCTTCGAGCACAGTTGAAACGGTGACCGTCGTGCGCTCCGGGCTATACCTGATTGCGTTGTCGAGAAGTTTCGTCAGCGCCTGCGTAATCAGACTCTTGTCGGCCGACACCGGAGGAATCGAGCCGTTGCTCTGTTCAACCAGTCGAATGCGCTTCTTCTTTGCGGTGGGCAGCATGACGTTAACCGTCTCGTTGACGACTTCGTCGAGCCGCAGAGCAGTCTTCGTCACTTCCTGTTTGTCCGCGCGCTCAAGCTGCGTCACGGTCAAAAACGTGTCGATCATGCGCGACATGCGCTGCGATTCGTTCGAGATGATTTGCAGGAACTCGCGCGACTCTGCGGGAATGTTGTCGTCACTGACGAGCAACTCCGCGAAGCCGTTGATGCTGGTGAGGGGAGTGCGTAGCTCGTGCGACATCAATGAGATCATGTCGCTCTTCAGCTTCTCGAACTCTTTCATGCGCGTCACGTCGCGCACTCGAATCGCAAAGCAGAGCGGCTTCGCGCCCGCGCCATTCCCGTTTAGGCTGTTCCCATTGCCATTGCCATTGCCAATGCCATTGCCGTTGCGCTCTTTTGCCAGCGCGATCCTCAGCTCGAGCGTCTGGTTGCGGTCGGGAAACTTCAATTCACGCTCGTAGGGCTCGCCTGACTGCAAAACGCGACGGACGGCGATGGCCGGCTCGTCAAAAACTCCGGACTTGAATCTATCCAGCAGTCCAAAAAGATCGGTCTTGGGTGCCTCGTGATTGTTCAAGCGCGCGGCCCAAAGCATCGCCGGGTTCACGTACGCGATTGTCCCGTCGAGGTAGGCGATCGCGTAACCGTCGGATGCCTCCGCCAGCACCTGGGCGCCAAATCGATGTTCGGTCAGCACGCCGCTGATCAGATCGAACGCATGCAGGCGGTGACCGGAAGTGCGCGCCGAGACAAACGCCGGCAGATTGCTGTCGAGTTTTTTGCGCTTCGCATCTTCGCGCTGAAGATCGCGTGCAAGTTGTCCACCCACGGCGGCGAGCAAGCGGCGATCACTTTGATCAAAACTTTCGCGCAGGCGCAGCAGCAACGTGCCGACCGTGCGCCCGCCGTGCTGAAGCGGCATGGCAACATTTTCGAGCGTGTCGATCTCGCCCATCGGTGCGAGCGCGATCTCATGTTTCGTGGCGGCTTTGTCACAAAGCTGCACGAGTTTCCGCCAGACAGAATTCCGGCCCGCTTGCACCGAACCGCTCGCTTGTGCGCGCAGTCTTGCGCAGGGCACGAGGACGCCATCTTCATTCGGTTGAAAGACGAAGGCTTCTTCCAAAGGCAAAATCGTCTGGAGCAGCTTGAGCCCGCTGGTCAAGCGATTCTCGGCAATGCTTACATCCTGCGCATCAGTCCGCGAAATCGTTTCGTTCACGCGCCGGGTCAGCAGGGTATCAATCAGCCAGAGGCGGTGCAGTTGCACGAGGAACACCGCGGCCGTTGAACCCAAGGCCATCGGCGCAAACAGAATGTCGATCTTTAAGTAGCGAGAGATGAGCAGACTGGCAGTACAAGTGGCAAGAAAACCGATGCCCAGGAACAGAAACGAGCGACGGGCGCCGACGCGGCCGACAAAGAAACCCGCGCTTGTGCTGATCGTGACGATTAGCAAGAGGGCGAGCCAGGTCTGTGGCGCCTGGAGTGGCGCGTCGCCGCGCGCGACACTGACGACGAAGGCTGACTGAAGTGAATCGATTAGACCTGCGCGCCAGATGCCGCACGCAGCCGCGCCGGCCAAAAAGGCCAGACCCAGCGATAGCAACAGAGATTTCCAGGAGAACGTCTTCAACACACTTGATTGGCTTAGGAGTGCTACTCGGATCGGGATGTGAGGTCGCCACATTTCGTGGCTGATCGATTATACACATCCCACTGAGGTTTGGGCGCACAAATTTCGGCCACTTTTCCGAGGAAAAACGGCTGCTTTCGGTGCGATCTGGCTGTGAGCTGAAGCGTGACACAGAACTAACTTCGGTTCTTCGATTTCCTCCCCGTAAACGAGGAGGGTTAGGGGTGGGGTTTGGCGCGGCCAACCTCTCCCCCCAACCCCTCTCCGCGTGCGGAGATGAGGAGCAAAACTATTGTGAGAGGGAGCTGACTGCGGATGCCAGGGTCGCTTCGTCCTCGGCCGTGACAGTTCGCAGATCGAGAAGCACCCGAGCATCTTCGATACGGGCAATGACCGGCGGGTCGGATTCGCGAAGCCGCTCTGCGATTCGATCTGCCGAGAGCGTCGCGTGAGTGATCGAAACCAGCGGGCTTCGCAGACGCGACGTAGGGGCAGCGCCGCCGCCAATTGCCGATTCGCCTTCGACGATTTCGCAGTGGAGGTCGGACGTTTTCGATCCCTGAACCTGTCCGAGAAAGTTAGTCACGCGCGATTGCAAATCATCGAAGGTCATCGAGATCATCTGGTGCGTGGGCAGTTCGTTTGTGGTCGTGTTTCGCGCGTATGCGTCGAGCGTCGCTTCCAGGGCCGCGAGGCGAAGTTTGTCCGCGCGCAACGCGCGATAGAGCGAGTGCTTACGCATCTGCTCAATGACTTCACCGCGACCGACGAGCAATCCAGCCTGCGGGCCGCCGAGCAGTTTATCGCCACTGAACGAGATGACATCAACCCCGGCCGCAAACGATTCGCGAATGACGGGTTCGCCGGTGATTTCAAATCGGCTGAAGTCTATGAGCGCGCCTGAACCGGCGTCTTCATAGAGCAACAAACCGTTTTTGTGAGCCAGCGTCGCAAGTTCTTTAAGCGTCGGAGTCTGCGTAAAGCCGACAATCCGATAGTTCGAAGTGTGTACGCGCATGATCAGGCGCGTGTCGTCCGTGATCGCTCTCTGATAATCCGCGAGCTTCGTTCGATTTGTGGTGCCGACTTCGACCATGCGCGTGCCTGATTGCGCCATCACTTCCGGCACGCGAAAGTCTCCGCCGATTTCAACCAACTCGCCCCGCGAGACGATTGTTTCCCCTTCGCGCGCCAGCACCGTTAACACGAGCAGCGCTGCTGCCGCGCAATTGTTGACGACGAGCGCGGCTTCGGTTCCCGTCAGAGTCGCGAGGAGATCTTCCGCGCGCGCCCCCCGGCGACCGCGACTGCCTGAGTTCAGATCGAATTCGAGATTACAGTAGCCTGCCGCTTCCTCTGCGACCGCAAATCGTGCCGCCGCGGACAATGGCGCACGCCCAAGGTTGGTGTGAAGAATGACGCCTGTGGCGTTAATAACGCGCCGCACTCCGCGCGCAGCTTCTTCCCGATGAGCAGCCGCTAGACGTCTTTCGGCTTCGATCAATATGTGCAGGGCCGAATCATCTTCGTGTGCGTTTTCCCCCGCCGAATCGAGTTGTCCGGTCATCAGTTCCTGACGCAGTTTGTCCGTCACTCGCCGTGCCAGAGCGGTCAAATGTTCGAGGCCGACGATTGGCTTGAGCGATTTCGCCGTATCTGTTCGCAGCAACGAATCGATCGACGGCAGACTACGAAGCTGGGTTGATGCGGTAACTGTTTTCGGCGACATGTTTACGAGGCTTCCGCCAAACGCGGGAGCCCAGCATATGATCGAACGTCAGCCAACGACAAGCTTCAACTTGTCGATCGGATCGATTGGCAGAGCCCTTCGGTAAAGCCGTTGACTTGCGCACGTCGACTGAAATAGAGTGCGCGCGATTCAAGCCTGACTTTACGGGACATGGAACAAGAAAACAGCGCGGCCGGGGCAGGAGCACCGGCCCAACCGGCCATCGTAAGACCGAAGACCAAAAGACCGGGCGTGGTGATCGCTCACCGCATCTTCTCATCCCTCGCAGTCTGTTTCGGCATCATGTGGATTCTGATTGGCCTTAGCCTGATGCAAACCAGTCCTCCGACTCCGAGCCCGTCATTTAGCAGTGGTCCGGGTTCGCAACAGGTCATCTACTCTCACAGCAGCGAACGGGACAAAGCGCCCATCTATGTCACGTTCGGCGCTATCGTCGCAGTTGTTTTTGTGATCGGGTTTTTTCTCAAAGCCAGTCCGATAGCCTACATCTACCACACCATACTGGTTGTCCTTCTAATCGGTTTGTTTGGCGCCGGACTAGTCTTGAGTATTTGGTGGTTTCTGAAACGTAACCGGAATTATTACGGTATCGGCCTGGCAAAAGATACTGCGCCGGCAGATAGCTAGCCGGCGTTCTTTCGCCGTACCTCACGAGGGTCGGGAAAGAAACCATTGACACCCTTTCCTGCTAAACCCTACACTCGAAGAACGTCGGCGACCCCGCTTGCGCCGCTCATCAAGGGAGATTTTATTTGGCAATTAATAACAACAAGCTGGCCAGACTCGAGGCGGAACGCCGTCAGAGAAGCAAAAACGTCCTGGTCGAACATGTCTCGGTGGAAGATAGGTTGGCGCGCTTGGAAGAAGACATTCGCCGCCTGAAGGTCGAATACGACATCTATTTCAGCGGCGGCTCAAAGCGTCCGCCTTACGATACAAAGCTGCGCGTCGAAACACAGCTCAAGCGCTTAGCCGACGACAGATCGTTGAGTTTTGCGCTACGCTTTCACTACAACTCGCTGGCGACACGCTACAACTCTTTCCGCGAAGTTTGGCGGCGCACCATGAAGGGCCGCGAAGAAGGCCGCGACGCTTTCACACTGCACCGCGCTGAACGAGAAGCGAAGGAGAAAAAAACGCCGTTCAAAGCCTCAACTTTTGCGTGTACGGACGTGCGTCACGACGTGCAGACAATCAAAGGTGTGTATGACGCTTTGATGGTCGCGAAGCGAGCGTGCGGAGAAGCGTCGCAGGACTTGTCGTTCGCGAAATTTCACCGCCTGGTTGTCGAACGTACCCAGGCGATGAAAGAAAAGATTGGAACGGGTCGGGTCGTGTTCTCAGTCGATGTTGAAGGTGGCCACGTGAGTTTCAAGGCGAAGGCTGAGCAGTAGGAGCGCCCGCGGCACTAGCCCGACCGTGGAAGGGAGTACTCCTCGATCGGTGCCTATCTTATGAGCCCTCCCTCACAATCGGGCTAACGCCCCGCTGACAACGACGGCCGAACCAAATCAAAAAGGCGATCCCGGATTCCGGGATCGCCTTTTGTCTTGCGCGTTCCGGGACTACCGGAAGCGGCCAGTGGCTTTGCTTGACAGCAAGCCGGGGAGACCTACGCCTTTGTGACTTTTTCAGCCTGTGGTCCTTTGGGGCCCTGCGTCACTTCGAACTCGACTTCCTGACCCTCCTCGAGGGTTTTGAAGCCGTCGCCCTGAATGGCGCTATAGTGCACAAAGATGTCCGAAGAGCCTGGCTGCTCAATGAAGCCATAGCCCTTCGAGTTATTAAACCACTTGACCTTACCGGTTATTCTAGACATACAAACGAATCCTCCTAACGATTCGGCAAAATTGGCTTGAGTGGCCAGAGACGTCAGTCTGAAATTCGAAACACAGACTGAAGTCTCCGGCCACTTGTCCAACAGGTTAATGCTGTGAGCCGGACGCGCTTACGGTCTGGGGCGCTACACGGAAACACACTAGCTAAAAAGCGCCCAGGTAATCGCACACGGTGGCGCGATACATGGGCGCAACTTCTAAAACAAGAACTCATTTCACTTTTAGCGCTTGCAAATCGAAATGCCTTGGCAGGTGTCAATCCCGGGGCCGGCACTGATTGAAACGTCGGCGCATCCTAACGGAAGGCGTTTTGGGCTGTCAAGAACAAAATCGATTGAATGATTCGTTGACAGGATTCGCGCAAGGGCGTATAAGCCAGCCATTGAGACTCCTGCAGGCTTTTTGACCGCTTCCGATTACACGGTATTGCGAAGGAGAACCCCAATGTTGTCCCCCAAATTTAGATTAGCTTTAGCCGTAACGCTCGCTGGAGCGTCGCTCACATTCCTGGCGGTCACTCTTAACGCTGCCAAAACTCGCGAGAGCGTTTTGACGACCACACCGCCGCTAAAAGCAAAGATCCTTCGTTCTAAGGACAAGCTGAAGGCGAAACTCGATGCAGCCGAGACCGCGGCGCTAAGAAAGCAAGCGAAGGGTCAAGATAAGCCGGAAGAACGACAGCTCGAAGACACAACCCCCAAGCATGTGCCGATCAAGCTCAAGATCAAAGCTGAAAAGGAGAAATCGTTTAAGGATCTAAACAACGACAAATGGCTTGGCGAATTAGAAATTGAAATCAACAACATCGGCACAAAGCCGATCTACTTTTTGGCATTCGTCATGACATTGCCTGACGTCAAGGGCCCTAGCGGAAACCCCATGGGTCATGATTTTCTGTACGGCCGAGGCGGCCTCATCTCCATTACCGAGCCTATACGTCCGAGCGATATTCCGATTGCGCCGGGCGAGACTCACGTGTTCACTATGCCAGAACGGTACGTGCGAGGGTGGACCGGAGCCATGCGTGATCATAACCTTCCGCAGCCTAAGAGAGTTCAGATTGTCTTTCAGTTTATCAATTTTGGCGACGGAACCGGATTTTGGGGCGGGACGGCTGCGCCGCTCCCAAACCCTAAGAAGAAAGCCTTTGAGAAAACATGTCCCGATCCGCATGACAAGGGTCGGAAGGAGCGATGGCCATTAGTGGCCTTCAACGGTTCGCTACCAACAAGATGGTTGAAAGATCTGCCGGCTTTTCTGCCGGCAAATTTTTTGCCTTTAGGCGAGAACGGTCGGATGACATTCGACCTAGATGCTGAACCTGATGTTTGTTGTCCTGGATCATCCTGCGTCACCGCAAAGCAAATTATGGATCGCTGTCAGTGTTCAGACATCAACAATCCTGAGGTCAATGACAAACTCAATGTCAGTTTTACCGCGTGCAGCGACCCCACTGGTGAGTGTTCGACTATTTCTTGGAGCGATGATTGGTGTGATTTTCCTAACGTGGACGGCACGACTTTCCCCATATCGTGTCGAATACCGCTGGTGCTGTCATGCCTCGATTATGCTCCGTCGCCTCCGCCAGCACCGTCTCCGACCGCGTCACCGTCGTCAGCAACACCGACGCCCACGCCGACACCTGAACCTACGTGCGATCCCGCGACCAAGCCAAATAACACAAACTGCATTTGTGACACCACGCCTGTCATGGTTGGCGCTGATCCGCGGTGGGCGTGTGGAATTGGCTGCAACGGCGCAACTGGCGCTGATTACCAACAACCTGCCTTCCAGGGGAACCGCGGTTGTCCGCCGAACAAATACAATGACGGAGATTGTTGTCGTTGCATAGTTACGACATGTCCAAACGGCCAAACCGCTAATCCGGCAACTTGTGAATGTCCGCTAATAGAAGCAACTCCAACGCCGGAAGGAGGAGGAGGAGATCCGAGTTACTTTTGTACACCTTACTACTGGGTCTGGTACGTTTCGTACGATGGCGGCGAAACTTGGGAGCCAACCGGTCAAATCGAATATGCCGGCTGCTGGTAGCGCCAACAGTCGGCGGTGTGTAAGGTGTTAAGGGGAGTAAGCGCTCGCTACTAGTTGCGTGCGGCTTATTTCTTTGAGGATCAGAGCCGACGATTACGCGGCCTTCTTCAACGCCGCTGGCGTGTTCTTGATGTCCATCTCTTTCAAGAGATATCCGGCGCCGCCGAACTTCTCCGTGAGAAACAGGACGTATCGGATGTCCACGGAAATCGTGCGGTTCTTCGGCGCATCGTAGAAAAAGTCGTTGCCGAGGCCTTCGTAATTTCCGTCAAAGACGATGCCGATCTGTTCCCCACGGCCGTTCAGGATCGGTGAGCCTGAGTTGCCGCCGATGATGTCCGTCGTCGAGATGAAATTCACCGGCACGTCATGGCCTTCGGCGTAAATACCGAAGTCGCGGGCGCGAAAAAGCTGCTTCAGCTTGGCCGGCACATCGAAAGGCTCGCTGCCCGTGTCTTTCTCAACGACCCCCGAGAGATGCGTGAAAGGCTGATAGATCGCCGCGTCTTTCGGGATGTAGCCTTTGACGTCGCCGTACGTGAATCGCAAAGTAGCGTTCGCGTCGGGATAAGGCTTGCCCCCGCGCATCTCAGTCATTCCCTGGATTAGCAGCGGTCGCCAACGGGCGACGATCGCATTGAAGTTGCGCGTGCGCGGCTGCGTCTCTGCGAAGAGCGTAGCGATCTCGGCAGCGAAATCGAGGAGCGGTTCGTTCAGCTCTTTCAGCTGCGCCGGCGTCTTGTCGAACAGAGCGGCGAAGGCTTCCGGCGACGAAAGACCCTTGCTGTCAACAACCGCGCGCGCAAAATCTTCTTCCGCGCGAATGCGGGCTTCGTCCTTCAAGCTGCCGAACCGTTTTTCGATTGCCTCGATCTTTTGCGACGCCGGGAGTTCCGCGGCTTTACGAAGGAAGAAACCGAGCATCTCGCGCTCGAGCGTCGGATTGCGGCCGGCGAGAATTTCCGGCAGAGCCGCGCGCGCGCGCGCCGCGATTAACGCGAGATTCGGATTGCGTTCCGCCTCAGGTTTCTCTTTACTGGCGGCGAAGGTGCTGATAAAGCCGGCGATCTCGAAGACATCACTGAGGGAAGCAATTTCCTGAACGATCCGGTCGCGTGGTTGAGTCTTCTCCAGTTCTTCGTAAGCTTTCGCGAGTGACGGCAACACTTCGCCGTACTTCTTTTGCCGCTCAGGATTTTCGCTGATCCATTTCGTGAACGCAGCCTCCTGGGCACGTTTCTGATCGACGATCCCGGCGCGGCGCATTGCCAGGACTGAGCCGTCGTTGTTTTTCAACTCGTTCGAGATGCCGAAGATTACTGACTGAAGTTTGACGCGCATCGATGGGTTCGCCCGGCCCATGATGGTCAAGACTTCGATTTGCTTCTGCTGCATTTCGACCGAAAAGGGAATGAACACGTCCTGGTTGTAAGCGACTGAGTAGCTCTCGCGGTAACGGCGCGTCGAGCCGGGATAGCCCATCACCATCACGAATTCGTTGTCTTTGACACCGCCCATCGAAAGCGACAGAAACTTCTTTGGCTTATAAGGCACGTTGCTCGATGCGTAGTCCGAAGGTTTGCCGTCGGGGGCCGCGTAAGCGCGCAGAAAAGTGAAGTCGCCGACGTGGCGCGGCCATTCAAAGTTGTCCGGGTCGCCGCCAAAGAAGCCAATATTTTTGGGTGGCGCGTACACGACGCGCACGTCGCGCAAAACCTGAGTGACGAACAGGTAGTACACCAGGCCCTCGTTCATCGCCATCACGCGTGCTGTAATTCCATCAGCCGGTTTGGAGTTCGCGGTTTCGAGTGCGCTGGACTTTGACTGAATCGACGCCGCGCGTTCAGCCGCTGGCGTCGCATCGCTCACGCCCGCCAGCACATCAGCGGTCACATCTTTCAGGTCCCGCGTCATCGTGATCGTGTACCCGGTCAGCGGCAGTTCTTCGCTGCGATTCTTCGCCACGTATCCCATCGTGCCGTAGTCTTTTGCGGCGTCTGAAGCCCCCACCAACCCGTCGAAAGCAACGTGGTGATTGGTCAACACCAGGCCTTCGGCCGACACGAACTCGCCCGTGCCGTAGCCTGACCCGAAACCTACTCTGACGACGGCGTCCTTAATGCTTGGTCCCGAGGGGTTGTAGATGTCGGTGATCGGAATCTTCAGTCCGCGCTGTTTGAGTTTCGCCAGCGGTAGCTGACTTAAAGTGTCCGGCAGGAACATTCCTTCGTCGCCCAGAACTGAGACGGGAATAAAGCTGACAAGCAGTAACGAAGAGAGCACAAGCGCGAGCCCGCGCGGGTATTTAGCGATCATTTACGATTTCCCTTTGTGATTGATGACGGTCCGGGTGTGGAGGGATATTAGCAGAAGCCCTCAGCGATCTGAAACAAAGATCGTGAGGGCTTCTGCGGTGATATTTACTGGGCAACGCCGGGCAGATACCGTTTTGGATCCACGGGCTGATTGTTGACTCTCACTTCGTAGTGCAGGTGCGGTCCGGTTGAGCGACCAGTTGATCCAACCAAACCAATCTTCTGTCCCCGCGTTACGGTTTGACCGACCGCAACGTTGATTTGCGACAAGTGGCCGTAACGCGTTGAGAGTCCGGCGCCGTGGTCGATGTAAATGACGTTGCCGTAGCCGCGCTGTCGTCCGGCGATGGTTACACGGCCGCTGCCTGCCGCCAACACCGGGTCGCCGTGTTCCGCGTCGATGTCCTGGCCTTCGTGATACTCGAAGCCTCGTCCGCCAAACGGATTGCGCCGGCCACCAAAGCCGCCTTCCAGCGTTCCGTCAACGGGCCAAAGTGACGGAATCATTCCGCCGGCGCGGACCATCTCCTGATAAACCCACATGCGACGCTCAAGGCGCGCCGTTTTCGATTCAAGTTCGGCCAGTGCCGCTTCGCTATCGATGGGGCGTGCTGGACCGCCCTGGCCACGGGGCGTCGTTTGCTCCGCCGGTGAAATTCCCGACAACTCCTCGAGCTTGCGCGAGGCGTCCTCAACCGCGTTGACTCGATTATTGAGCCTGAGCAGTTCTTGCTTCTGCTTTTCGTTCTGGGCGCGAAGACGCGCGTTGTCGTGTTCAATCCGCAGATGCTCAGCCTGCTGAATCAGGCCGTAAAAGCCGTACATCAACGCGGCGCCGACGACGGCCAGCCCCAGCACTGAAACTTTTAACCAGCGTTTGTGAACGCTAATGCGACGGATATGAGCACGAGATCTGGAAGTACGGGCGATGATAAAAGCGTAGAAACGGTCGTCTCTAGTCATTCATTCTGCTCCTGTCGGGCGCCAAGCGCGTTTGTAAAACGGGGCCGCTTGCCGACCGGTTAAGTAACAGACGCCGAGGGCGACTGAAAACCCAAATTGTGCGAGGCCTTAAAATTAAGAACCCTGCCGAAGATCGAACCCTGCTTGCTGAAACGGCAGCCGATTTGCGCGCCCGAGTCGCCGAGTAAACGTGGCTTTTAGACTCGAGCTAACGGATCTGGATGCTGCCTGAGCGCCAGACCCTATCATACGAGGATGGGCAGGTCAAACGCAGAGAGAAGGGTTTTCGGACGGAATGGTAGGCGGGTGCACTGAAAGCGAACTAAATGTTAGGAGTCACCTTATATTTCTTCCGATCGCGGTAAATCGCGAAGGCGATTAGCACTAGCACCGCCACGAAGATGACTATGATCGCCAGCTTGATGATGGCCACCAGCACGCCAAAGGCGACTATCAACTGTTCGAGAAGAGCAACGACCAGCAGGATGGCGCCGAAGATGGCGCCGCCGCGCGTCAATGCTGCAATAATTCCGGTAATCATTTCTTTTGAACCTACTGACGCGGTTGAAGTCGCGCGGAACCAATTTGCCGCGGCGACTGGACGCGAGTGGGAAAGTCACCGCCATCGTAAGCGGCGCGTGCGAATTGGCTGTTGACGACCACCGACGGCGGCGGATTGTTGGTATCGAACAGTCGCATTTCCTCTCGACGCCGATGTCGTTTCATGTAGTCGTACAAAATGTATGCGCCCAGAACGACTAAAGCGACGGGCAGCGCTCGCCGCACCGGAAACTGAAATCCAAGTACCGTGTGCGCGAGAAAGATTCCGCCAAGCACTAACAACGTAATGCCCCAGGCCAAAGGATTGCCGTACAACTGGCGCGTGATGGCGTCCTCTTCAGCATCAGGCGCCAGGCCGGCGCGCATCAACTGTGCGGTCCGGCAGGCGTCAACCGCTGCAAAGAGCCAGGTGCCGAACACCCCGAGCGCAAAGAAAGCGACGCCGTCGGTCACTACAGCCATCTGGAAAAAGCTGGCGAAGATTGCGAAATGAACGATGGCCTTCGAGGTTTGACCGTTGTAAGCCGCACCCAGGCCGGGCACGAAAAGCGAAAGAAAGGTTGCGATGAACGGAGAAGTCTTGCGACGGATCACCTGTTGATTCGTCGGCTGTGACTGGCGATAACGCAGGGCGTCAACGCCCGCGACGATGCAATCCTGACAAACTGCGAACCCGCGAATGCGATGGTCGCACGCCGGGCACAATGGCCGCGCACAGCTGCTGCACTGCCCCATGGCGGGATTCTTCGGGTGATAATTACAATTCATCGGTTACTTCACGCTGTCGCGGTGTCAGATGTACGTTTAATCGCGCGCGAACGTTCAGCGGTTTTTCGAATCGCCGCTGCCGGTTTTTCCTTCCGAGCTTTGCGGGCGCGGCGTCGCGCTGTCTTGATTTGGGCTATTCTGATTCTGGTTCGCCTCATTGCTCTTCTCGTCGTCCTTCTCTTTCTCGTCGCCACCGACTAGTTTGTTTACACTGCCGGCGAACTGCTTGACACCTTTTTCGGATCCTCTGGTCGCATTGTCCGCCGTGCGTTCAGCCAATTGCAGGCTGGCGCGATAAAGTCCGCGCACCGAACCATCGGTTGAAACCGTGTTCGTCAGTACAAAGACGGACACCAACAGCATTGTTGCGACAGAGGCGAGCTGCGGCGAGACGAGCGGATCGAGCGCGCCCCGCAGCCATTCGACCATCCGCGACGAAAAAGGCGCGCGCACTTGCCGAGGCAAAACGTTGCCGATGGTCGCTTGCAGAATGCGAGCTTCGAGGCTTGCGGGCACCGGCAGTTCATCCTGCGCGTAGGTGTAAACCGCGCCAATCGACCTCACTACCTGTCCCGGGAGTTCGCTACAGGCTGAACACAGAGCCGCATGCCGTTCCCAACGGTGATACAAAGGCGCCATCAAAACGCCATCGAGGTAATCCGTCAGATGGTCTTCGAATTCTTCGCAGGTGATCGCCGTTTGTGGAGCGGTTGTCATCAGGATCCGTGCTTCCAGCCCGACACCTGCCGGCGGAGCTTCGGAAGACAGGCACGCGACGATCGTTTGCTTCACATCGGCCAGCAGTTCGTGACACAGCGGGCAGCGCAACGCGTGTTCGGAAAACGCGCGGTGCTCCTCGACCGGCAACGCGCCGTCGAGGTAATTGGTCAATCTTTCCTCAAATTCATTGCACAGCATCATTTCGTTTCCATTCCGAACCCTTCTTACGCCTCGTTACTACTGCCGTTGCCTACTACCGCCTGCCTTCTGGCTCTAGGCCTCCACTACTCGCATACGACGAAGGATCTTCGCTAGTTCGATTCGACCGCGGTTTATTCGTGATTTCACAGTGCCTTCCGGGATCTTCAACAAATCTACGATTTCCTGATAGCTCAACTCCTCAATGTCCCTGAGGATGACGCACGTCCGCAAATCCGCGGAAAGCTTGTCAATTCCGGCCTGTACCTGGGCGCCGAGCTCGCGCCGCTCCATCTCACGTTGAACCGAATTCCCGGCTGAGCGCAGGTGATACTTGTGATCCTCAAGGTCGTCCGCAATCTCGTCCTGTGGCGCGCGTTGACGTTTGCGATAGTCATCAATGATCAAATTCCGCGCCAGCCGCATCAGCCAGTTCTGCAAGTCGCCTTGCTTCGGATTGTATTGTTCGAGCGAGCGGTAGACCCGGACGAAAACGTCTTGCGTTAAATCCTCGGCGGTGTCGGCTCGCGAGGTGAATCGGTAGGCGAGGTTATAGACGCGCCGCGAGTAGGTCTGGACAATCTCTTCCCAAGCCGCGCCGTCGCCTGCGCGACATCGTCTGACTAGTTCAGCGCCTTCGTTGGTAGCCAAGCTTCTGGCGGCTCCCACTGTATGAATACTCCGGATTCAGTTTATCGCAGCAGATTGAGACTCAATAGAGTCCGACACGAGCTTCTTACGTGCCGGTGCTTCGCAAAGTTCCCCCGGTCTCAAGCCTGGGGTACGCACGCCGCTGGCGTGCAGCATGCCGGAGGCATGCGTACCGGCTTCTTGAACGATAACATTAAACTGTTGTAGGCTGGCGACTCCGCACAATATATTGTGGCTCGCGCGTTCTTCGCTGCGGACGTTCGGTTCCCTGGTTTCGGTCAATGGCGGCAAAATATCGCAAGTTTCTTCAGTTCATAGCGCTGCTCCTGCTGGCGATTGGCATCGTCTGGTGGTTTGGGCGCAAGCTGGACTGGGCGCAGGTGAAGGGTGCAATTGCCGCGTCGGATTGGCGGCTGATCCTGGTCGCCGGATTCGTGTTGCTGGCTGCGTACTTTTGGCGTGCGATGCGTTGGCGGGCCTTTCTCGCGCCGCTGACCAAGGCCAGCCTGCACGAAATCTGGATAGCCACGTGTGTTGGATACGCTGCGGTGCTCACCCTTGGGCGAGCTGGTGAAGTCGTGCGGCCTTTGGTCTTACCGATGCGAGATCGGCGGGTTAGGCCGGCTGCCTCGTTCGTCACCATCATGATCGAGCGCGTCTACGACTCGATCACGGTATTGCTGTTGTTCGCGGTCAACCTGGTTCTTTTCACGCCCGCCTCGGGCGCGTCAGAGTTCGTCCGTGCGCGCCAAATCGGTTTTGCCCTGGTCAGTGTACTGTTTATGTTCGTCGCGCTGCTGATTGTCTTTCGCTGGCGCTCGCAAAACGTAATTGGATGGTTCGATAAGAAGATTCGCCTTGAATCGCGAGTTTTGGGGCGACTGAAGCACGCGATCATCAACCTGCTGCAGCAACTCGCGACGGCGCTGGGAGTGCTTACGAGCGCGAAAGAACTGGCCATTACGATTGGGTGGTCCCTGGCCCTTTGGGGAACGATTGCGGCGGGAAATCTGATCGTTTTCCGCGCATTTGGCTTGCCGTTCGGCATTTCCGAAACGCTTTTCGTCCTCGGATGGTCGATGATCGGTTCAGCGATTCCCACGCCGGGCGGCGCCGCGGGTGCCTTTCACGCGGTGACCGGCGGGGCGCTGATTCTTCTGGGGGTTCCGGCTGAACAAGCGGCCGCAGTAGCCATTGTTGTGCACCTCGTCGATTTCCTGCCGGCGGCATTGTTTGGGTTCTTCTACTTTTTGCGGGGTGATGTAACTCTGGCGCGGCTGCGTCTATTGATGTCAGCGACCGAACGTCAAGTTGATACTGAGAGCCTGTCGAGCGCGACGGGCGCCAAAGCGGCTTGAACAGGATTCAAGATGAGTGAGGAACAACCGTTATGAAATGTCCCTTCTGTGGTTTTGTCGAAGATAAGGTGGTCGACTCGCGCGAGTCGCGTGAAGGTGAATCGATTCGCCGGCGCCGCGAATGTCTAAAATGTGAACGTCGCTTTACGTCTTACGAGCGCATTGATGAAATTCCGTACATGGTGATTAAGAAGGACGGCCGGCGCGAAACCTTTGATCGCAACAAAGTCATGGCTGGCCTGCTACGTGCCTGTGAAAAGCGACCGATTCCGCCTCAGAAATTGGACTCGATCGTCAATGCGGTTGAAAAATATGTGCAGGAATCGCCTGAGCGTGAGCGGCCGACGAGCAAAATCGGAGAGCAAATCATGCGACGGCTTAAAGAACTCGACAAGGTTGCTTACGTCCGATTTGCCTCAGTCTATTTGGAATTTGAAGACGTGTCTGAGTTCATGGAAGAGTTGAAAACGCTGGTGCGCGCGCGCGCGGGCCGATAAACGAGCGATGGCCGTTAAGCGAGTCATGGTTAAGAGTGTCGGGCCCGCGGGGCTCGAACGCCTCGAGCTGAAGCGGCTGACGGAGCGCATCGGCTGGTTGTTCTCTTTGTTGCAGGAAGCCGCCGCCGCGCAGACGCCACCGATCGCCGGGACCTGGGCGCCGACGATTGATGTGTGCGAGACCACGAAAGCGATTGAGGTGCGCATCGAACTACCGGGCGTGACCGCGTCGCAGGTGAGGGTGGGTTTGAGTGGAAATAAGCTGCGTGTTTGTGGTGATAAGAAAAAGCGAGCGCCGCGACAACGCATCACGTCGCACCTTTGTTCGGAACGGACCTACGGTCATTTCGAGCGAATAGTGCCGGTGCGTTGGCCGGTTGACGTGAAAGGCGCCACGGCAGAACTAGCTAAGGGGGTGTTGCTGGTTCGACTGCCGAAGCTCAAGGATCGCAGAGGCTCTGAAATAGCAATTCCAATTGCGGAAAAGGATTCATAGAAACATTCATGTCAACTGAACTGGACAACGAAGCAGTAGATGTTCTGGTAGCGGCCGAACCCGCGATAGATCAGCAGTTGCAGATCCCAGAAGAACTGCCCTTACTGCCACTCCGCGACATTGTGATCTATCCGTTCATGATCGTTCCGCTGTTCGTGTCGCGCGAGAAATCCATTCGCGCGGTGGACGAAGCGCTGGGCGAGCACCGGATGATCCTGCTCGATTGCCAGAAGGATCTCGACAAGGAAGACCCGACGCAGGAAGATCTCTACAATGTTGGCACGGTCGCCGTGATCATGCGCATGCTGAAGCTGCCCGACGGCCGCATTCGCATTCTGGTTCAGGGCGTTTCGCGCGCCAAGGTTGATTCGGTTGATTCCAGCGGTGATTTTCTGCGTGCGCGCTTGAGTGTCCTGACCGAGGTATTGGCGCCCGAACGCTCGCTCGAAGTCGAAGCACTCATCCGCAACGTGCGGGCGTTGATGGAAAAGGCCGCGGCCCTGGGTAAGAACATTTCGCCGGAGGTCATGGCCATCATCGCGAACCTCGATGATCCCGGCCGCCTCGCTGACCTGTCTGCTTCTAATCTCGAGCTCAAAGTCGAAGACGCCCAGTCGGTGCTTGAAATCCCTGACACCACCGCGCGTCTGCGCCGGGTCAACGAGCTGCTGAACAAGGAAATAGAAGTTCTGACGGTTCAGCAGGAAATCAACACGCAGGCCCGCGCCGACATCGATCGTTCGCAGCGCGAGTTCTACCTGCGGCAGCAGATGAAAGCAATTCAGGGTGAGCTGGGGGAAGGGAACGAGCTGGCTGAAGAAATACAGCAGTTCCGCGAAAAGATTGAAGTCGCCAAGATGCCGAAACCGGCGGAAGAAGAAGCTTTGCGGCAGCTAAAGAAGCTCGAACGCATGCACCCGGACGCGGCGGAAACTGCGACGTTGCGCAGTTGGATGGAAATCATTACGGATCTGCCCTGGTCGAAATCATCGAAAGATAATCTGGATTTGCTGAAAGCCCAGCGCATTCTTGACGAGGACCACTACGGCCTCGACAAGGTGAAAGAGCGCATCATCGAAGCGCTCGCCGTGCGCCGGCTAAAGCCGAAACCAAAGGGACCGATCCTGTGCCTGGTCGGCCCCCCGGGCGTCGGCAAAACGAGTTTGGGCCGTTCAATTGCGCGCGCTCTCGGCCGCAAGTTCATGCGCTTGAGCCTTGGCGGTGTGCACGACGAAGCTGAAATTCGCGGACATCGTCGAACCTACGTCGGGGCAATGCCCGGCCGCATCATGCAGGCGATTCAGCAGGCCGGCACTAACAATCCGCTTATTATGCTCGACGAGATCGACAAAGTCGGCGCGGACTTTCGCGGCGATCCGTCTTCCGCTTTGCTCGAAGTTCTGGATCCGGAACAGAACAACAGTTTTCGCGACAACTATCTGAACGTCACGTTCGACCTATCCAACGTGATCTTCATGACGACCGCAAACGTGCTCGATACGATTCAGTCGGCGCTGCGCGACCGCATGGAAGTGATTCGGCTGGCCGGATACACGGAAGAAGAGAAGCTGGAAATCGCGCGCCGTCACTTGCTGCCGAAGCAGATGGACGAGACGGGCATCACGCCGAAAGACGTGCACATTTCGCGGACCGCATTGGCGGCGATCATTCTGCGATACACGCACGAAGCCGGTTTGCGACAACTCGAGCGCGAAATCGGATCGATTTGCCGCAAAGTGGCCCGAAGAATCGGCGAGGGCCGCAAAGAACCTGTCCGGGTGTCGCTCCGAAATCTGCACGAGTTTCTCGGCGTACCGAAGGTTACGCCCGATGAAGTCCTGAAAAAAGATCAGATCGGAGTGGCGACGGGCTTGGCGTGGACTGCTGTGGGCGGCGAGGTTCTGTTCATTGAGGCACTCAGAATTAAAGGCAAAGGCGCCCTGGTACTGACCGGACAGATTGGTGAAATCATGCGCGAGTCAGCCCAGGCAGCGTACTCATACGCGAAGTCGCGCGCGAAAGAACTCGACATCGAACCGGAAGACATCAACAACTACGACATACATATTCACATTCCGGAGGGCGCCATTCCGAAAGACGGGCCGTCGGCTGGCATTACCCTGGCCACCGCGTTGGTTTCGGTGCTGTCGCGCCGGCCGGTAAAGAAAGACGTCGCGATGACGGGCGAGATTACCTTGCGCGGCAACGTCCTGCCGGTCGGTGGAATAAAAGAGAAGGTTCTGGCGGCGCGGCGGGCTCGCGTCACCAAAATCCTGTTGCCGGCGCAAAATCGACGCGATTTGGAAGAAGTGCCAAAAGAGCCTTTGAAAGACATTCAGTTCATATTTGTCGATAATGTGCGGCAGGTTTTTCGGGAAGCGCTCGGACCGAAGGCGACGCCAATTGCGACCCCGTCGCCGCGTCCGATTCGTCTTCCTCAGGCGGCTAGGCCCCGAGATGTCTAATTTTGCATGAACGAACCAGCCAATGACGGCCAAACGCTTAAGCGACTGCTGCTATGGCTGGTTCTGCTCCTGCTCATCCTCGCTCCACCACTAATTATCGTCTTTTTCCTCGGCGCACTGTAATCGTGCGCGGATGTTGTACTTTTTTTGCATCTAAGCAACCTGCGGTATCTTATGAGAATCAAAGGAGTTCGCCACATTTTGTTAGGCGAATAGTGGTTTGACTCCCATTAGGGCGTATGATAACCTCACGCGGTCGAGTGGCTGGGCTTTTGGCCACTAAAACGGAACTTTTGAAGGTTCTCGACTGTTTACTTATTGAATACCGCAGGCGCGCGACTCGGGTGAGTCGCAGTCGTGGATTCCCCCGAAAGCAAGGTTCAGGAGAATAACGATTGATGACCCGTAAAGCTGTTCCCGTATTTTCAAGCGTCCTCTTTGCGGTCGCACTTCTTACTCCCGCAGTCATCCAGGCGCAAGGTCCCGCTGGTTCCTCGGCTCGCGACATTCAGACGGAGGTTCAGAAGAATGAGCCTCGCGTCGATCAAATAATCGAGCGCGCGAACGATCATTTCCGTAAGGGCAAACTTAATCTCGAAGACAACAAGCGCGAGCAAGCACGTGACGAGTTCGACAAAGCAGTTGACACGATCCTGATGTCCGGCATGGACGTTCGATCAAGTCAGCGGCTTCAAACTTACTACCTCGAGCTGGTCGAGCGAATTTACCGCGAAGAAGTTCCGCTGACGCAGATCGCGCCGGCCCCTGTCGTCGCGCAAGCACCCGCCGACCCGAAAGTGGAAGGCGCTGAAATCGCCCAGGCGCAGCCCAAACAGCAGCAGATTGGTTTTGTGCAGCAGGGATTTGAGCCATCGCCGCTCGATGAGTTGAGTAAACTTATTCTCACGGACGCGGAGCAGAAAGTAACCGGCGAGCAATTGGCGACGGCCGAGAAGATTAAGAACTCGCTTGACTTCAAGTTCACGATGAATCCGCTGGTTCAGCAGTACATCAATTACTATCAAGGACCGCGCGGACGCGTGACGATGGAATCCGGGCTGCGCAAGTCCGGGCGTTACATGAAAATTGCTCGCGACGCGTTCCGCAAGGCAGGTGTTCCCGAAGACATCGTTTGGTTGGGCCAGGTAGAAAGCGCTTGGATACCAAAGAACAAGTCGTGGGCTGGCGCTTCGGGCCTGTGGCAATTCATCGGCAGCACTGGCGCTGCATACGGCCTGCGGCAGACTGCCTGGGTCGATGAGCGGAATGGAATCGAAAAGCCTACCTCCGCGTCAGCGCGACACCTGAAAGACCTGGCGAATCGTTACAACGGCGACTGGCTGCTGGCGATGGCCGCTTACAATACCGGCGCCGGCAACGTCGATCGCGCGATTTCACGTGCGGGCGAAGCAAATTTCTGGAAGATTTATCCTTACATTGCGCAAGAGACGCGTAACTATGTTCCCAACATCCTCGCGGTGATTTTGATTGCGAAGAATCCGGAGAAGTACGGGTTCCACAACATTCGCCCCGATGCTCCGATGAGCTTTGATCCGGTGCCGGTTCCGTCAGCCACGAGTTTGCGGCTGATTGCCGAGGCAACGGACACGAGCCTGGATCACATTCAGCTTCTGAATCCGGAGTTGAAGCGAGACACCACACCGCGCGGCGAGCCGTTCACGGTGCGCGTTCCTGCCGGGCGTGGCAAACAACTGGCTTCGCTGCTGAAGCGAGTGCCGGGTGACCGCCGCGACACGGCTCGCGTCATCGCTGTGGCTCCGGGTGAAGAGTGGCAGGAGATCGCGAATCGCACTGGCGTCAGTGTCTCTACCCTCCAATCCATGAATGCTGGTGTGGATCTCAATAGCGCAACCAAATTGTTTGTGCCGAACAGCACTATTCGGCTAACAAACTGGAAGCGCTCGGCAGACACGCCCGGTGCCAGCCTGACCAGGGTCAAGGCCCGGAAGGGTGACACGATCGCGAAGATCGCCGCCGCACGCAAATTGTCGGCGGCCGAAGTCGCCCGGTTGAATGGCATCGCCCCGAACACCGCATTGCGGGCGGGCCAGGAAATCAAACTGCCGTCGGCAGGCAGCACCTCTGCTCCCGCCAGCCGTCGTCGATAACAAAAAATAGCAGGCGCTCGTTTTCCGTTCGAGCGCTTTAACTTACGCCGAGCGCGCTTTGTTAAAAGCGCGCTCTTCGTTTTTCTGTAGCATACTTCCTTCCGCTCTCAAGAATAGAAACGCAGTTAGCCCTAAGGCGCGCCAAGCAAAACTTACGCTGCTCCCGTGCTATTCCGCGCTCTCTCAGCCGCTGTCTACGGAATCGACGCCAACCTAGTCGATGTTGAGGTCGATCTGACCCCGGCCCGCAACGAAGTGGATCAGGCGCCGGCGGTGATCGTGGTCGGCCTCCCGGACGCTGCCGTGCGCGAGTCGCGCGAACGCATTCGTGCGGCAATTAACAACAGCGGGTTTTTCTTTCCCTTTCACAAGACGACGATCAACCTGGCGCCCGCGGATGTGCGGAAGGAAGGCGCCAGTTTCGATTTGCCCATCGCGCTCGGAATTCTCGGGGCTAACGGCGATCTGGGAAACTCCGAACATTTGACAGACATTCTTTCCGTCGGCGAGCTGTCATTGGATGGTCGAGTCCGCTCAATTCGCGGCGCGCTCCCGATTGCTTTGCGCGCGCGACAGTCGCAGGCGAGACACCTTCTCTTGCCGGATGAAAATGCGAAGGAAGCCGCGGTAGTTTCGGACGTAAACGTTTATGCCGTCACGGATTTGCGCAACGCAGTCGAAACGATCGCTGCGCTGCGTTCTGAAAATCCACCCACCCCGGTTCGGGTTGACTCGTCCCAGCTTCTCTCGCCGCTTGATCACTACAGCGTTGACTTTCGCGAGGTGCGCGGCCAGCAGGCGGCCAAGCGTGCTCTCGAGGTTGCGACCGCGGGCGGGCACAACATCCTTCTGATCGGCCCGCCGGGGTCAGGCAAGACAATGCTGGCGAAACGTCTCCCGACGATCTTGCCGCCGCTGGAATTTGAAGCCGCACTCGAATTGACAAAGATTCATTCGGTGGCCGGGCTCACCGGTCGCGCCGGCCTAGTTAGCGAGCGGCCGTTCCGTTCGCCGCACCACACGATCAGCGACGCGGGATTGATCGGCGGCGGCGCCGTGCCGCGACCGGGTGAAGTCTCGCTGGCCCATCAAGGCGTCTTGTTCCTCGACGAATTGCCCGAATTCGATCGCAGTGTGCTCGAAGTTCTGCGCCAGCCTCTGGAAGACCAGCGCGTGACGATCAGCCGCGCGGCGATGTCGCTCACCTTTCCCTCGTCATTCATGCTGGCGGCTGCCATGAATCCGTGTCCTTGCGGGTATTGGAATGATCCGACGCACGAATGTAACTGCTCGCCGTTGCAGATTCAGCGCTATGTCGGACGCATCTCCGGACCGCTGCTCGATCGGATCGACATTCACATCGACGTGCCGGCCGTGAAATTTCGCGAACTTACCGGTGACACGCCGCCGAATGCGGAAGATTCAGCGGCAATTCGCCAGCGTGTGCTTCGGGCTCGCCAGCGTCAGCTCGAACGTGTCGCCGCCGATGGGATCTTTTCGAACGCCGCGATGTCGCCCAGGCTAATCCGCAAATATTGCCGCATCGATTCGGAAAGCGAGACGATGCTGGAACGCGCCATGGCACGTCTCGGCTTGTCGGCTCGAGCTTATGATCGAATTCTCAAAGTCAGCCGAACGATCGCTGATCTCGATGACTCAGACGCCATCGGTTCCGCTCACGTATCCGAAGCTGTGCATTACCGCTCGCTCGACCGGACTTACTGGACGTGACTTAAACGAACTCACCGCCGCTTGCCTGCATCGGCTCTTCATTGGATACTGAATCGAGCCCTCTGAAAGTAATTCGAATAGGGAAAAGGCGATGAGCCGGGCGACGCTTCAGACTGGCCGAAGTGCGCAGACGAAGGAACTAGTGGCTGCCATCGAAACCGAGACACCGCGAACTCCGGACTACGAGCTGACGAAAAAAGCTGCCGAAGGGGACATGAAAGCCTTCGAGGAGCTTTACCAGCGGCACAATCGCCGCGTCTATTCGCTGTGCCTGCGCATGACCGGAAATGTGGTTGAGGCTGAGGATCTGGCGCAGGAAGTCTTTATTCAGCTCTTTCGAAAAGTTGGCAGCTTCCGGGGCGAGTCGGCTTTCACGACCTGGCTGCACCGGCTGACGGTCAATCAGGTCCTGATGCACTTCCGCAAACGCGGCGTGCGGCTCGAGCAGACTACGGAAGAGGGCGAGGTCCCGGTGCAGATTGTGAAAGGCACCGAAAATCCAAACGCGATGCCCGTGGTTGACCGCATCGCTCTCGACAAGGCGATCGCGCAGTTGCCGCCGGGTTACCGGACGGTTTTCACGCTGCACGATATTGAAGGACACGAGCACGAAGAGATTGCGAGGATGCTGGGTTGCTCAGTTGGGACATCAAAGTCGCAACTGCACAAGGCGCGCATGAAATTGCGTGGATTACTCAGGCAACAGAAAAAGCCGCACTAGCAACCAAGAACTTGGCCCGATTTTTTCGGGAAATCGGCGAAATCGGCCAAATTGACCTAGGCGGGAGCAACGCGAGTCCCGGCCACCCGGAACTCGCAAAATGCAGGCAGGATGCCGGCGCTCCCAGACGCAGTCTCCCCTTTATTGCTTTAGACACCGCGATAGTCGTGTCGTCCGAGGCTGTATTCCGAGATGCGACGCATCAGAGGTTAAGACAATGAACTGCGAGAAGCACCAGAATCTACTCAGCGACCTGATTGACGGGTCGCTCACTCCCCGCGACTGCGATGAAATTGAAGCGCATTTGAAAGAGTGCCCAAGCTGCGCCGACACGCGCACCGACCTGCACGCGATTGTCGAGTTTTGCCGCGAGCACCGTGGTGAATACGACGCGGTGCCGAGCGAACGCGCAATGTGGCTGCGCATCAGCAACACGATTGAGGCTGAATTGGCTGTAGGAAAGTCGAAGGCTGTACCAGCCGGCGCGGGTTGGTGGTTCCGTTTGACGAATCGCAACTGGCAACTTTCGTTTCCGCAGTTTGCCACCTCGATCGCGGCCACCGTAGTCGTGGCAGTGCTGGCCACCGTTATCGGGATGCGTGTTCTTAACACCGGCGGCTTACGTTCGAGCGGCCTCGCCGTTACGTCGGACGCCGTGACGGTTAAAGATCGCTATCGTCAGCAGCAGCAGACCATCGATTACTGGAACAAGCGCGTGGAACTGAACAAAGCGCGCTGGAATCCGGAAATGCGCGAAACGTTCGACCGCAACCTGGACGTGATCGACGCCGCCGTCAACGATTCGATGGGAAGATTGCAGCAGAACCCTCACGATGAAGTTTCAGAAGATATTCTTAACGCCGCGTTGAGCGACAAGATCGCATTGTTGAAGGAGTTCGCTGAGCTATAATCTCCCGGCATTAGAGTTTTGAAAGCAGACCCGATTGTGATGAACCAGCGCCCACTTGCCCGCACCGCCAAACGCATTACGCCAGTCATTTTCGTCGTTTTGATTTTGACGGCGGCGGCATTTGCGCAGAAGAGCGTGTCGCGGAAATTTCCGGCCGGCAAAAACGTCAGGCTCGAACTGAAGAATCTTTCGGGCACGATTACCGTCGAGTCGTGGAACCGCGATGAGATCAAGATCACCGCGTTGATGGACGCGCCCACGGTGCATTTCAATCCACGGCTCACCGAGGGTGGCCTGGTGATCGACATCGTGGGCGACAACCGTGGCCGCAGCGACGTGGGCGACGTGAACTTTAAAGTTCAAGTGCCCGCCCGGTCGTCCGTGGATCTGGAAACCCGCCGCGGGCAAATCAACGTAAGCAACATTCAGGGTGACCTGGTCCGCGCGCACGTTTGGACTTCCGGCGATATTCAGCTTTACGGCATCAACGCAGGGCGTGTGTTTGCCTCGAACTCTACCGGTGACGTCTTCTTTGACGGCGAGTTTGCTTCAGGTGGAACCTACGAGTTCAAATCAGGACAGGGAACGATCACTTTGCAACTGCCGGTTAACTGCGGTTTCCGCCTGGTCGCGACCGCGCCCGCGCAAAAAATCTCAATGGGCAAGTTCTGGAATCCAAACATGAGAACGCTGGGCGAGGGCCGCCGCATCATCGGTGATGTCGGTGATGGCCGGGCTTCGGTCACCGCCACGACCTACCAGGGCAACATCAATTTCCGCGTTCGCTAGACAAACTCTTTTCTTCTCCCGCACAATCCGCTTCAGTGAACAGACCGAGAGCACTACTAATCGTGTCGTTGAGCTCAGCTATATTATCGGCTGCTCTTTTTCTGACGCCGGCTCAGGCTCAGAAAGAAAAGAAACCGCCCGCGCCCGCGGCCGCCAACCTCAAACGCACAATTCATCATCGCGCGACACACCGCTTGCCGTACGGCGGCAGTGTGACGCTGGTAGCGCCACCGGTAAGCTCGATCACAATCGAAGGCTGGTCCCGCAATGAAATCGAGATCGAGGCGGACATCGAGCTGCAAGCGCCGACCGAAGCGGATCTGAATCTGCTCGCCGCCGTTAACAACCTGGCGATCGATGTAGACACCAATCACGTGCGCATTCTGACTTCAGGCACGCACGACAAGAAATACCTGCAACGCGTGGCGAAAAAATTTCCCAAGGCGCTCATCGGCTTGCCATGGAAGATCGATTTTCGTCTGAAGATTCCCGCGCTGACTGACATCGATATCGACTCCGGCGTCGGGCCGATAAAGCTGAGTGGTGTTGAAGGGTCGATCCGACTCGAGGCTTTGCAAAGCGACGCCGAGCTGACGCTGACCGGCGGTTATTTTTCCGGGCTCATTCAACGCGGCGCGGTGAAAGTCAGGATTCCCTCGCGCAATTGGCGTGGCCTCGGCGCGACTATGCAATTAGCAGGCGGCACTCTCGAAGTCATGCTCGCCCCCGGTTTCAGTGGCGACGTTGACGCAAACATCTTGCGCCTGGGCGAGATAACGAATTCCTACGCTGGGCTGGCGTCGCGCGAAGGAACTGCGAACAATCCCCGATTGCTGTTGGGTCGCGCCGGCGCCGGCGGGGCAAAGCTGTCGTTCACGGTTGGAAACGGCACGCTTGAAATTAAGTCATTAAATTAGGTCTTTGGCCTTTGGCTTTGGGTCTTTGACAGCGCCCAGCCTGAAACCTGAAAAATAAGACCTAAGACCTAAGACCTAAGACCTAAGACCAAAAACCAAACTTGACTGAAGCCACTCAACTCGACGTACTCGCCGTTTTCTCGCATCCTGACGATGCCGAGTTAACCATGGCCGGCACATTACTCAAGCTGAAATCACTCGGCTACCGCACCGGCATCGCTGATCTGACCCGCGGCGAAATGGGGACGCGGGGCACGCCCGAGATTCGCGCGAAAGAAGCGCTGGATGCAGCGCGCGTGATGAACCTGGATGCGCGGGTAAATGCCGGTTTGCCCGACGGCCATCTCGCCCTGAACGAAGAGAGTAAGTTGGCGGTCGTCCGTATTTTGAGAAAGTATCGTCCACAAGTCGTTTTCACAGGGCATTGGGACGACCCGCATCCGGATCATGCGGCGACCGCGCACATCGTGCGTGAAGCCGCGCGGCTCGCGACGATGCGCAGATACGACAAAGACGGCGGGTTAGAGGCGATCAAGATGCCGGCGATCGCTCACGCAGTTTATTCGCGCCTCGTGGTCCCCTCGTTCATCGTCGATGTGTCTGATTTTGCCGAGAAGAAAATGGAAGCGATCCGCGCGTACGCCTCGCAGTTCTACCTGGCCGACTCAAGCGAACCAGAGACGCGAATTGCGCAGAAGGGCTTCTTGCGCCAGATCGCTGATCGCGCCCGTTACTATGGGTCTTTGATCGGAGTTGAGGACGGCGAACCGTTTTATGTTCGTGAGGCGCTCAATGTGGAAGATCCGCTAGCGCTATTGACCCGCCCGATGAATATCTACTCGTAAGACGTCAGTGGTCAGTTGTCCTTAGTCAGTTGCAAAAAACTAACTCACCAAGTTACCCAGGTAACCACCGACAACCGACAACCGACAGTCTTCACTTCTTCTTCTCGTCCAACATCGCTTTGGCAATCGCAATGGTCGCGCTGGCCCGCGGGCCTTCTTTCTCAAATAGCCGGGCCAGCTCGATGGTGCGCGCATAGTCTTCGTTCGCCAGGTCGGCGAACACGGGAGCGACATCAAACTCCCGGACGGTGGAGCTGCGAATCGAAGACATACCTTTTGTCAGCAGCGTGATGCGCAACATGCCGTCTTCACCGGTAAAAGTTGGCGCTGAGTTTGCTGCCTTCGTAACATCCGCAACCTGGTCCCAGGCTTTCTTCCGATCGACCAGCAGGTAAGTGTTCGCGATCGCCATCAGTGCCCGTGGCCGATCGGCGTCTGAAGTTTCGATCCGCCTTGCTTCTGTGTCCGCCTGTTCAAGGAGCGACAGCGCCCTGTCCAGGTCAGTCTTGTAAACCAGCTTGGCCGCCTGCGTGAGCGTATATGCTTTTTGAATCAGCGTCAGCGAGCCGATGCGCACAATTTCCAGCACCCGGTCGATGTCCTTTTTTTCGATCCCGTTAATGACCAGAGTGGCGTCGGTAAACAGGCGCGCCTGGTTCCGGACGTCCGTATCCTCGATCTTTTCGACGATTTCACGTGCGCGCATGTCGCCGTTCTGGCTGTAAACCCTGGCGAGTTGGATATAAAGCTGGTCGCGTTGTTCACCGGGCTTTGTGCGATCAATCTTATCCAGCAGCGACTTCTCCTGATCCTCGGTATTCTCGAGCGGACGAATTCCCTCGCGCATTGATTCGTCGTCGCGCAGACGGTCACCTTCGGAAACGTTATTCGCCAGCGCTTCCATGTGAGCGCGCACCGCATCGGTCGTTTCTTTCCCGGCGAACTGTTCGAAAAGCGGCATGAGGCGCTTCATCATGAGGTACTTTCCGACGACGCCGGACGTAGTTTGATCCTGTCCGGGAGGCGCCAGAGGTCTCAGCAAGACATCGGCGGCGGCCCGGAAAAAAGCCGCGCGGAGTTCAGGCGCGACCACCGGCGCCGGAGTCGTGCGGCCGGTGGAGGAGGTGTTTGCGCCTCCGCCATTAAACTGAACGAAGATGTGCGGCGTGAATAGATAGGAAGTCAGAAGGGAGATGGTGTTCGCGTCCGTTTTCGCATCGCCCGCGGCCCGTCCTAACAGGGCCGCATATCGACGGTCAGCAGAGACTGCGTCTTTCTCTCTTAAGTACGAAAGATAATCGATGCCGTCTCTCGTGACAGTCATTAGCGCCGGGTCCGCGAACTGAATCGAACGTTCGACGTCGCTGTCGAGTAGTTGCCGTGCGAGGTTCAAACGCTGAGTGATTGCTTCAGGCGTTTCGAACAGGTTAGACCGCGCCCTATCGGCTGCTTCGGCCGCTTCATCTTTCTTCTCCGCCGTAAACCTGGCAAGCAACTCTTCACCGAGCTTGCGATCACGTCGTGCCGCAAGACGCAGCACTTCGTTGCGAATGCTCCCACGATTGGCGATCGCGGCGCTGCCACGCCGCGCCTGCTGCTGTCTGATTTCCTCAAGCGTGATCCGGCGACTTTCTTCGTCAACAACTTCGGCGGCGTCCCACGCCTTTCGAAACATGGCGCGAGCGCGTTCGGGATCGGCATCCCAAAGCGCATCCGCAATGCGGGCGACCGTCCGCGCGCGCAATCGCTGGTCGGTATAGTTGCCGGCGTCAGCCGCCAGCGAGATGAGCAGCGACTGGGCATTAGCGCGTCGCTCGCGCAACAGGCGCTCGGCTTCGTCCTCAGTCTCGTTCTTAGCCTTGGCAATGTCCGTTGGTGACGGTTTGCCTGGCTCGGCAGACTGGCCGGCCGCTATCGGCGAAATGGTAAGCAGCAACAGCAGGAAAAGCAGGCAGAGTCGGCTCATTTCTTGAATTCTCCGGAAAAGTCAGTCGGACGTGTGGCGATGATAAAAACGCGCCGGGAAGGGTAATGGTTCCGGAAACTGTTTGGAGTGCGCCGACTTGTGGGCGCTTTCCGCAAAGCGGTGACAAGTCACCGCACTCCAAATCAGACCGCCACGACTTCCAATTCAGGATCGACTTCAGTCTTGAGCATGCTTTCGATGGACATGAGTGTGCCGGTCAGAGAACTGGGACAACTGCCGCAGGCGCCCTGGTAACGGATTGTCAGTGTCTTGTCTTTCAGGTCGATGATTTCCAGGTAGCCACCGTCGCCCGCCAGGTAAGGCCGCACTTTCTCGTCGAGGATCTCGTTAATCTTCAACAGGCGCGGGTCATCGCTCGTGACGGCAGCGATTGCGCCTCCAACCGCGGCGGCCGCGCCGTTGTCTGAAGCCGAAGCAGCAGATTCCGCCGCCCGGATCGGTACGGCGAGCGCCGGCAAGAGTTCATCCCAGTCGGCCAGCTCTTCCTTTTCAACCGTGACCATGTTGTCCATGTAAAAGACTGAGACAACATTGCCCACCTCGAACAGGGACTTCGCCAGCGAATCGCCCTGGCTCTGATCGGCTGAGGCAAACTGGCGCGCGACGCCGCTCGTGACCGGCTCGCGCAAAATGAACTTCACGGCGTTGGGGTTCGGTGTTTCCTGGATGTCGCTGATTTTGGGCATTGATATGAATCCTTTAATTAAGTTCCGACCATTATAACTGTCGTCAGTCGCGGGCACTAACGGGGCTGCCTCATAGCGCTCTAAACTCTTGCGGCCGCAGGGTCATGGGTATATAGTCCCCAGCCTCACTTGGCCCCCCTTTTTCTCAAAAGGTGAGACAAGTTGAGACGAGGTGGGCGATTGCGAGGGTCGCCCGCCTCTCTTTTTTGCAGTGAGCGGTGGGCGGTGAGCAGTGAGCAGTGAGCGGTGAGCGGTGAGCAGGAAGCTGCAGTCCCCCACTGTGCCCGTCGCTGAGTACCGCGTACCGCTGACGCCCGGACGTTGCCGACTGCCCACTGCTCACAGCTCACCGCTCACTGAGTTGCTCACCGCTCACTGCTCACTGCATACTGCTCACTGTCCATGAACATCGGCATCACAGTCTATCCAACCTACGGCGGCAGCGGCATTGTCGGTTCTGAATTGGGAAAAGAACTTGCCGCGCGCGGTCACAACGTCCACTTCATCTCGTCCGCCCTCCCGACACGACTGACGGAATTGAACGAGCGCGTGCACTTTCACGAAGTCGAAATGATGTCGTATCCGCTGTTCGAGCATCAGCCGTACACGCTGGCTTTGGCGACGAAGATGGCCACAGTAGCTGAGAACGAGAATCTTGATCTGCTGCACGTTCATTATGCGATTCCGCATTCGATCAGCGCGATCCTCGCGCGCGAGTCGATCAAGGGTCATCGGCGACTGCCGGTCATCACCACGCTACACGGCACGGACATCACTTTGGTCGGCGCAGATCGTTCGTACCTGCCGATTACCAAATATGCTTTGGAGCAATCGGACGGGGTGACGGCAATTTCGAACTATCTGAAACAATCAACTATCGAGCACTTCGGATTCGATCGCATCGAAGTCATCCCGAACTTTGTTTGTCCGGAAGATTACAAGCCGAAGATCGATTGCGAATTGCGCGAATCACTCTCGCCCGACGGCGCGCCCGTGATGGTTCATGTATCGAACTTTCGCCCCGTAAAGCGTCCGGTGGACTGCGTTGAGATTCTGGCGCGCGTCTTGAAGAAAACGAAAGCGAGGCTGGTCATGGTGGGCGATGGCAGCGAGCGCACAAACTGTATCCATCGCGCGAAATGTCTCGGCGTGTCGGAGTTTTGTCAGTTCGTCGGGAAGCAGCCGAACATCGTCGATTACCTCTGCGCTTCGGATGTCCTGCTGCTGCCGTCAGAACAGGAATCGTTCGGATTGGCGGCGCTGGAAGCGATGGCGGTGCAGGTGCCGGTGATCGCTTCGCGCGTCGGCGGACTACCGGAAGTGGTGGAGGATGGCGAGACCGGTTTCCTCAGTCCCGTCGGTGATTTAGACAAGATGGCGGATGACGCGGCGCGCCTTCTCGTCGACCCGAAGCTGCGTCGCGAGATGGGAAAGCGCGCGCGCGCGTTGGCCATTGAGCGCTACAGCACACACAAAATCATTCCCCACTACATCGAGTTCTACGAGCGAATCCTGGCAGGAAACTGATCGCCCGCCAGGCAGCGGCCATGTGACCCGGTAACCATCGAAACTGCGGGCATGGTGCGCGGCGGTCGTCGATTCATAAAAATGGCCGCGGCGATGACACTCACCGCAATCATCACCGCGAATAGGATCGCGATCACGATCATAGCAATACTTCCGGACGTTAGGGCGCGCTCAATTCTGTCCTGAACGACTCTTCCCGGAAGTTGCGCCGCGACGGCCTGTGCGGCTTCGTCGAAATCCGCGGGCACATCAATCGCTACCCAACGGGGCTTTCCTTCGAAGTTCCCATGGAAGGCGAGTCGGCGATTGGCGGGATCGATCACGGCGGCGTCGGCTTCAAGAAGGTTCAGTGTGACCGTCCGCCGGCGCAACATCGCAATTCCAATAAACCACAGCAACCATCCCGGCCCCGCACAAACACCCAACGCCTGCGCTCCGAGAATTACCAGGACGCCGGTGAGGAAAGCCGCGCCAGCCGCCAGCCAGCCACTGCCGGGTGGATCATACTTTGTCGTTAAATCAAGGTGTCCGGCAGCCGTGGTCAATTCGCCGGCCTTCACGAAAGGCGCCGCCCGGTGACCCCGCACCTTGCGCGAGCGCCAAAGACTGCCAAGTTTTACGTTCCATGTTTGCGACAAGGTGTCTCGATGGCTGAAACCGTTTCCGTATATCATTGGCCCCGACGTATTATCAAGCACTATGAAAATGCGACTCCCGCTCGCAATCCTGCTTATCACGCAAATGCTTGGCGGCGGGCTTGCACAGCAGCCGACGCCCACGCCGCCCCCCTCGCCTTCCAACCAGGAACGGCCACCGCAACCCGAAGCCGAAGACGTGGTTCGCATCACCACGAACCTGGTACAGGTTGATGCGGTGATTACCGACAAAGACGGAAAACTGGTCACGGATTTGAAGCCGGAAGAGGTCGAGATTTACGAGGACGGCCGGGAGCAGAAGATCACGAACTTCTCTTTCAATCTCAGTGAAAGCACGTCCCCTGCACGCGATGCGAAACGGACCGCGGCCGACAAGAACGCCCCGGCACCACCACCGTCGCGGCTAAGGACGGAAGACATCCGGCGCACGATTGCGCTGGTCGTCGACGATCTTGGATTGTCTTTCGAAAGCACTTACTACGTACGGCGCGCGTTGAAGAAGTTTGTTGACGAGCAAATGCAGCCCGGTGACCTTGTGGCGATCATTCGCACCGCTGGCGGCGTGGGCGCGCTGCAACAGTTCACGACTGACAAGCGGCAACTTTACGCTGCCATCGAACGCGTTAAGTTTTACATGAACGGCCGCTCAGGCATCGGCGCGTTTGCGCCGATCCAACCGCCTACACCTGGCGAACGAGGCGAAGATGTCGACGCAGCCAATGAGGAACTCAACCAGTTTCGCGAAGATGTTTTTTCCGTCGGCACTCTGGGCGCGGTGAATTACGTGGTGCGGGGTTTACGCGAGTTACCCGGGCGCAAATCAATTCTGCTGATCTCAGACGGGTTCAGGATTTACAGCCGGGATGATCCGACACGGAGCTATCGGACTGTGCAGAGGCTGCAGCGATTGATCGATGAAGCCGGCCGCGCTTCTGTGGTCATCTATACGATGAACGCCACGGGACTGCAGACGCTCGGCTTTACCGCCGCCGACGATACCTCCGGTCGTGACATGCGGCAAATGCAGAGCGCGTTAAACAGACGGCGCAACGCCGCGTTTGAGACGCAGGGAGGACTTGAGTTGCTTGCGCGGCAGACCGGCGGAATCGCCATCAAGAATACAAACGATCTCAGCGGCGGGATCCGTCGCGTCCTCGAAGACCAGAGGGGCTACTACCTCATCGGTTATAGACCGGACCAGTCAACTTTTAATCCGCGGACAGGCCGGCGAGAGTTCCATCGCCTTTCGTTGAAGATAAAGCGACCAGGCAAGTTCAACGTGCGCATGCGTCAGGGATTCCTCGGGGTCACCGATGAAGAGCAACCAAAGCCACGGACCATGGCGCAACAGCTGCTCAACGCGCTTATGTCTCCGTTCGGCGCCACGGGGGTGCATCTGCGGCTGACTTCATTGTTTGGAAACGATGCCAGCGCGGGCTCGTTCATGCGCTCGCTTCTGCACATCGACGCGAACGATCTGACGTTTACGAAAGAGACCGACGGCTTTTACAAGACAATGATAGACGTCGTGGCAATCACATTTGGCGACAACGGCGTTCCCGTCGATCAACTGGGAAAGACGTATCAAATGAGAGTGAGCGAAAGCGAGTACAAGCGGATCTTGCGCGATGGGTTGGTGTACTACGTCACGGTACCAATCAAGAAACCCGGCGCGTACCAGTTGCGGATGTCGCTCCGCGATTCGTCGAGTGAGCGCATTGGCTCGGCTAGTCAATTTGTCGAGGCCCCGGATATCAAGAAAAAGCGGCTCGCCCTTTCCGGCATTATCCTGCGGGCGCAAAGCCCCGTTCAGACCGGCGGGGCGCTGGCCTCGGCTGCAGGCGAGGGCCGCGAAGAGGCCGGCGCTCGGACCAGCGCCGCAGTGCGGCAATTCAAACCCGGAACGATCATCGAGTACGCTTTCTTCATCTACAATGCGAAGCTGGATAAAGCATCAGCTCGCCCACAACTCACCACGCAGGTCAAATTGTTTCACGACGGGAAAGAGGTCTTCTCGGGTAAAGAACTTCCTTATGAGAACAGCGGCCAAATCGACTTGCAACGATTGCCCGCCGGCGGCGCGCTTCAGCTTGGCAATAGCATGGAAGCCGGCGATTACGTGCTTCAGGTGATCGTGACCGACACGCTCGCCGAGAAAAAGCATCGTATTGCGACGCAGTGGATGGACTTTCAGATCGTCAAATGAACCTAGCGGTTCAGCGTGCTATGATGAGCGCCAATTCGCGAATCGCGGGTGAAGCAATGCTGACTAAAAGGCTCTTCGCAACTGCATTAGTGGGTTTGTTGGCGTTGGCAACTGTGGCGCAGAATCCTTCGCCAACGCCGTCAACCAAACAGCCTGCGTCCCAGGATCAGGTCGTTCGCATCACCACCAACCTGGTTCAAGTAGATGTCTCGGTGTTCGACAAAGACAATAATCCGGTCACGGATCTCAAGCCCGAGGACTTTGAAATCCGCCAGGACAATCGCGTTCAGAAGATCACGAACTTTTCGTTCGTGTCGTCCGACGCTCCAACCCCTGGCTCGAAAATACAGCCGCCCGCTGACTCATCTGGGGCGACGGTTCCATCCACTCGTCTGCGGCCATCAGAGGTAAAGCGGACCATCGCGATCGTAGTTGACGACCTTTGGCTGACTTTTGAAAGCACTAGTGAAGTCCGTAAAGCTATCCAGCGATTTGTGGATACACAAATACAACCAGGCGATTTGGTTGCGATTATCCGAACGAGCGGCAGTATGGGCGTACTGCAACAATTCACCGCCGACAAAGTCCAACTGAATGCGGCCATCAGCAAAATCCGTTGGACACCGTCGGGACACGGCGACCAATTGTCGGTCGCGCCCATTCGCGGACGCTACGAGAGCAACGACGAAATAAACGATCTTCAGGATTTCCGCAATGAGGTGCTGTCGGCCGGGGTGCTGGAGCCGCTCGCCTATGTGATTCGCGGTTTGAAAGATTTACCGGGCCGGAAATCCGTAGTCTTCTTCTCTGAGAACCTCACCATCACCAGCGCGGTCGGCCTGAATGATCGCCTGCTCAACGCCATGGAAGTCGTTGTTGACGCGGCGAACCGTGCATCGGTCGTCCTTTATACGCAGGATGCGAGCGGGCTTCAGCCATTGAACTACTCGGCAGTAGATTCTTCGCGGCCCGGAAGAAACAATATTAGCGAGCTTGGGCTCAATGGCGGAGCCAGTATGGGCGGCAGTACGGGTGAAGCCGGATTGGCGCGGCTCGGCGCGCTTGCTGAACGCCGACGGATTGAATTCGAAACACACAGTGTTTTGGATTATCTCGCGCGTCGCACTGGTGGATCTTTTTCAAAATGGACTAATGACTTGAACACATCGATTAGGAACGCTTTGCGCGACGGATCCGCGTATTACCTAATCGGCTATCGGCCTGATGAAGAATCGTTCGATCCGAAAACCGCAGCACGGCGATTTCATAAATGGGAGATCAAAGTAAAACGCCCCGGCTTAAAGGTCCGTTACCGCAGCGGATTTTACGGCAGCGCAGAAGAGGCATCATCCAGCGCTGCGCCGCATGCTCAGGCGGAGTTGGTTAAAGCCTTAATTTCACCCTTCAGCTCTGGAGACATTCACGTTCGCCTGACCTCGGTGTTTCAAGGCGATCCAAAAGCAGGCGCGACTCTGAATTCGCTGATTCACATTGACGGTCGTGATTTGGTCTTCAAGGAAGCGGCGGATGGCTGGCGCGAAGCGAGCATCAACGTGCTGGCAATGCTATTCGGTGACAATGGAGCTGTTGTCGATCAAAGCGCGCGGTCGCAAACGATCCGCGTGCGGAAAGATACGTACGATCGGTTTCTGAAGGATGGCCTGGTTTACAGCATGACGGTGCCGGTGAAGAGACGCGGTGCGTACCAACTGCGCGTCGCCGTCCAGGATGCCACGACATCGCGGATGGGATCAGCGGGCCAATTCGTCGAGGCGCCGGACTTAACACGGGATCGTCTGTCGCTATCGTCCGTCGTTGTCAGCGCCGCCGATGCCGGTGCTTCAACTGCGGCAGCTTCAACCGCCAATGCTTCGGAAGATCAATATCAGCAGCAAATTACTTCGGCAGCGCGACGATTCACGGACGGCTCCATGATGGATTACGGTTACGTTATCTACAACGCACAGTTGGATAAGGCTAACAAGCAGCCGCAGCTTCAGACACAGATACGATTGCTTCGCGACGGGCAGGAAATTTACGCCGGCAAGGCTACGCCATTTGATGTGACCGGCCAGAGAGATCTCAAACAACTGATTGCGGGCGGCCGCTTACAAATTGGCAGCGCAATGCAACCGGGACAATACATTCTTCAAGTGATCGTCACGGACCAGTTGGCGAAAGAGAAATTCCGCACCTCATCTCAATGGATTGATTTCGAAGTTGTGAAATAACTACCGCGTAATGCGGATTCTTCAGTTATCTTCAGCGCGACATTTCGGAGGCGGCGAGCGTCACTTCGTAGACTTGACGAATGGCCTTGCGCGCAGTGGCCATGAGGTCTTTGCTGCTACGACGCCGGATTCGCCGCTACTTTCCGAACTTCAAAACCTTCCGGAGAGCAACCTTCTCCGGCTCTCGTTCCGAAAGCCTTTTGACGTAGCGTCGGCCTGGAAGCTGCGCCGGTTCGCGCGCGAGCGCGAGATAGACATCGTGCATGCGCACATGGCGCGCGATTACCCGCTTGCATCTTTGGCTGCAGGACGCTCGAGCCCGCGTCTTGTGCTGACTCGACACGTGCTGTTTCCGATGGGCCCGTTGCACCGGCTCACGCGACGCCGCGTGGCGCGCGTGATTGCGGTATCAGAAGCGGTCGCCGCCCGCCTGCGCGACCAGAAGATTTTCGACGAGGCCCAAATCGCCGTAGTTCGACACGGCATAGACCTCGAGCGATTTCACTCAGTTGGAGCAAGAAACGAGACAAAGATGCTGCGCGTCGGAATGTTGGGTGAACTCTCTCCCGTCAAGGGCCAGAAGGAATTTGTGCGCGCGGCCGCGGTGGTCGCGGATCAACGCATAGATGTGGAGTTCATCATCGCGGGTCGAGACAACTCCACCGAAGGTGAGTACCGAAGGGAACTGATCCAGTCGATTGAATCCGCCGGTCTGACTGAGCGTGTTCGCGTCATCGAATCGAAAATCGACGTCGCTGAGTTCTTGTCGCAACTTGACGTGTTCGTCTCAGCATCAAGTTCGGAAGCTTTCGGGCTCGCGATCGCCGAGGCGATGGCCGCGGG